>KB900551.1 GCA_000378905.1 actinobacterium SCGC AAA028-A23
GCCATCATGCTTTATTTCTTTGCTGTTGGTGGCGTACGTGGTTTTGCTTTTACACTCGGCTTAACAACAATAATTGATTTAATTGTAGTTTTCTTCTTTACTAAACCATTGGTCACTGTGTTAGCTAGATACTCATTCTTCAGTAATGGTCATCCATTGTCTGGTTTTTCAGCAAAATCGTTAGGTATCGTCGAGAAACAAATACCACAGGCAGGAGAGGTGAAGTAATGGCAAAGTTTTCAGGCCTAGGTGGTCGGTTATATCGAGGCGAAACTTCAGTAGATTTCATTGGCAAGCGTAAGATTTGGTATTCAATCTCTGGGCTGTTGATCCTTGCTTCCGCAGTAACTTTATTCACCCAAGGCCTTCACTTAGGTATTGAGTTTAAAGGCGGTTCATCTTTCACTGTAACGTCGACTAATGCATCAATTCAAACTGCTGAAAGCGCTTTGGATGAAGCTGGAATTACTACACAAACAATCGTTCAAAAAATTGGTAATGACAAAGTTCGAGTACAGACAGATGCGCTAACTTCAACGCAACAAAATGCGGTTGAAGCTCAATTAGCTGCTAAATACAATGTTTCAATTGATTCAATTGATTCTCAAATAATTGGACCATCTTGGGGTAAGGAAATCACCCGAAAAGCACTATATGGTTTGTTTGGTTTTCTATTTGTTGTAATGCTTTACCTTGCGATGGCATTTGAATCTAAGATGGCGATCGCAGCCATCATTTCAGTGGTTCACGATGTGTTTATTACAGTTGGAATTTATGCTTTGGTTGGATTTGAGGTAACCCCTGCTACCGTAATTGGATTCTTAACTATTTTAGGATATTCACTTTATGACACCGTTGTTGTGTTTGATAAGGTGCGAGAAAACACTAAGGGGATTGCTGCAAGCGGAAAGAGCACATACTCACAGGCTGCAAATCTTGCTGTAAATCAAACTTTAGTTAGATCCTTCAATACCTCTTTGATCGCACTTTTGCCAGTTGGTTCTATTCTATTTGTTGGAGCTGGACTACTAGGTGCAGGTACCTTAAAAGATCTTTCCTTGGCGCTGTTTATCGGTTTGGCTACTGGAACCTACTCATCAATCTTTATTGCTACACCAATACTTGCAGTTCTTCGCGAGCGTGAACCAGCGATGCAAGCATTAGCAAAACGCGTAGGAAATCGTGGAGAGAAAATTTCAACATCAAGTTCGATTACACCTGAGGCAAATCGTGGCCCTCGTAATCAACCTAAACGCGATCGCCGCCGTTAATCATTGATTTAAGTTAGACAGCCAAGGTGCTATGACAACTCAACAATTGTTAAAGCCGTTGGTTGACGGGTTGACGCGATCTCATCCTGGTTTTTCAAACTCAGATTTAGAGCGAGCATTTATCGCCGCAGAGAAAGCGCACTCTGGTCAATTACGTAAATCTGGTGAGCCTTACATAACCCATCCGGTTGCAGTTGCGCAAATACTCATTGACCTTGGCATGGATCTTGCAACAATAATGGCGGCATTACTTCACGATACTGTTGAAGATACATCATATTCAATTGAGCAAATCAAAGCGGAGTTTGGCGATGAAGTTACCTCTTTAGTGGATGGGGTTACTAAATTAGACAAATTAACTTACGGACCAATCGCCGAGGCAGAAACATTACGCAAAATGGTTGTTGCAATGTCACGCGATATTCGAGTATTGGTAATTAAATTAGCTGATCGTTTGCATAATGCAAGAACATGGGAATTCATCCCAAATGAGACTGCTTCCCGCAAGGCACGAGAAACTCTAGATATCTATGCACCACTTGCTCATCGCTTGGGTATGAATGCGATCAAGTGGGAGCTTGAGGATCTTTCTTTTCGTATTCTAGAACCTAAGAAGTATGAGGAGATTGAAAGATTAGTTGGCGAGCGATCACCAGCTCGAGATTTGTTAACTTCCGAAGTCATCACAGCAATTGATACTGACTTGAATTCGGAAGAGATCAAGGCTCAGGTAACTGGCAGGCAAAAACATTTTTATAGTGTTTATCAAAAAATGGTTGTTAGAGGGCGCGAATTTAATGACATCTATGACTTGGTTGGTATTCGTATTCTTGTTGATTCTGTTCGTGATTGTTATGGCGCGCTTGGTGCTATACACGCACGTTGGAGTCCGGTTCCTGGAAGATTTAAGGATTACATTGCAATGCCAAAATTCAATCTTTATCAATCTCTTCACACAACTGTAATTGGCCCTAATGGAAAAGCAGTTGAAATTCAGATTAGAACATTTGATATGCATGCCCGGGCTGAATTTGGAATCGCGGCACATTGGAAATATAAGGCAAAGGGTGCAGAGGTTGGTACCGGACCTGAAGTTATGTGGTTAAAGCAATTGCATGAATGGCAACAGGAAAGTGAAGATGTTGGTGATTTTTTAGAAACATTGCGATATGACCTGCGCACTCCTGAGGTTTTTGTTTTTACACCTAAGGGCAGCGTAATTGCACTTCCGTCTGGATCTACACCAGTTGATTTTGCTTATGCTGTTCACACCGAGGTAGGAAACAAATGCGTTGGTGCCAAGGTCAATGGAAAACTTGTTCCCCTTGAATCTCATCTAGTTAATGGCGATGTTGTTGATATCGTAATTAACAAGAGTATTAATGCTGCGCCAAGCCATGATTGGTTGAATTTCGTTACATCCTCACGGGCAAGATCAAAAATTAAAGCGTGGTTTTCAAAAGAACGTAAAGAAGAAGCAATCGAAGCAGGACAAGAATCAATAGCTCGTCAGATGCGTAAAGCAGGATTGCCTATTCAGAAAATTCTAGGGGGTCATGCATTACTTGAACTAGCTCATGATTTGCGATTTGAAGATATTGAATCTCTATATGAAGCAGTAGGCAACGGACATATTTCAGCACATTCAGTTATTGAAAAGTTGATGGTGCTACTTGGCACAGGGGAGAGTCATCCAGAAAATGACCTAACATCGCTAATTGCACCTGTGAAGAGAAGTCGAAAGAGTGTCACAGGTATTGATGTTGAAGGCGCAGATGATGTTTTAGTTAAATTAGCCCGTTGTTGCGCTCCGGTTCCGGGAGATGAAATTACTGGATTTATAACTAGGGGAAGTGGGGTTTCCGTTCACCGAATGGACTGTATAAATATCCTCGATTTGAAGGCTCATCAGGGCGACAGAATGGTGGGAGTGAAATGGAATCTTTCTGCAAAGAGTACATTCCTGGTTAATATCCAAGTTGAAGCCCTAGATAGAGCTAGATTGTTATCTGATGTAACAAAAGCTTTGTCAGATCAACATGTGAATATTTTAAGTGCCTCGGTTGTGACCAATAAGGATCAAACAGCTATATCTAAATTCACTTTTGAAATGGCAGATGCTTCTCACTTAGATGCGGTACTAGCTTCTGTACGTACAATCGAAGGTGTTTACGATGTTGATAGGGTATTCAACAATTAACTATTGAATTCAGTTAACCCTTTTTGAGCCTGATCTAACCAAACTCTTCGAGCAGCAGCAGCCTCACGAGCCACCATTGCTTTAGCAGTTTGTCCGGCTGCTTCAGCTTTTGCAGCTTGTTTTTCATAATTTTCAATCGCTTCTGCTAATCCCTGAACAACCTTATTGGCTTGGGCGATTGCAGTTGGATCTGATTTTCTTTGGAAACTCTGCTCAAGTTCAATAATTTCATTTTCAATTTTCTTGATCTTTGCATCAAAAAAAGAGCGTTTCTTGCGGTCAGTCATTCCGATCTTCTGCCATTTAAACATTAAATCATTAAAGTTCTTTCTGGCTGATTTAAAATCAGAGATTGGCAATAAGGATTCAAATTCACTTATCATCGCTTCGCGCTTTGCCAAGTTTTCAGCCATCGAACCTTTTCGCTTATCCATATCTGCATTCTTAGCTGCAAAAAAAGTGTCCTGTGCTGCTTTAAATCGGTTCCATAGAACTGTATCGGTAGATTTCTTACCTCGACCAGAAGCCTTCCATTGATCCATCAAAGATTTAAACTGCTTAGCAGTGTTCAGCCACTCTTTCGAATTCGCTAGTGATTCAGCTTCCTTTACAATAGTTTCTTTAGTTGAGGCTACCTTTTTCTGTTCGCTATCTAAATTTGCGAAATGGATGCGGCGTCGCTTATCGAATTTATTTCTAGAGGATGAGAATCTCTTCCATAAAGCTGTATCTACTTTCTTATCTAAGCGAGGTGCTTTTTTCCATTCATCCAACAAAACCTTAAGCCTTGCGGTAGTGACTTTCCAAGCCACTGACTCAACCAAAGATTCGGCTTCGGCAACAATTTTCTCTTTAATTGCAGCAGCCTCAATTTTACGAGCCTCACGCTCTGCGTTTTGGGCAGCTTTCTTTGCTTGATAAGCCCCCTCATGCTCAGTAATCAGTGCAGGAATTTTTTCTAATGAAGCGGCAAGGTTTGCTAAATCTCCAACACCATTAAGCCCTGAGATCTGAGTGCGTAATTTATTAACGGCTTCGTGCGCATCACTTGGCACCATCGCCCCTGATCTAATTCGGGCTGCTAAAAGTGCAACTTCTGATGCTGCCATTTCAAATTTTTTAACAAAGTAAGCCAAAGCTTCTTCAGATGTTTTGCCTGGGTAAGAGCCAACTGCTCGATCACCTTCGGGGGTTATTACATAAACTGTTCCATCTTCGCCAACTCGACCAAATTTAGCGGGATCTCCAATAAGTGCTGATGCTGCCCCAGTGTTCGAAAGGTTTGGTGTTGCTAAGTTATCCATTGTCGTTGACCTTTCGTTGCGCGATCTCTGCAAAGCAGATCTCGGTATGTGGGGGCGTAGTAATCAGTTGGCTATTTAAGCCTTTGATTACTGGGTTTGGAGCTGGCTAAAAGATAGCCTAAGCACCATCTTTAAGGGAAATTTGAACGCAAAAAACTGTGGAGAACGGGGTAGGCGATGCTGATCGACCGGGTAGTTGCCCCTTATTTTGAAACCAACTGCTGGATTCTTGCCGCAGGTGAATCAGAAGAATGCATAATTGTTGACCCGGGAATGGCCAAGCCAAACTTAGTTGATCAGATTGTTAGCAAAGTTAGAGAACATAATTTAAAGCCAGTTGCGGTATTAGTCACTCATGGACATTTAGATCATACTTTTTCAGTACTTCCACTTACTAAATCGATTCCGATGCGAACATTTATTACCGGTAATGATCGTTTTTTGCTTTCCAACCCACTTGGCGCATTAGATTCTGGAGGGGTTAGCGAACAATTCTTAAATGCTTTTGGTAGTGAAAACTTTTATGAACCATCAGAAATAGTTGAGGTGCAGGATTTTTCGACATTTGAATTAGCCGGTTTAGAACTGACCTCCATCTTCGCCCCTGGCCACACCAAGGGTTCTGTGATCTTTACAGTTGATGATCAGCATTTGATTTCGGGCGATGTTTTGTTCGCTGGCAGTATCGGCAGAACAGATCTGCCAACAGGATCGGCACTTGATATGCGAAAAACCTTGCGCGAACGAATATTAACCCTGCCAGATGGGCTAAATGTCCTGCCTGGGCATGGGGGGCAAACTACAATCGGCATAGAGCGTGTAAGAAATCCTTACTTGCAGAGCGATTTTTTGGACCAAGGCGGGCGGTGAAATTTTGAGTAAATTTCAAGCGCCTAAAGGAGTTAGCGAATATTTCCCGCCAAACTCAAACCAATTTGAGTATGTAAGAGATCAATTATTGAGAACAGCTCGTCTTGCAGGCTATAACCTAATTGAGTTACCAGTTTTTGAAGATACTGAAGTTTTTACCCGCGGAGTTGGTGAATCAACCGATGTAGTTAGTAAAGAGATGTATACCTTTGAAGACCGAGGTGGGCGTTCAATCACTCTAAGGCCAGAAGGAACAGCTGGAGTAATGCGTGCGGTAATAGAACATAACTTAGATAGAGGTCAATTACCGGTAAAACTTTTTTATACCGGTCCATTTTTTCGGGCTGAACGTCCGCAAGCTGGTAGATATCGACAGTTCTACCAAGTTGGAATTGAGGCAATCGGCTATACCGATCCAGAAATTGATGTTGAAGTAATTGCCGTAGCAGATTCTGCGTTTAAAGCCTTGGGATTAACCAAATACAAATTGAACATAACCTCTTTAGGAGATACAGAAAGTAGACAAGCCCATCGCAAAGATCTAATGAAATATATCGCTGGGCTAGATTTAGATGAGGCTACATCAGCGAGGGCTCAGATCAACCCTTTGAGATTATTTGACGACAAACGTGCCGAAATCAAGGAATTGATGGCTAAGGCTCCCTTGTTACTAGATTACTTAAATAAAGATAGTGTTCAACATTTTGAAGCGGTGAAAAACATTTTGAATGATATTGGAATTAAGTACCAGGTAAATCCTTATATGGTCCGAGGCTTGGATTATTACACGGGAACAACTTTCGAATTTGATCATGAGATGCTTGGAGCGCAATCTGGTATCGGTGGCGGAGGCCGCTATGACGGATTGATGAATTCACTAGGCGGTTCTGATGTGAGTGGAATTGGCTTTGGATTAGGTGTTGATCGAATATTGATGGCATGCCAAGCTGAAGGCTCATTACCCGATAACTTAAATCAAATTGAACTATTTATCGCACCAATATCTCATCCTGCTAAAGCTCTTGCTTTCAAATTACTAACCCAACTTCGGATAGCGGGCATTTCATGCGACATGGCATTTGGCGATAGAGCATTAAAAGGGGCCATGAAAGCAGCTGATAAAAGTGGTGCTAAATATGGACTTGTGATTGGTGATGATGAGATTAATTCCGGCATGGGACAGCTGAAATTGATGAGCAGCGGAGAAATTATTTCTAGTAGCCTTACGCCCTCTGAATTAATCAAAAGACTTGGAAAGAATAATTAATGTTAAGAACTCATGACGCAGGAGCCTTGAACTCAACCGCAATTGGCAGCAAAGTCGTTTTAGCAGGTTGGGTTGCGCGTCGCCGTGATCACGGTGGAGTTGCATTCATTGATTTAAGAGACTCAACCGGGGCAGTTCAAGTTGTAATCAACGATGAAAAAATTGCTGGAGAGTTACGCGCAGAGTGGTGTGTTTTAATACATGGAGAAGTTAAAGCAAGGCCTGCTGGAAATGAAAACAAAGAGATTCCAACTGGTGAAATCGAAGTGGTGTGTACTTCTTTGGATGTTTTAAGTGAAGCTTCAGCACTACCATTTCCGGTAGATAGTGGAGACATTGGCAATATCTCTGAGGAAGTTAGACTTAAATATCGGTACCTTGATTTACGTCGAGAAGGTCCTGCAAAGAATTTAAGACTTAGATCCAAAGTTACTTCCGCAATCAGAGATGTTATGGATGCTGAAGATTTCCTAGAGATCGAAACGCCATATCTAACTCGTTCAACTCCGGAGGGAGCGCGAGATTTCCTTGTGCCAGTCAGATTGCAGCCAGGATCTTGGTATGCCCTTCCACAATCTCCACAATTATTTAAGCAGCTTCTAATGGTGGCTGGAATGGAACGTTATTATCAAATTGCCAGATGTTTTCGAGATGAGGATTTTCGCGCCGATCGCCAACCTGAATTCACCCAGCTAGATATTGAGATTTCATTTGCAGATCAAGCAGATGTTTTAAAAGTGGCTGAAAAAGTTTTGACTAAGGTATTCGATAAGGTATTGAATTACAAAATTCCAACTCCGATTCCTCATATGACATATAAAGATGCAATGACTGACTATGGTTCTGATAAACCTGATTTAAGATTTGAAAATAGAATTAAAGATGTAACTGAATTCTTCAAGGAGACAACCTTTAGAGTATTTCAAGCAGAGTATGTCGGGGCAGTGGTTATGCCAGGAGGTGCTAGTTCACCTCGAAGAGAGCTAGACGCTTGGCAAGATTGGGCTAAAGCAAGAGGTGCTAAAGGCCTTGCCTATATTTTGGTAGGCGATGATGGAACATTGAGTGGCCCAGTTGCAAAGAATCTTTCTGAAAAGGAAAGCACTCAAATAGCATCATTTGTCGGGGCAAGAAATGGTGATGCGATATTTTTTGCAGCCGGTAATAGATCTTCTTCACAAAACTTACTGGGTGCTGTCAGGTTAGAAATCGGTAAACGTTGTAGTTTAATTGATGATAAAGCTTGGAAGTTTGTATGGATCGTGGATGCCCCAATGTTTGAGCCGGTAGATGCTGAGAATCCTGCTTCTGGTTGGACGGCAGTTCACCATCCATTTACTGGTCCCAAGCCGGAGTATGCAGATAATTTCGACACTAACCCATCGGATGCATTGGCTTATGCCTATGACATAGTTTTAAATGGAAATGAAATTGGCGGAGGATCTATTCGTATTCATAAGCGGGAGATGCAGCAAAGAGTTTTCAAAACAATCGGACTATCTCAACAAGAGGCTGAAAGTAAGTTTGGATTCCTTCTAGAAGCATTTAATTATGGACCACCTCCTCATGGCGGAATCGCCTTAGGTTTGGATCGTTTATGTGCATTGCTTGCTGGTGCTGAATCGATTCGAGAAGTGATTGCATTTCCTAAAACTGCCAGCGGCGGAGATCCTTTGACTGGCGCACCAACTCCAATTACCCCTGCACAGCGGAAAGAGTCTGGGGTCGATACTCCAGCTCCTGCCAAGTAGTTACCTGCTTTTCAGGTATTCTTCCCAACATGGGCCCAGGTGGAATAGCAACAATAATTGCAGCATCATCGCTAGCGGTGATAGCGGTGGCTATCGCCTATACGGTCATCCGTGCATCTAGATTGATTGATGAGATCACCAAAACTATTGCAATGATTAATGGCCCGCTGAAAAGCTTAAGCAATGCTGGTAAATCTATTGAGAACCTTACTAAAAAAGTTTCTGGTGCAACTGAATCATTTCTAGATGAGAACCCAATGGCTATGAAGGCCGCCGCTGCAATATTTACTGCTGCAAAGCTTAAGAAAAAGGGTAAGAAAAAAAGTAAAGCGAAAGCGTAGCCATGAATTCTGCCGATATACGTTCTCGATGGCTGAAGTATTTTGAATCAGAAAACTCTTTGGATTTACCACATACATTTGTTCCATCAGCCTCACTGATTGCTGATGATCCAAATTTACTTCTTGTAAATGCAGGCATGGTTCCCTTCAAGCCATACTTTTTAGGTGAGGTTAAAGCACCGTATAAGCGGGCAACTTCGGTTCAAAAATGCGTTAGAACTTTAGATATTGATGAGGTAGGTAAAACCACAAGACATGCTTCCTTTTTTCAAATGTGTGGAAATTTCTCTTTTGGTGACTACTTTAAAGAGGGAGCCATATCTTTAGCCTGGGAACTACTTACGAAATCAACTTCTGATGGTGGATATGGTTTTAGTGAAGACAAACTTTGGGTAACGGTTTATCAAGATGATGATGAAGCTGCTGATATATGGGAGAAGCAAGTAGGAGTACCAAAGAATCGTATCCAGCGGAGAGGGATGGCAGATAATTTTTGGTCGATGGGTGTGCCAGGTCCATGCGGACCTTGTTCTGAAATTTATTTTGATCGTGGAAGTGCTTATGGCAAAGAGGGCGGACCCATCGCTGATGAGGACAGATATTTAGAAATCTGGAACTTGGTTTTCATGCAAAATATTAGAGGTGAGGGCGGAGATAAGAACGCCTTCCCAATCGTGGGTGAACTTCCAGCGAAAAATATCGATACCGGACTTGGATTGGAGCGAACCGCAGCATTGCTCCAAGGAGTTGAAAACATCTATGAGATTGATACAACTCGAATTATTCTTGATAAAGCCTCTGAACTAACTAAAGTTAAATACGGTAAAGATATCAAGAGTGATGTTTCTTTAAGAGTTGTTGCCGACCACGCACGAACTGCCATGATGTTGATTGGCGATGGTGTTACTCCCGGTAACGAGGGTCGAGGATACGTTCTAAGAAGAATGATGCGTCGAACCATAAGAAATATGCGATTACTTGGGTCACAAGATTTAATAATGTCAGAGTTGATTAAAAGTTCAATTCAAGCGATGGGGCCACAGTATCCAGAACTAGTTTCAGGTTCAGAACGAATTTTATCTATTGCCCAGTCTGAAGAGGAAAGTTTTATCCAAACCCTGAAAAGTGGAACAAGTATTTTTGATATCGCAGCTACTGATTTGAAAAAAGTTCAATCAACTTCGCTATCGGCTGATACAGTTTTCAAACTGCACGATACTTATGGTTTTCCATTTGATTTGACTTTGGAAATGGCGAAAGAGCAAGGCCTTGGTGTTGACGAATCTGGCTTTAGAAAACTAATGAATGAGCAGCGGGATCGCGCAAAGGCTGATGCAAAAGCCAAGAAGAGTGGCCATACTGATTTAACTGAATATCGCAGCGTGATTGATAAGTTTGGTTCAAGCAAATTTGTGGGCTATAAGGAAACTTCCAGTGAAGGAAAAATCACGGCGTTGTTAATTGATGGCGCGCAAATTGGGGAAGCTAATGTTGGTACAGATGTAGAGATTTGTTTGAATCAGTCACCTTTTTATGCAGAAGGTGGAGGGCAATTAGCAGACAATGGAACGATTAAATTAGGAAATGGCGCACTTATAAAAGTAGATGATGTTCAGTCTCCTGTACCTGGCTTAATTGTTCATAGGGGAACAGTGATTAGCGGAACTGTAAAAAATGGTGAGCAAGTTCTTGCAGAAATTGATCTAGACAGACGCCTTGCAATATCTCGAGCCCATACTGCAACTCATATGGTTCATAAAGCATTCCGCGAAGCACTTGGAGAAACAGCCACTCAAGCTGGATCGGAAAATGCTCCAGGAAGGTTTAGATTTGATTTCCCATCCACATCAGCAGTTCCTGATTCGGTACTAAATGATGTTGAAAGCAGGGTCAACGAACTTCTGATTGCCGATTTACAAGTTCATTCCGAAGTTATGTCACAAGAGGCGGCAAAATCAATTGGTGCGATGGCTTTGTTTGGAGAGAAGTACGGAGACCAGGTAAGAGTTGTAAGTGTTGGTGATTGGGCGAAGGAATTATGTGGTGGCACGCATGTGGATCGATCTGGACAATTAGGTGTAGTAAAGCTTTTATCAGAATCATCAATTGGTGCCGGTGTTAGGCGCGTGGAGGCGCTTGTGGGTATTGATGCATATCAGTATTTAGCGCGTGAGCATTTATTACTGAACTCTTTAACGGAAATCATAAAAGGAACCAGGGCTGAAGAGCTACCACAGAGAATCTCTGAATTAGTCGAAAAAATGAAGTTAATGGAAAAAGAGTTGTCAGTAGTTCGAACTGAAAAAGCTTTAGCCTCAGCTGCTGTTCTAACTAACAATGCAAAGAATCTGGGTCAGATTAATCTCATTATTGAGCAATTGGCTGCTGAAATTTCAATGGAAGATATGCGAACCATTGCGTTAGATCTTAAGAATCGAACTAAAAATTCAGTAGTGGTTCTATCAACCGTATCGGCAAACAAGCCAGTAATCGTTTGCGCGGCATCCAAAGAAGCAAACCAGTTGGGAATTAAGGCAGGCGAATTAATTAAAATTGGTTCTAATATTCTTGGCGGCGGTGGCGGTGGGAAAGATGATTTTGCTCAAGGTGGTGGTACTGAAGCAAAATTGATTTCAGAGGCATTTAAAGAAATCCACAAATTAGTTTCTGCAAAAGCGAGTAAATAACCTGGTGGGTAATGATTAATTCCCTAAAGGTTGGCCGCAGAATCGCCTTTGATTATGGTGAAAAGCGAATAGGTGTTGCAACATCAGATGAACAAACTATTTTGGTTTCACCTCATGCAACCATTGTCAATGATGAGCAGATCCTAGCCAAGCTAACAGATATTTTTAGTGATGTAAATCCGATTTATGTAGTTGTTGGAGATCCAAAGCATCTATCTGGAGAGGTTAGTCAGAAGTCTATTCAAGCATTGGCTTTTGCAGATTTGATTAAAAAAATCTTTCATGGACCAATTTACTTAGTAGATGAAAGATTAAGTACTTCTTCGGCTTTATCTCAAATGCGCTCTATTGGACGGAAAGACAAAGATAGCAAAGCAATAATTGATCAAATCGCAGCAGTTAATATCCTCGAATCTGCAATCAATAACGAGAGATCTGGGAACAAAATAGGGGCGCAAATTTGAAGCGATTACTGCTTGGGTTAACAACTTTGGTTCTTGCAACATCCGGCTTGATTTTGGTCCACAACACTTTTTTGCTTAATGATTTTCGAGCAACGACTTCAAATATCAAAGTTGATGTTCTAGTAGAGCCTGGTGATACGGGTTTTGAAATAGCACGTAAGTTGAAAGATTTAGGCGTTATAAAAACAGAAAAAGTGTTTAACAAAATAGCCATTAACAATAAGCAATCGATGTCGATCTCTCCAGGTTTGCATAAGTTAGACCAGGCAATTTCGGCTCAATCAGCATTTGAGCAGTTACTTGATTCAAAGCGAAATCAGGGATTGTTCGGCTTTGCTGAAGGCTTGCGTAAAACAGAGATCTTCGACTTACTTAAGAAATCGAAATTAGTTACCGGTTCATATTCAGGCAGGACTGTAATTGATCCTATTTATGGAACTTCAAACATTGAAGGTTTTCTTTTCCCAGCGCAGTACCCTTTATTTCCAGGAACAACCTTTGATGAAGCTATAACTCAAATGGCAAATAGGTTTTATCTGGCGGCTGCTGAGAGTGGCATAACAAAGGGGTACAAGACATACTCACCATATGATTTGTTAATAATGGCTTCCATGATTCAGTCTGAGGGGGATGCTGTTGATTTTCCAAAGATTTCGAGGGTAATTCAAAATCGCTTAGAAATTGGTATGCCCCTTCAAATAAACGCCACAATTGATTACGCAACAAATACGAGAGGCAAAATTAGATTGCCCTATAAGAAATTGGATATCAATTCAAAGTACAACACTTATAAGTATCGTGGCTTACCTCCCGGACCTATTAGTAACCCGGGATTTGATGCCATGAAAGCAACAGTTTCCCCAGCCGACGGCGACTGGCTCTATTACGTTACAGTAAAACCAAATGACACTAGATTTACTCGATCTTTTGAACAATTCAATGTTTGGGCTAACGAATTTAGAAAAAATGAGGATGCGGGGTTGTTTAAATGATTAAATTAGGAGTTGCGGGTAGTCCAATTAGTCATTCTTTGTCTCCGGTAATTCATTTAGCAGCATATAAAGAATTGAAAATAGATGCAGAATTTGATGCCCTTGAGGCAAATGAAAATACATTTAGGGATTTTTATCAAGATGCAAAAAAGAAGAATTTTCGAGGCTTAGCTTTGACTATGCCTTTGAAGGAAGTATGTATCGATTATTTGGATTTGGTGGAACCAGTGGCTAGGCAAATAACTTCTGTAAATACGATTGTTTTTAAATCGGGCGGAGGTAATGGTTTTTCTACTGACTTACTGGCATTCAAAAATTTATTGTCTCCATATTTTGGGAAGGAGATTGCCATTTTGGGGGCTGGCGGAACCGCACGCGCAGCGTTGGGTGCGTTAAAAGGAACAAATACCAAGGTCAAGATTCTAACTAGATCTAGTTCTCGCCATTCCAAGATGATTGAATCTGCATCAGATACTGATATCGCATTTGTTGATTGGAATGATTTTTCATCAATTCAAAACAGTAACTTAATTATTTCTACTACTCCTAAAGGATCTACGGATAACTTTGTAGTAAATGAATCCAATGCGGATCTATTTGAGGTGCTCTACCATCCGTGGCCAACAAAGCTTGTAGAAAACTATCAAAGATTAGGTAAGCAGGTAATTGGTGGATTATCACTGCTAGTGGAGCAAGCTTTGTTTCAAATTCAGAAATTTTCTGAAGAGGATTTTGATTTTGATGTTATGCGTACTAAATTACTGAAGGTAGCCGAACAAGCCGCTAACAAGTAATCCACACCCTGGATTTAGCTATGGGAGTTTTTAATAAACTCTAGCGTGGCTATGGAATTAGTGGTCTTTCTTTGTTTTCTCTGGATTGCCATATACGATTTTAAGAACCATTTAATAAGAAATATTGATCTGCTGATTGTTGCCATTTTTCTATTTCCTTTGTATTGGCGAAACTGGTGGATAGCTTTGGCGAACTTAAGCATCTATTTATTTATTTGGTTAATTAATAAAGGAAAACTTGGGGTAGGAGATGTGTATCTCTCATTTTTTTGCGCACTTTTATGTCCCAGTTTTCAAGTTTTGTTTTACTCCACTGGTATCGCCTGGATTCTCGGCGGAATCAGTTCTTTGAGAGATCCTAAGAAGGCGATTCCGTTCGCCCCATTCATGATTGGCGGAAGTTATTTAGCTATTTTTTTGGTACCAACAGGGTAAATGGCAACGAGATCAGCCTGTTATCTGAGAGAATAGGACATCAATTCCTGAGCGGAGAAAAAATTGTTACGTTGGTTAACTGCTGGTGAGTCACATGGTCCAGCTCTGTCTGCAATCATTGAAGGAATTCCGGCTCAAGTCAATGTTTCAAGTGCTGAAATAGATTTAGATTTATCTCGACGCCGATTGGGTTTTGGTCGCGGTGCTCGTCAAAATTTTGAAGCTGACAAAATAACTATTACGGGTGGAATTAGGCATGGCGTAACCCAAGGCGGGCCAATTGCAATTCAAATTGCGAATTCAGAATGGCCTAAGTGGGAAAAAATAATGAGTGCAGATCCTGTTCCAGAAGAGGAAATAAAGGATCTGGCCAGAAACGCGCCACTTACTAGGCCAAGACCTGGTCATGCTGATTTAGTAGGAATGCAGAAATTTGGTTTTTCAGATGCTAGACCAATTTTGGAGCGAGCAAGTGCTAGAGAAACTGCTGCCCGAGTGGCACTTGGTGCAGTTGCCCGTGCTTTTTTAAAACAGAGTGTTGGAATAGAAATATTAAGTCACGTTGTTTCAATTGGCAAAGTTTCAATACCTGAGAATTATGAATTACCTCAAATTTTGGATCGAGCACGAATTGATGCGGATCCGGTTAGATGTGCTGATAAGAAAACTAGTGACGCAATTGTGAAAGAGATTGAGGCAGCTCATCGAGACGGAGATACTCTCGGTGGAGTCGTTGAAGTTTTGGCTTATAACTTACCTCCTGGGTTGGGATCTCATACTCATTGGGATAAAAGATTAGATGCAAAGTTAGCTGGCGCAATGATGGGTATCCAGGCAATTAAAGGTGTCGAGCTTGGTGATGGATTTGCCACTGCAACTCGTCGCGGATCAGTGGCTCATGATGAAATTGAAAAGAATTCAATGGGTGCAATTGCACGTCGTACTGATCGCGCTGGAGGAACAGAGGGAGGTATGAGCAATGGAGAAATTTTGAGAGTTAAAGTTGCAATGAAACCAATCTCAACCGTTCCCAAAGCACTAGACACGATCGATGTGAAAACCGGTGAACCTGCAAAGGCAATCAACCAGAGATCGGACGTTTGTGCAGTACCAGCTTCTGGAATAGTTGCTGAAGCGATGGCCGCCTTGGTTTTGGCTGATGCAGTACTTGAAAAATTCGGCGGCGATAGCGTGCCTGAAACAAAGCGTAATTATGAAAACTACATGAAAAACCTTCTGATTAAGTAATGTTAAAAAAAATCGTTCTTATCGGACCTCCAGGTGCAGGTAAATCAAGTATTGGCAAATCATTGGCTAAGGAGTTAAACCTGAATTTCATAGATAGTGATTCTGAGATTGAGAAGATCTCACATAAGAAGATCTCTGAAATATTCATTGAAGATGGCGAACCTGCTTTTCGCCTGCTAGAGGTTGATGTAGTTAGAAGAGTTCTCGCAGATTTTGACGGAGTTATCTCACTAGGTGGTGGAGCGCCGATTAACCCAGAAATTCAAGAGGTTCTTGGTGGGGCAGATTATCCTGTTGTATTCATCGATGTTTCAATTGCTCAAGCAGCGATAAGAATTGGATTTAATAAAGATCGGCCATTATTACTTGTGAATCCACGCCAGCAATGGATCAGTTTGATGAATGATCGTCGCCCTATTTATGAAAAATTAGCCTCACAAACTATTTCTTCAGATAATCAAAAACCACATGAAGTAGCTAAGCAGATCAGTGATAAATTGAAAGCTACCTTATGAAAACTATCACTGTTAAAGCAGAACATCACTACCCAGTGCAGGTTGGTGTCAATTCTCTTCATGAATTAGATCGAATAGCCAAGTTGCACAACAAGATCCTGGTGGTTGTTCCCAAATCATTGTTGTTGAAACTTAAAATGAATCTCAAGAAGTATGAGGTATTTGTGACACCTGAAGGTGAAGCACAAAAAAATACTCAAGTTTTGCAACGTCTCTGGGACAAATGCGCAGCGTTAGGAATTCAACGTGGTGATGCTTTAATTTCACTCGGAGGTGGCGCAACTTCAGATTTAGTGGGTTTTGCAGCAGCAACTTGGCTAAGAGGCGTTAATTGGTATGCCTTTCCAACATCACTAGCCGCGATGGTTGATGCATCTGTTGGGGGGAAAACTGGAATAAACGCTAAATCTGGAAAGAACCTTATTGGATCTTTCTACTCCCCAAAGGAAGTTTTGATAGATTTGAAATTTGTTGATTCTTTGTCACACCGTGATTTTTCAGCTGGCATGGCAGAGGTAATCAAATGTGGATTTATAGCTGATTACAAGATTTTAAATCTGGTTCAGGATGAACATCTAGATCTTGACCAAATTGTTTATAGAGCGGCGAAAGTAAAATCAGATGTTGTTTCAAAGGATTTTAAGGAAAGCAAGCTAAGAGAGATTCTTAATTACGGACACACATTAGGACATGCCATAGAAAAAGATAGCAATTATAGAATGCGACATGGCGAAGCGGTGAGCGTAGGGATGGTTTTCGCGGCTGAGCTAAGTTCTGAATTGGCTGGATTATCCTCCGATGCAGTGCTTTTGCATCGTGAATTATCCAAGTTATATAACCTTCCTATTTCCTATCCAAGAAAACGTTGGCCATACCTATTTAAATTAATTGGAAAAGATAAAAAAACCCAAGGATCCAGTCTTAGATTTATTGGAATAAGCAAAATTGGTAAGCCTGTCTGGTTTGAGAATGTTTCACCAAGCCTGTTAGCCAAGGTTTATGAGAGAATGTCCAAGTGAAGATACTCATATTAAATGGTCCGAATCTATCTCGGCTAGATATTAGAGAACAAAGTTATTACGGAGATTTAGATTATCCCCAGTTAAAGAGTGCGATTGAGAATCGAGCTGCTGAGTTAAAAATTGAGGTTGATATAAAGCAAAGTGATAGTGAAAGTGAGTTGATTTCTTGGCTGCATGAAGCCGCTGATAAGAAACAACCGGTAATCATCAATCCTGCAGCATTTACACATTATTCCTATGCAATACGAGATGCCGTTGCCATGCTTACTGCGCCAGTTATTGAGGTTCATCTATCCAATCCTTTATCACGCGAGGAATTTCGCCACACCTCAGTTGTGAGCGGGGTAGTAAATGGAACCATCGCTGGTTTTGGTGCAGAAAGTTATCTGCTGGCCATACTTGCCATGCAAAAATTGGTTGGTTAACAAGGTAGGCTTGCCTAATAAGTTTTAGACTCAAATAAGATATCAAACGATAAGACAGGGTAAACATGGCAACGACCAATGATTTAAAAAATGGTATGACATTGAACTTGGATGGGCAACTTTGGAATGTAATTGAGTTTCAACATGTGAAGCCTGGAAAAGGTGGAGCTTTTGTTCGCACCAAGATGCGCTCAGTTTTGTCAGGAAAAGTAGTTGAAAAAACTTTTAATGCTGGAGTTAAGGTTGAAGTTGCTTCTGTTGAAAAAAGAAATATGCAGTATTTGTACCGTGACGGCGAAGATTTCATGTTCATGGATTCCACAAATTACGATCAAATTTCAATTAGCAAGCAAACTGTTGGCGATGCCGTCGATTACCTTCTCGAGAATGCAGATGCAGTAGTAGCCATGCATGAAGGAAATCCATTATTTATCGAACTGCCTGCATCTGTTGAATTGAAGATTACATACACCGAACCTGGTTTGCAGGGCGATAGATCTTCCGGTGGCACCAAGCCTGCCACTGTAGAAACTGGGATTACTGTTCAGGTTCCGTTGTTTATTAAACAAGATGAAGTTGTATTGGTAGATACACGAACTGGTGCTTATCTAGGTCGCGCAAACTAATATGTCTGCCCGTAGTAAAGCTCGAAAGCGGGCATTAGATTTCCTTTATGAGGCTGACATTAAAAAAGTATCAGCCTCTGAATTGTTCGCAGCCCGCGGAGCAACAGAGTTGTCTCAAGAACCTTATGTGGCTGTACTGCTTCAAGGTGTTTCTGATCATTTAGTTAAAATTGATGAATTAATTGTCACCTATGCCCAAGGTTGGGATATGGACCGAATGCCAGCCATTGATCGAAATATTCTACGAATCGCGATCTTTGAAATTTTATGGGCCGCAGATATTGATTTGCAGGTTGCATGTGATCAAGCGGTTGAGCTGGCCAAAAGCATCTCTACCGATGAATCCTCAAGCTATATAAACGGGGTTCTAGGAAGAATTATCAAGCTCAAGGATTCAATCGCGATCTAACTGATTACTAATTGATTAGTTTTCAGGTATTCAATAGTTTCAGGTTGAGATAAGCAAAGAAGCAAGGATAGAAATTGTAAATCGTTGCTCCTAAGGCTTAAGAATTGACCATTCCAATCTTTCCTTCGATTAGCAATCATTTTTGCGAATTTTTGCAAAACTTCCCCTGATTGGTTTTGTTCTAAATTCACTTTTCCAAGATCTAATGTGAAATTAGAGGCGCTAACCGCCTCGGCACTTTGGGGGAATAGCTCAGTGATCGGAACCTGGTAGAACTCAAGTAGTGAGATTGCCTTTTTTAGCGAGATTGCCCGATCGCTTCTTTCGTAGGAGCCAATAACGACGGCTTTCCACTTTCCATTTGAGTAGCTCTCAACATCTTGCAAGCTCCACCCTTTTGATTTTCTTATTTGCCTTAATTGCTCTGCCGGATTATGTGTCTTCATAGCGGCAGGTTAGCCACACCGTTGAATTGATGATTTTATTTATCCACACCCCTCTGATAACATTCCACCGTTCCTTTAACGATCCGTCCAGAGAGGCGGCGAAGGAGAAAAAATGGCTATTTTGCTGTCTGGCACCGAGATCGATCGGGCTATCAAACGCATCTCTCATGAAATCATTGAACATAATCAGGGTGTTAACAATTTAGTTCTAATGGGAATCCCAACTCGTGGTGCTTTTCTTGCCGAGCGTATCTGTACTTTTATTAATGAAATTGAAGCACCAGTTGCTAAAGGTGTGCTTGATATAACTCTGCATCGAGATGATCTAAGACTTAGGCCGCCAAAACCCATACTGCCAACCACATTGCCAGCCGGTGGTATTGAGGGCAAAGATGTTGTTCTAGTTGATGATGTGCTCTTTTCAGGCCGCACAATCCGGGCTGCCCTTGATGCAATTGGAGAATTGGGAAGACCAAGAACTGTTCAACTTGCAGTATTGATAGATAGGGGACACCGCCAACTACCGATTCGCGCGGATTATGTAGGGAAAAATGTTCCAACATCGATTTCAGAAAGCGTGAAAGTGCATTTAGCGGAATTAGATGAAGAAGATCTAGTGGAGCTACTCAAATGATTACTGGCCATCTTCTGTCGATAGATGATTTAACTAGAGAAAGCGCGATGGGAATTTTGTCCACAGCAAAAGAGCTCGCAATCATTACAGAGGGACCGAATAAAAAACTTCCAACATTACGAGGAAAAACAGTAGTTAATCTCTTTTTTGAAGACTCTACAAGAACCAGAATTAGTTTTGAGACCGCCGCTAAACGCTTGTCCGCGGATGTTATTAATTTCTCGGCAAAGGGATCATCTGTTAGTAAAGGTGAAAGTCTTAAAGACACTGCTCAAACCTTGCAAGCAATGGGTGCAGATGCCGTGGTGATCAGGCATTCAAGCTCTGGAGCTGCAAAGCGATTGGCAGATACTCAATGGATCCAAGCCGCAGTTATTAACGCTGGAGATGGAACACATGAGCATCCAACACAAGCACTTCTTGATGCATACACAATCAAGCAACACCTAAAACAAGATTCAGCCGATTTAAGTGGTGTTAAGGTTTTAATAGTTGGCGATATTTTGCACTCTCGAGTGGCTCGTAGCAATGTTTTATTACTAACAAAATTAGGTGCCACTGTTACCTTGGTTGCTCCACCTACTTTATTTCCAGTTGGTGTTGAAAATTGGCCAGTAAAGATTTCTTATAATCTTGATGAAGAAATAAGTAAATGTGATGTAGTGATGATGTTGAGAATTCAATTAGAGCGGATGAGTGATTCGTTCTTCCCAACTGCGCAAGAGTATTCAAAGCGTTATGGTTTGAACTCATCCAGATTGGCTAGATTATCTAAGGATGCAATTGTGATGCACCCAGGACCGATGAACCGTGGATTGGAGATTTCGGCAGAAAGTGCCGATGATCTTAAATCAGTGATTATTGATCAGGTTAAAAATGGAGTTGCTGTGAGAATGGCAGTTTTATATGAACTACTTGGTGGGGCAGCATTTGGAGAGGCCAAATCATGATAATTTCCAACGCTAAATTAATTGATGGCAGATTAGTTAATATTAAAATTCAGTCTGGTGTAATTCACAAAATTGAGGAGGTTCAGAAATCTCAGAAAATTTCAGATTATGATGCCAAAGGTAAACTTGTAATTCCTGGTCTGGTTGACCTTCATACACATCTTCGAGAGCCAGGGCGAGAGGATTCCGAAACTGTTTTAACAGGTTCAATGGCAGCAGTTGCCGGTGGTTTTACAGCCATATCTGCAATGGCCAATACCAATCCAGTTGCTGATACAGCTGGTGTTGTTGAGCAGGTATTTAGGCTGGGCAAGGCTGCCGGATTAGTTGATGTAAATCCGATTGGCGCGGTAACAAAAGGTTTGCATGGAGAACAACTTGCTGAATTAGGGGCAATGGCAGATTCAATTGCAAGGGTTCGAATTTTTAGTGATGATGGTAAATGTGTTTCTGATCCATTAATTATGCGAAGAGCACTTGAGTATGTAAAAACATTTAATGGAATTATCGCCCAGCATGCACAAGAGCCTAGATTGACAGTTAATGCGCAAATGAATGAAGGTAGTGTTTCAGCACGTATTGGTTTACCTGGTTGGCCTGCGATTGCAGAAGAGGCGATTATTGCCAGAGATATTCTTTTGGCTGAGCATGTTAAATCTCGATTGCATATATGCCACCTGACAACAGCTGGTGGGGTGGAGTTAGTTAGGTGGGCAAAAAAGCGTGGGATTCAAATCACAGCTGAGGTAACGCCACACCATCTTCTACTTACAGATGATTTGGTAGAGAACTATGATCCTATCTACAAGGTAAACCCTCCACTGCGCACCGAGAAAGATGTTATGGCGCTCAGAGAGGGCTTAGCAGAGGGTGTTATTGATATTGTGGCTACAGATCATGCGCCTCATCCTGCAGAAGATAAGGATTGTGAATGGCAAGCAGCCGCATTTGGAATGGTTGGATTAGAGACGGCCTTGTCTGTTCTGGTAAAAACTATGATTGAAACAAAAATGATAAGCTGGAACGATCTGATTGATCGTATGTCTATCGCACCCGCCAGAATCGCAGGCTACTCAACACAGGGTCAGCTAATTGCGGAGAAAAATCACGCAAATTTCACCATAATTGATACAGATAGATCTTGGATAGTAAATCGTGACAAGTTGCAGTCGCAGAGCAAAAATACGCCATTCAATGGTTATGAATTACCTGCAGTTGTAACGGATGTATTTCACAATGGGGTTCAGGTTTTAAAAGATGGAGCAGTAGTTAGTAGGGGGAATCTCGCAAATGATTAAGAGAACTCCAGCCTACTTAGTTCTTGATGATGGCCGAATTTTTGAAGGATTGTCTTGGGCTAAAACAGGGGAAACTTTTGGTGAAGCTGTGTTCTCAACTGGCATGACTGGATACCAAGAAACTTTGACTGACCCTTCCTACCATCAGCAAGTAGTCATAATGACAGCCCCTCATATTGGTAATACAGGGATGAATAAAACCGATGAAGAATCTTCCAAGATATGGGTATCAGGATTTGTTGTTCGAAATCCTTCACCGATTACCAGTAACTGGCGAAGTGAAAAGAGTTTGGAAGAAGAATTGCTTGATGCCCAAGTTGTTGGTATTCAAGGTGTTGATACCAGGGCGATAACAAGACATCTTCGAGATCGTGGCGCAATGCGAGTTGGAATATTTAGTGACACTGCGTTAACTCGAGAAGAGATGGTAGTTAAGGTTCGGAAAACTAAGCCGATGAGTGGAGCATTTCTAGCTTCAGATGTAACAACTAAAAAACCTTATGTGGTAAATCCGCCAACTGGTGTTGCTACTCGTTTGAAAGTTGCCGCTATTGACTTAGGAATAAAGGGTGCAACTCCAAAAGCTATGGCAGCCCTTGGAATTTCAGTTCATGTGTTACCACTTGAAACAACCTTTGAAGAAATTAAAGCATTATCTCCTGATGGGGTGTTTCTCTCTAATGGACCTGGTGATCCAGCAGCAATGACTGATGTGGTCGAATTGGTTCGTAAAGTTCTTGAGGCTGAGATTCCATTCTTTGGAATATGTTTTGGACATCAAATACTTGGTCGGGCATTGGGATTCGAAACCTATAAATTGCCATTTGGTCATAGAGGAATTAATCAACCGGTAATTGATCTAACAACAGGAAAAGTTGAGATCACAGCTCACAATCATGGCTTTGCTGTTGCCGCACCTAAAGATCATGAGTTTAAAACAGTTTACGGGGATGGAAGAGTCACTCATTTATCTTTAAATGACAATGTTGTGGAGGGGTTAGAACTTATCTCTTCACCTGCTTTCTCCGTTCAATATCATCCAGAATCGGCTGCTGGCCCACATGATGCTGCATATTTGTTCAAGAGATTTGTTGATTTGATGGAAAAATCTAAGTTTATAGGTGTTGGCTCAAATGCCTAAAGATCAATCGATAAAGAGTGTATTAGTTATCGGAAGTGGGCCGATAGTTATTGGTCAAGCATGCGAGTTTGATTATTCCGGAACTCAAGCTTGTCGAGTACTGCGTGCAGAGGGTATTCGTGTGATCTTGATAAATTCAAACCCAGCAACAATCATGACTGATCCAGAGTTTGCAGATGCAACCTATATTGAACCAATTACACCAGATGTAATTGAGAAGATTCTTGCGAAAGAAAAACCAGATGCTGTTTTGGCAACTCTTGGCGGTCAAACTGCTTTAAATGCTGCCATGGCTTTGCATGAGCGAGGATCTTTTGAAAAATTTGGGACAAAACTGATTGGAGCTGATGTTGGCGCAATTAAGCGTGGTGAAGATAGAGAAGTATTCAAGAAAATTGTAGAAAAAATTGGTGGTCAATCGGCAAAATCAAGAATCTGTCATTCGATGCAAGATTGTTTGAATGCAGTCATTGAATTGAAGTATCCAGTAGTTGTAAGACCTTCTTTCACAATGGGCGGGCTTGGATCTGGTATTGCATACAACGAGACAGATCTTCAACTAATTGCTGGCGCAGGACTTAGACATAGTCCCACCACTGAAGTTTTGCTAGAAGAATCAATTATTGGTTGGAAAGAGTATGAACTTGAGGTAATGCGCGATAACAAAGACAATGTTGTGATTGTTTGCAGTATCGAAAATGTTGATCCAATGGGAGTTCACACTGGCGATTCAATAACAGTTGCACCATCTATGACCCTGACAGATGTTGAATACCAAAAACTTCGAGATCTTTCGATCGACATAATAAGAGAGGTTGGAGTCGCAACCGGCGGCTGCAATATTCAATTTGCCGTTAATCCTATTGATGGTCGAATCATTGTGATTGAGATGAACCCTAGAGTTTCCAGGTCTTCAGCGCTTGCTTCCAAAGCAACGGGTTTTCCTATTGCCAAGATAGCTACAAAACTTGCAATTGGTTACACATTGGATGAGATTGAAAATGATATTACGAAATCTACGCCAGCCTCTTTCGAGCCCTCCTTAGATTATGTTGTTGTTAAGGTCCCAAGATTTGCTTTTGAAAAATTTCCTGAGGCTGATATTCGCTTAACTACCACTATGAAAAGTGTTGGTGAATCAATGGCAATTGGTAGGAGTTTTCCTGAAGCATTACAAAAAGCACTTCGCTCACTTGAAAAGAATGGTTCAAATTTCTCTTGGCAACAAGCAGATCTTCAAACCTTGAAGGCTCAAATTGGCACTCCTACAGAGTTTCGACTTCAACAGGTTCAGTCGGCAATGCATAATGGAGCATCAGTTGAAGATGTTTATCAGATAACAAAAATAGATCGTTGGTTTTTAGAGCAGATTCATCTAATAAATGATCAAGCGACGGTTATTAAAAACTCAGGTGAGCTCACTAAGGATTTAATCAAAACCAGTAAAATGATGGGTTTTTCTGACCATCAAATAGCTCAATTAAGGGCCAGTAACGAATTAGACATTCGAAATTTAAGGCATAGTTTGAATCTTCATCCTGTGTATAAAACGGTTGATACTTGTGCCGGGGAATTTGCAGCTCTAACTCCTTATTATTACTCAGCTTATGATGATGAAACAGAGGTTTTGGCTCGTTCAAAACCTGCCGTAATTATTTTAGGAAGTGGTCCCAACCGTATAGGTCAAGGTATTGAGTTTGATTATTCATGCGTGCATGCATCTTTTGCTTTGAAGGAAGCCGGTTTTGAAACAATTATGATTAATTGTAATCCTGAAACAGTTTCTACAGATTACGACACCTCCGATCGTTTGTATTTTGAACCATTAACACTTGAGGATGTGTTGGAAGTTATTCGCGCTGAAACTGCAGCAGGCCCGGTAGTAGGAGTAATTGCCCAACTTGGTGGTCAAACCCCACTCGGTTTAGCCCGTGGATTAATGGAAGCCGGAGTAAAAATTCTAGGCACCTCTCCAGATGCAATTGATTTGGCTGAAGAACGTGGAGCATTTGGTGAAATTCTACGAAACAACAACCTAGCTGCTCCAAATTTCGGAATGGCAAACTCATATGAAGAATCCTGTGAAATTGCTAATCGAATTGGTTACCCAGTTTTAGTTCGCCCATCCTATGTTTTAGGTGGCAGAGGAATGGAAATTGTTTACGATGAAGAGTCCTTGAGAGGATTCATTGAAAAAGCCACGGCAATCACGCCAAATCACCCTGTTTTGATTGATAAATTCTTAGATGATGCTATCGAGGTTGATGTAGATGCCCTTTATGACGGAGAACAATTTTATTTGGCGGGTGTTATGGAGCATATTGAAGAGGCTGGTGTTCATTCAGGAGACTCTGCATGTGTACTTCCGAGCACCTCATTGTCTACCCAGATGCTTTCAGAGATAAGAAGTGCTACTGAGAAAATAGCTAAAGATGTTGGTGTTAAAGGTTTAATAAATATTCAATTTGCTGTTAGTGGTCAACCAAGCAAACTTTATGTGTTAGAGGCTAACCCAAGAGCGTCAAGAACCGTTCCATTTGTAGCTAAAGCTACGGGAATTGCTTTGGCCAAGAATGCAGCATTAATTGCCACGGGCTCTAAAATTGAACAATTACGCAAGGATGGAATGCTTCCTGCATCAGGTGATGGAAAGCCAAATGGTGTATCAGTTAAGGAAGCAGTATTGCCATTTAATAGATTTAGAAGAATTGATGGAACTGGGGTTGATTCGGTGCTGGGCCCTGAAATGAAATCAACTGGTGAAGTTATGGGAATTGCTGATAATTTTGGATTGGCATTTGCAAAGAGTCAGACTGCTGCCTTTGGACCATTGCCTAAATCTGGCTCTGTATTCATTTCATTATCAAATAGAGATAAAGAAGTAGGATGGCAATCTGCTCGAGGTTTACATCAAATGGGATTCAAGATTTACAGCACCGCCGGAACACATAATTTCTTAAGTGAAAAGGGGGTGCCATCGGAATTAGTAAGAAAGAACTCCGATCCTGATACCGGCCAATTATCTGCTAGTGAGGTAATTACCAAAGGGTTAGTTCAATTGGTGATCAATACACCTTTAGGCAGAGGATCCCGTCAAGATGGATTCATGATTCGTACAGCTGCAGTTTCACGATCAGTTTCATGTATCACAACAATTCCTGGGTTTAAGGCAGCTGTAGCTGGTATCTCAGCTTTGCAGAATAGCGATTTTGAGATTAAATCATTACAGGAGTGGATGAAGTGATAACTCCGCAGAAAATTAATAAAAATGCAGCTCAGATTAAATCAGAGGTTTTGAGCAATAAAAAAGTTGGCCCTTATCATCATATGGTCTTTGCAGTGGGCGAGATGGCAGCGCATAGTAAACCTGGCAACTTTGTGGCAATTTCAGTAGGTGGAGAACAATCCGCATTAATTTTAAGAAGAGCTTTTGCTGTGTACCGTGCAATTGATAAGGGCCCAATGGGTGGGACGATTGAATTAGTAGTTGCCCCGCATGGTCAGGGAAGTAAATGGTTGTGTGCACAAAATGTTGGAGAGTATGTGGATTTGATTGGCCCATTAGGAACTTCTTTCGGAATTCCAACAACCAATGCAAACACAATGTTGATTGGCGGAGGATATGGATCCGCTCCACTATTTGCTTTAGCCGAAGTTCTTAAGAATCGTGGTTGTAGGGTAGATATGGTTTTAGGAGCAAGTACAGCAAATAAAATTTATGCTCCGCTTGAAGGCAAAAGAAGTGTTTCCTCTCTTACTCTGACAACCGATGATGGCACTGCTGGCATTCACGGGCAAATAAGTGAGGCAATACCAAGGTTGATTCGGGAATTAGGAACAGAGGTTATTTACTCCTGTGGACCAATGGGAATGCTTTCGGCGATTGCCAAAATTGCTGAAGAGTTTGATATTGCTCACCAATGCGCAGTGGAAGAGGCGATGGCATGTGGGATTGGTGTTTGCATGACCTGTGTTGTGCCGGTTAAATTCAACGATGGTATAAAAATGGTGAGAACTTGTATTGATGGCCCAGTAATGGATGGATCTGAGATTATTTGGGATCGAAAAACAGTTTTGGACAAGTTATAAATGAGCGCTCTAGATTTTTCCACCAAAATCGGTAGCAAACGCTTTTCCAACCCTATTTTTACAGCAAGTGGATGCGCTAGTTCAGGCCAAGAGTTGTCACAGTTTTTTCCATTAACTGAGCTTGGCGCAGTAGTAACAAAATCAATTATGACAAAAGCTAGAGCTGGTAGAGCCACTCCCAGGATGGCAGAGACGCCAAGTGGAATGTTGAATTCCATCGGGTTGCAAGGTCCAGGTATTGATACCTTCTTAGAGAACGACATACCTTGGCTGATAGAAAATAATGCAAAGATTGTAGTTTCGATTGCTGGAGAAACTGTTGAGGAGTATGGAGTCTTGGCAAGGCGGTTACGAGCAGTTTCAGGAATTAGTGCGGTTGAGGTAAATATCTCATGCCCAAATGTTGAAAATCGTGGGCAGGTTTTTTCATGCCATCCAGATACCTCAACAGCTGTAATCGAATCAGTAAGGCGAAATATTGGTGGGGAGTTACCAATCATCGCCAAGCTTTCACCAGATGTTACAGACATTGTTGCAATTGCTAAGGCGGTTATAGATGCCGGAGTTGATGGATTAGCTTTGATTAATACTTTGCTAGGAATGGTAATAGATACTAATTCTATGAAACCTAAACTAGCTGGTAAAACTGGTGGGTTATCTGGTCCGGCAATACGACCAGTTGCAGTTCGAGCGATTTATCAAGTTCATCAAGCTTTTCCAAATATTCCAATTATTGGAATGGGTGGAGTTGCTACTGGTCGAGATGCATTTGAGCTAGTACTTGCTGGGGCAAGCGCTGTTTCCATTGGTACTGCAAGTTTTGGAAATCCAACAGCAGCATTGCAAGTAAAAAATGAATTGGCTGATCTATTAACCCAAAAGGGCTTTAAAGATTTTCGTGATGCAATTGGTTTTGCCCATAGGAGCGTATAGATATGCTTCCAGTAATTCTTGCCCTGGATACCAAAGATCTGGATTTAGCCAGTAAATGGATTAAAAGCTCAGCTGATCAGATTGATCATTTTAAAGTCGGATTAGAGTTCTATCTATTACATGGTTTTGAGGGTATAAAAAAACTGCAACAGGCAGCTGACTTTAAACTCTTCCTAGATCTTAAATTGTATGACATCCCAAATACCGTTAAAGGTGCTGTTGAGTCGGTATCAGTTCTAAATCCAAAATTCTTAACTGTTCATGCCTCTGGCGGGCCAAAAATGATTCAATCAGCAAGTAAAGCCTTACCAAATGGATTGATAACGGCAGTAACAGTGCTTACCTCTTTCTCTGAAGATGAGTTTTCAAAACTTGGAAATTCACAATCAATTCAACAGACTACTAATAATTGGGCATCTAGTGCGGTAGATGCTGGAGCTAAGGCGTTGGTATGTTCACCATTTGAAGTGTCACAGCTACGATCATTGGGATTAAAATCAATATTTATAACACCAGGAGTTCGAGTAGAAGGTGATGAACTTTCTGATCAAGTACGGGTGATGACACCAAAAAATGCCATCAGTGCTGGTGCAGATTTTGTAGTGATTGGGCGATCAATCACAGGTCAATGGGATGGGTCAGATTTAAAAATGCGTAAGAAGATAGAATTAATATCTAATAGTTTGGATTAGTAATGCTGCCTCCAAGATTAAGTGATAGATCCCGGCGTAAGGCTGGGCGTTCTGCTGTGAGAGCAAGGCAGGAAAGATCTGAAGTAAAAGCTAAAGTTGCTTCAGGTCAGATCTATCTCTTTGACTTATTTGGTGACGAACGCGATTCAATCAAACGAATGAAACTTGCAGACCTACTTCAAGCGGTGCCGGGAATTGGATCCAAGAGGGCTGAATTAATCATGGCCAGATCTGAAATCTCAAAGTCCCGTAGACTAGGGGGAGTTGGCAGAAGACAGATTGAGGCATTAAGGCAGGAGTTTTTGTTAATGAAAAACGCTCCACGTGAAGGCAAACTTTTGGTTGTTTCAGGCCCGAGCGGAGTTGGAAAAAGTACGATTACCAATAAATTAAGAGGCGATGAACGCTTCTGGATTTCAGTTTCTGCTACTACACGCGAAATGCGTAAAGGTGAAAAAGATGGAATTGATTATCATTTTGTTTCTAACGCCATATTTGATGAAATGGTTTCAACTAATGCTTTTTTAGAATGGGCAAGTTTCGCAGGTGCTAGATATGGCACGCCTCGTTTGGCCGTCGAACAAGCTCTGAGTAAAGGTTTGAATGTAATTCTTGAGATAGAGCTTGATGGTGCTAGACAAGTACGAAAGAATTCCAAGGATGCATTACTAGTTTTTATTGAACCTCCGTCTTGGGAGGAATTAACTACTCGTCTAATAAAGAGGGGTACTGAGTCAGAACAATCAACACAGGCACGCTTGATTAGGGCAAAAGAGGAACTTTCGGCCGCTGCTGAGTTTGATCATGTCCTGATAAATCACCAAGTGGATCAATCAGTCTCAGAACTGGTATCTTTAGCCCTTCGCTAGTCGGAGTATCCAATAAAGGGGCAATTTATGACCAACCAAGCATTAGACGGAATAACTAATCCACCGATCGACGCTTTACTTGAAAAAGCTGGATCAAAATATAGTTTGGTTCTATATGCCGCAAAGCGTGCACGCCAGATCAATGCCTACTACTCACAACTTGGTGAAGGTTTACTTGAGTACGTTGGACCTTTGGTAGAAACTTATGTTCATGAAAAACCTTTGTCTATCGCACTTCGCGAGATTAATGAGGGTTTGTTAACTATTGAGAATTTAGAACCAAAGCAAACAACTTCAGCGAGCTAATTTAAAACCATGTTTCCCCGTGGTCGAAAGTTGTTACTGGGTGTTTCAGGTGGAATCTCAGCATATAAATCATGTGAGTTGCTAAGACGCTTGCAAGATCAAGGCTTCATAGTGGATGTAGTTCCAACTGCAGCGAGTTTAAATTTCGTAGGTAAGGCAACTTGGGAAGCACTTTCTGGACGTAAAGTTATTACCGACCTATGGTCTGATGTTGAATCCGTGCCACATATTTCTATGGCAAAGGAAAATGACTTGATTTTAATTGCACCTACTACTGCAGATTTACTAGCAAAACTTGCCTCAGGCAGGGCAGATGATTTACTAACCAATATTGTGCTTGCTTCAAATGCACCAAAGATTATAGTTCCTGCGATGCACCCGGAGATGTGGCTAAATCCTGCAACTAGTGCAAATGTTTCGATCCTAAGAGATCGCGGATTTGTTGTTATCGAGCCAGATCAGGGTCGAATGACAGGATTGGATGTTGGTGTTGGAAGATACCCTGACTTAAGCAAAATCTTTAGTGAAATTCAGGCAAAACTTCAAAATAACTCAGACTTAGCTGGTCGAAGAATTATTGTTACCGCAGGAGGAACCCGCGAACCAATTGATCCAGTTAGATATATTGGAAATAGATCCTCTGGTAAACAAGGCTTCGCACTTGCATTAGCCGCGGCAACTCGAGGAGCTAATGTGCATTTAATTTCAGCTAATGCTGATCTGCCCGAAATCGATGGGGTAGAGGTTACCAAAATTGAAACTGCAACTGAATTGTTATCAGTACTTGAAGCGGAGTTTCCTAAGTGCGATGCGTTAATAATGAGTGCTGCCGTAGCTGATGCGAGGGTTAGTAACTATTCTCAAAATAAAATTAAAAAGAACGATTTTGAAACGATGGATTTAACAAAGAATCCAGATATCCTGGCACGTATTGCTGAGATTAAGAAAAGTGGACAAATTGTTGTAGGTTTTGCTGCCGAAACAGATTCCAAGTCAGAAAACTTGGTTAAATTAGGAACTGAGAAATTAAGAAGCAAATCTCTGGATTTAATGTATGTGAATAATGTAACTGATGGGGCTATTTTTGGAAGTGATTCGACTCAAGGTGTAATCATCGATTCAAATGAAAAAAATATAGATATTCCAGAAATTAGTAAGGACACGCTTTCAGATATCTTGCTGGATCAGTTAGTTAGTAAGTTAGGTTAGGCCAATGAGTAATCGACTATTTACCTCTGAATCTGTTACAGAAGGACATCCAGATAAAATCGCAGATCAGATTTCTGATGCAATTCTTGATTCTCTGCTAGCGCAAGATACTAAAAGTAGGGTTGCAGTCGAAACTTTAATTACAACTGGACAGGTACATGTGGCTGGAGAAGTCACTACAAATGGATATGCAGATGTTATGAACATCGTTAGGGACACTGTTTTAGAAATAGGTTATGACTCATCTGACAAAGGTTTTGACGGCAACAGCTGTGGAGTTTCAATTTCAATTGGGCAGCAATCTCAGGATATTGCTCAAGGCATAGACGATGCTTTTGAAAGTCGTGTTTCTTCATCCTCTGATCCACTTGATCTTCAAGGTGCAGGTGACCAAGGTTTAATGTTTGGATATGCGGCTAACGACACTCCAGAATTAATGCCGCTACCAATATCTTTAGCACACAAATTAGCTCAACGTCTTACCAAAGTTAGAAAAGATGGAACCTTGTCTTACTTAAGACCAGATGGAAAAACTCAAGTCACAATCGAGTATGAAGGTGATAAGCCGGTAGCACTCAATACTGTAGTTATCTCGTCTCAACATGCTGAAAATGTTGATTTAGAAAAACAACTTGCACCTGAAATTAAAAAGTATGTAATTGATCCAATAATGAAAGAACTAGCAATTGATACATCCAAGGTGAAGGTTTTAATTAATCCAACGGGTCGATTTGTTATTGGTGGCCCTATGGGCGATGCTGGATTAACTGGTAGAAAAATAATTGTGGACACCTATGGTGGAATGGCAAGACATGGTGGAGGTGCCTTCTCTGGTAAAGATCCATCTAAAGTAGATAGATCTGCGGCGTATGCCATGAGATGGGTTGCTAAAAACGTTGTTGCTGCAGGTCTTGCAGATCGTTGTGAAGTTCAAGTGGCTTATGCCATTGGTAAAGCTCAGCCGGTTGGATTATTCATTGAAACTTTTGGAACTGAAAAATTCGATGTGAATGCCATTAGTAAAGCGGTTAAGGAAGTTTTTGATTTACGCCCAGCTGCAATTATTTGCGATCTGAATTTACTCCGCCCTATCTACTCCAAAACTGCTGCTTATGGACATTTTGGCAGAGAATTGCCGGACTTCACTTGGGAAAAAACTGATCGAGCTGCCTCACTTAAATCTCTCGTAAAGTAAATCGTGGCCGCTCCACTTAAATTAAAGCGACAGGTTTCTGCAACATCTAAACCAAAAAACCTAGCGTCAGTTTCCAAGCTTCCCATAGCCTCAGTCTTAGTTGATACTCCAGTGTCTCACCTTGAGGGAATCTATGATTATTGGATCCCTTCCAAAATTGATAAATTGGTTACGATTGGTACGAAGGTTATTGTCCCTTTTGGTAATGTAAATGCGGATGGATTGGTGATAAATCGAACTCTTAACCAATCAAATGATGGAAAACTAAAAGAGATTATTGATGTTACATCTTTGAGTTCAATGGTTAGTGCACAAATGCTTGAACATATCGAAATGGTTCGAAATCGATTCGGCGGTAGTTTTTGGAGTCTTTTAAAACAATCAATTCCTAAAAGGGTTGTTAAAGTAGAAAAAATGAAGACAGAATTAGATTCTCAAACTTATAACCATGCGAATGATAATTTGCAAGATCTTATTGGAAGAGCTGATTTTGGAATGCTTAATTCAAACAAAAGATTGAAATGGGCAGTTAATCTACCTATTGCTACAGATTCCGCATTGTTTGTTGCGAAAATAGTTCTTGCCCGGGCTCAATTTAATCAAGTTTTACTATTGGTTCCTGATGATAAAGATATTAGGTTGATCAAAAGACAGATAGATCAAATATCAAAAGTGGATGTTTTGGAGTTGAGCTCTAACCTTGATTCATCGACTAGATATCGGAATTTTCTGCAAACTTGTTTTGGTGCACCAAAAATAATAATAGCGAACAGAAGTGGTGCATTTACTAACCTTAAATCTGATTCCACGGTTATTGTGTTGAACGATCTAGATGCATCCCATTATGAACAACATTCACCAGGCTGGAACTCACGTGATGTGACATTATTGCGAGATAAGAACACCTCATTTATTTTCGTCTCTGCATCACATTCACTTGAGATAGCAAGACTCATAGATGTTGGTTGGTTGGAACAAAAGATTTACAAATCAAAATCTGAGATTAGTATTGTCGCTAGTGATAGCAATCGTAGCTTTTTATCCACTATTAAAAAATCTTTATCTTCAGGTAGTGTTCTTGTAACAGTAAGTGAAAAAGGATATGCAAATGTTTTCCTTTGTTCAAAATGCAGGAATTCGGCAAAATGTGATTGCGGAGGAAAGCTTCAGATCAAATCTTCAAATTCTCAACCCGAATGTTATTTATGTAGTAAAAAAGTTTCTGATTGGCACTGTCTTTATTGCGGAGACACGCGGCCATATGTAATAAGCAAAGGTATAGATCGCAACGCTGAAGAGATTGGTAAAGCCAATCCAAATATTCCAATTTATACTTCCTCAGGCACTAAACAGATTGAAGATTTACCAGAAGGTCACTGTATTGTGCTTTCAACAGCTGGATCAGAACCAAATGGTGAATACTCAGCTGTTGTGATGTTGGATGGCGAAAATATATTTAATCGTCCAACACTAAGAGCTGAAGAAATCGCACGGCTTAATTGGTTCTCAAATTTATCGAGATTATCGTCAAAATCTGAAGTTTTTGTATCGTTGTCTAATAATCACCCTGTGGTTCAAAGCATGTTGAAGGGGAGTTCCTCCTATAGCGTTAAACGAGAATTAGAAAATAGAGAAGCTGCAAAATTGCCTCCTTATTACCGGGTGGCAAGTGTTTCCGGAAGCAAAGCTGATATTTCGAAATTTGTACATAACTTAATAGCTACAAAAAAATATGAAATTACCGGTCCTGTCGAAATGAATCATCTCGAGAGTAAGTTATTGATAAGAGTTGAATCCTCAGGTGGTTCTGATTTAGTTGATCTCTTGGATGATGTGGTGAAAATCCAGGGTATAAAGGGCAAGAAGATATTTAGGGTTAGATTAGACCCTTATGATCTTTAATGATCCGTCTTTAAAGTATCATTGACTCATGGCTATTCAACCAATTCGTTTATTTGGCGATCCTGTACTTGTTACGCCCGCTGCGCTGGTAACTGATTTTGATAAAGAGATCCGACAGTTAGTGGCTGATTTGATGGAGACTATGCATGATGCTCCAGGAGCAGGATTAGCAGCACCTCAAATAGGTGTGCCGCTTAGAGTTTTTGTCTGGGATATCAATGATGAAACTGGGCATTTAATTAACCCAACGTTGGACTTAAGTGCTGAAATGCAAGATGGGGAAGAAGGATGCTTATCCTTTCCAGAATTGGTTTATGAAACTCCAAGAGCGTTTAAGGCTGTTGCTAAGGGGTTCAATATGCACGGAGAACCAGTAACTATTGAAGGAACAGAGTTGTTAGCTAGGTGTTTACAACATGAAACAGATCATTTGAATGGAGTTTTGTTTATTGATCGAATGAAATCTGATCAACGCAAGTTAGCAATGAAGGAAATTAGAGAATCTGAATGGTTTTCGGCAGCTAGCAGTTCAGGTTTAAACCCCCAAATCAAGATTTCTCCACACAACACTCGCGGTTTAGGTCTTTAAAAACTTGAAAATTTTGATCGCATCCTCCTCAGATATTGCAATCCCTTTGATCGAAAATATCGTTGGAAATGGTCAACACGAATTTTGCGGACTTTTATCCAATGTAGATAAAGCAACTGGCCGTGGTCAATCGATCAGATCAAATGATTTAGCAGAATGGGCAAAAAATTCTGGAGTAAAAATTTATCAAAGTGGAAGCACAAATGATATTAAAGAAATTGTTAACGAAGTTTTACCTGACGTGGTGATAACGATCGCTTTTGGGCAAATCATTAAAGAAGACTCATTAAAAATTCCAAAAAATGGCTGGTTGAATGTGCATTTCTCCAAACTCCCAAAATGGCGAGGTGCCGCTCCGGTTCAGCACGCCATCCTCAGCGGTGAATCATCCACTGGAATATCAATATTTCAGTTGGAAAAAGGCATGGATACAGGACCAGTTTATTTGTTTGAGGATGTGATTATTCAAGATAATGAAAAAACTCCTGATGTATTGAAAAAAATGAGTTTGATGGTGCCTGGTTTGGTACTGAAAACATTAGAGATGATTAGTGGAAATGTTCCACCGATCCCACAGAGTGGTGAGAATACTTCTTATGCTCCCAAAATTTCCAAGGAAGATGGAAAACTTGATTGGAACAATAAATCTTTGGATATATTGAATAAGTTTAGGGCGTTCTATGGCAATCCTGGAGTATGGACTATTTTGAATGAGAATAGAATCGTGATTAATAATATGAGAATCTCGGTTCAGGAGAACTTGTTTCCAGGCCAAGTTTCGATATCAGATAGTCAACTTATGGTCGGAACCGGGCATGGTGCTATAGAGATATTAGAGTTAACACCAGCTGGACGAAAAACTATGAGTGCGTCGGAATTTATAAGAGGTTTATTAGTTAAGGATGGTCTAAAACTTGGGTAAACCAAAACCTGAGGATTCGAGATTATTGGCATATGAGTTAATCTCGCAAGTAAACCGAGAGGGAGCATTTGCGAATATCCGACTTCCTGAATTGCTTTCTAAATCGAAAATGAGCCTTGCTGATAAAGCTTTTACAACTGAATTGGCTTACGGGACCTTGAGAATGCAGGGACGACACGATCACTTCATTAAAAAATTTATAGATCGAAACTTCCTTGACCTTGATCCGAAGATCACTGATTTACTAAGAATGGGTATTCATCAGTTAACTTTGATGCGAGTTCCAGATCATGCGGCAGTTTCTGAAACAGTAGAAGTTGCCAGAAAAGTTGCGGGTGAATCCAAAGCATCTTACGTTAATGCAGTACTTCGAAAAATTGCAGCTATGCCTAAGGAATTTGATGATTTCAATTCTTTACCGATGGCTGAAAAATTCTCCGTCAATCACAGTCACCCTGTTTGGATAATAAACGCATTTTACGATCAATTAAAAGATTGGGATGAGGTCGAAAGATTATTGGTTTCAAATAATGCGCCAGCACTTCCTGATGTCGTTGCTTGGCCTGGTAAATCCACCGTGGCGGAATTGATTCAATTAGGAGCTACCGGCATACCTGGATTTAATAATGGTGTAAACATAGACACCATACCGATTTTATTTGAACCGATAGTTCAGAGAAAAGCTGGAGTACAAGATCGCGGATCACAGCTTGTGGTCGAGAATTTTTTAGCCACCTTTGAGCCTGGTTTATCTTGGCTTGATATGTGTGCAGGTCCTGGCGGTAAAGCGGCTTATTTGTATCATTTTCTGTTAGATAAAGATCCTTCTGCAAAATTTCTTGCAAATGAACCAGTGCCGCATCGGGCAGAACTTGTTAAACGTGTTGTTAGCAATAATCAAGTGGTTTCATTCGATGCCACAATCTCAGAGAATTTTGATCATAAATTCGATCGAATCCTCGTTGACGCCCCTTGTACGGGATTAGGTGCGTTAAGGCGTAGGCCGGAAGCCCGTTGGCGCAAATCTTTAGCAGATCTTAAAGAGTTAATCCCGTTGCAGCGGAATTTGATGAACAGTGCCTATCAACTTCTTGCGCCTAATGGAATTATTGCTTACGTGACATGTTCTCCCTTGCTGGCTGAAACTAAAGGCCAAGTGATAGATTTTCTTTCAGAACATCCTGATATGAAAATTCATACTATGGATCAGAATGGTTTCCATAAAGAAGGATTGCAAAATGATGGTTCGGTTCAGCTTTGGACTCATCGAGATGGTTCAGATTCCATGTTTATGGTGCTGCTCAGAAAAAACGGTTAGCTACTAATGAAAAATAACATTTTGATTAACCCAAGTATTTTAAACGCTAAATTTGACGATTTGGCTAATGAGATTGCGAAAGTATCCCAAAGTGCAGATCAGCTACACCTAGATATTATGGACAATATTTTTGTTCCGAATTTTACATTCGATTTCCAACGAGCCAAGGAGATAATTGCATTTTCAGATCTTCCAGTAGATGCCCATCTCATGATTGCGGATCCAGATAATAGCGCTCCTAAATATGCTCAAGCAGGTTGCGTATCGGTTACATTTCATTTAGAGGCGGCTAAAAACATCGGGCAGACAATTTCTGATGTGAAATCAAGTGGAGCAAAGGTTGGAGTAGCAGTTAAGCCAGGTACACCCTTTTCTTTGGTAGAACCTTTTATCGAGCAGATTGATCTTTTATTAATTATGACTGTGGAGCCTGGTTTTGGTGGGCAGTCATTCATGCATGAACAAATGGATAAAGTTAAAACTGCTCGCTCTAGAATTGAATTAATAAAGGGTGGCAAACCTTTAATTCAGGTGGACGGTGGAATATCACTTGAAACAATAGGAGAAGCTGCCAGTGCAGGAGCAAATTGTTTTGTTGCGGGGAGTGCAGTTTATAAATCAGCTGATCCGGATAATATGGTGCAGCTATTGCGTAAATCTGCCGAAGAGCATTTTAGGTACTAAATATATATCCCCATTAAAAGTAGTACTGCAGATAAATCGGCAGTGTTGAGCGTGGTATTAGCTGAAGCTGCAACTTTTGGTTTTGCGTTGAACGCGATACCTAAACCAGCAGTTTTGATCATTTCCAAATCATTTGCGCCATCACCAATAGCCACGGTTTGATCAAGTGAAACATTTTCTTGTTTTGCAAATTCTTCAAGCGCTTTTCGTTTAGCGGCGGCATCGATAATAGGCCCTTCCAACTCACCTGTTAATTGACCATTTGCAGTTTGAAGTTTATTGGCACGAAAGAAATGTACATTTAAATCTTTAAGCAGAGGTTCTATCACGTTAATAAATCCTCCCGAAACCACGCCTACCTTATGACCTTGCTTATGTAATTCGGCAATCAAAACCTTGGCCCCTTTTGTAAAGGTGATTTCTTTTCGCACAACCTCTAAGATATTTTCAGGCAAGCCTTTAAGTAGCCCCACTCTTTCAACGAGTGCCGATTTAAAATCTATCTCTCCATTCATTGCCTTGCGAGTCAATTCCGAGACTGCTTCAGATTTGCCCGAGTGATTTGCAAGTAGATCAATTACCTCTTGCTCGATAAGTGTTGAATCCATATCCAAAATTACGATTCGTTTTGAACGGCGCAAAGACCCACCAGGCTCAACAGCTAGATCTATGTGATTATTGATAGCAACGGAGGTTAGTGCTTCTTGAACTTTTTTTATTGAATCGTTGGGGATAGTTAAATTCATCTCTATGGCGATTACTGGATTTCTCGCAGTTCGTTTGATTGCCGTTATGTTTCCACCCAATCTTGCTATTTCAGATGCAACGGCAGATAGGCCAACCGGTTTGATTTCACTACCAACTATCACCACTCTAAGATTATCTGAAGCATCTTGGTTTATATTGGTTTGAACAAAATCGATAGCAATATCTAGTTGCAGTTTGTCTTGTAGTAGATCTAAATCGCTTGCAATTGCAGCGGCGTGAGCTTCATCAAGGGTAATTAGCACTGTTAGAAGGAGTCGATCACGAATTACTAGTTGCTCAATATCTAAAATATTGACGGCAAATTCAGAGAGCGTACTCATTAAACTTTGGGTGATTCCTGGCCTATCTTGGCCGGAAACAAGTATGAGACCAGTAAAGCTCTCGTTTTTATCGATCGGCATTGGGTCAGATTAACCATATTCAGAGCCAAGGCGAGGTATCTTTCACTCCTATGAGCGCCATTCTGGAATTATCAAGCATCAGCGTTCAAAGGGGCGATCGGATAATTTTGGGTCCTTTAGATTGGCAAGTGTTAGAAGGTCAGCGTTGGGTTGTTTTGGGCCCAAATGGCGCAGGTAAAACCACACTGCTTCAAATCTGCTCATCACTTATTCACCCAACAACTGGCTCGATAACAATTCTTGGGCAAACCTTGGGCAAGGTAGATGTATTTGAACTTCGAACCCGTATTGGTTTAACTTCATCAGCATTAGTAGATCAATTACCATCAGATGAACTTGTGATGGATGTAGTTTTAACTGCAGCTTATGCAATGTTTGGTCGTTGGCAAGAAAAATATGATTTATGGGATGAGTCCCGGGCAATGGCATTGCTTACCGCACTTGGTGTTCGAGAGCTAGGTAATAGAGTTTATGGAACCTTAAGTGATGGAGAGAAGAAACGCGTACAAATAGCTAGAGCACTTATGGCAGACCCAGAGCTTTTACTCTTAGATGAACCGGCATCAGCATTAGATTTGGGAGGAAGAGAAGATTTATTGAAACGAATTGAAACCTTCTCAAAAGATCCTCTGGCCCCGGCAACGGTAATTGTTACTCATCACATTGAGGAGATTCCTTCTGGAACTACCCATGCGCTGCTTTTACGTGATGGCAAAACTGTCGCTCAAGGAGAAATTGAATCGGTCATTAATGATGAGAATTTAAGTGTTGCCTATGGTTTGCCAATTTCTGTTCAAGCCGAGCATGGTCGGTATTTTGCTCGTGCCCGTTAACCTTCAACAGCACCTTCCAGAACATTGGTCAAAGATAGTTGATTTAAATTTACTTAAAACTATTGAAGAACAATTAGGTGAAGAATTCCTGCCAGAACCCAAGAATGTATTTAGAGCTTTGAATTTAGTGCCCGAAAAAGTCAAAGTCTTAATCCTGGGTCAAGATCCATATCCGAATCCGGAGCATGCAATGGGGCTAGCTTTTTCAGTGAACAAAAATGTCTCAGTATTACCTGCTTCGTTGAAAAACATATTCAAGGAATTGGAATCTGATCTAGGTGTGGTTAGAACAAATGGAGATCTAAGCGACTGGGTTGATAAAGGCGTCTTGCTACTTAATTCCAGTTTAACGTTTAACCCAACACAACCACGTCAACATCTAAAGGTTGGTTGGAATTTGTTTACCAAATCAATCATCGAATATGTTGGCAAAAACGGTGCGATCGGAGTTCTATGGGGAAACCATGCAATTACGATGAAAGATTTCTTTTTACCAGATCGCGTTATTACCTCTGTTCATCCAAGTCCACTCTCGGCCTATAAAGGGTTTTTTGATTCCAAACCATTTAGCAGAGTTAATCAAATACTTACAAAGCAAGGAATTTCTGAAATTAAATGGTAAAGGGGCGAACCTTTCAGTCCGCCCCTTTGTTTAGATCTTTTTATGCAGTCCAAATATTAATTGGAGATTGCAAGAAGTAGACCATAAATAGACCAGCTACTATCCAAAGTAGAGGACTAATTTCTTTTGAACGTCCCTGGAACAATCTGATTACTACATAAGAAACAAATCCTGCTCCAATACCTACAGAAATATTGTAAGTAAATGGCATCAAGATAATTGTTAAGAATGCAGGAATTGCTATACCAAGATCATCCCAATCGATTCCCTTTATCTGAGTCATCATTAAGAAACCAACGATTACCAAAGCTGGTGTTGCAGCCTCGTAAGGAATGATGGCAACTAGTGGCGCTAAGAAGGTTGTTAATAGGAATAGAACTCCAGTTACAACTGAAGCTAAACCTGTTCGCGCACCTTCGCCAACGCCAGAGGCTGACTCGATATATGAAGTGTTTGAAGATACCGATCCTGCACCGCCAGCGGCAGCAGCAATAGAGTCAATAAGAAGAATGCGGTTAGCACCCTCTACATTTCCGTCTCTATCCACTAATCCAGCCTGGTTTCCAATGGCAGTCATGGTTCCCATTGTGTCGAAGAAGTCTGCTAGCAAGAGTGTGAACACAAGCAGAACTGCAGCAACTAGTGAGATTCGATCAAATCCACCAAGTAAATTGAAATCACCGATGATGTCGAATTTAGGAGTTGCCGCTACCGTTTCAGGCATTGCAGGAACATTTAGATTCCAGCCTTTAGGGTTAACTTCACCAGTTGCACCATTAAATAATGGTCCAATTTTGAATGCAGATTCAATTGCAATAGCTGCTGCAGTTGCAGCCACAATTCCAATAAGAATCGCAGCCTTTACTTTTTTAACTGTTAATGCAATTGTTAAGAACAAACCAAAAGCAAAAACAACTACTGGCCAACCGACAAGATTTCCGTTGTCGCCTAATGTAACTGGTACAGGTCCAGTTCCGGTTCTGCGAACAAAACCAGCATCAACTAAACCGATAAGTGCAATGAATAGACCAATACCTACTGAGATTGCGATCTTTAATTGGGTTGGAACAGCGCGGAAAACTGCTGTTCTGAATCCAGTTAAAACCAAAATCAGGATAATTAATCCTTCAAGTACTACCAAGCCCATGGCATCTGCCCAGGTCATTTTAGAGGCGATACCAACAGCAACGAATGTGTTTAAACCTAATCCGGTTGCAATGGCTAATGGAAAGTTAGCGACTACGCCCATCAAGATGGTCATAACGCCGGCAATGAGTGCGGTGGCTGCTGCAACTAATGCAAGATTAGGTGCATCTCCGCCGCCAATATATTTTCCATCAGCATCTTTTGCTAAACCGATGATGAGTGGATTGAGCGCAACGATGTAGGCCATGGTGAAAAATGTGACGACTCCGCCACGAACTTCACGAGCTACGGTTGAGCCACGCTGACTGATTTTAAAGAAACTATCAAGCATGGAATAGACCCTTCTGTTTTTTTAACATGGTGTTTTCGACATGTTGTCAGATGCGGTCCGACAAACCGAGGGGAGTGATCCAACCTTATTGGCTACTTACTAGTAATCCGCTCTACAACACCAAGGGAAATCGCCACAGATTGGCCAATTAGGAGCGCGAATAGAGCGGTACCGATACCCAATGATCCACCTAGAAGGGCGCCAACGCTTAACGCAATGATCTCTATACCCAAGCGAACTCGCCCTACCCGAACCCCGGTTTTGTAGTGCAAGCCCGTCATCAGTCCATCTCTTGGACCTGTACCAAGTCCGCAAGTTATATACAAAGCAGAACCAACCCCGACCAATGCAATTCCAATAAAAATATAGATATATTTTATTGAAGTAATCTGAGTTTCAGGAATAACATGTAAACCTAACTCAATGGCGGCCGCTATTACTACGATGTTAGCTAGAGTTCCAAATCCCGGTTTCTGACGTAACGGAATCCAAAACAATAAAACAATTACAGAGACCAAAAAAGTGGCTTCACCAATGTTTAGGGGCGAGTTAAGAGAAATGCCTTCGGACAAAACTACCCAAGGTGAATTACCAAGAGAGCTAACAACTAAAAAAGCTTCTCCAACGCCAAAAATTGATAAGCCAAAAAGTAGAATTATTAATCGCTGCAGGTGGTAGCGGCCAAGACCTAATGACCAAGTTGAATCGGCTCGCCAAGGCGTATGAGGAATAGTTCGTGAGGGTTTGAGCAATATTGCAATCTTTTGAATCCAAATTGAAGGATTATTCTTATCGCTCACTGCTAAACTCTATCTTATAATCTTCTAAAGAACGGTTAAACATTGAACTTTACCTATGAGCAAGCAGTAATTATTGGGTTCATTCAAGGCTTAACCGAACTATTCCCAATATCTTCGCTGGGCCATGCAATCTTGATTCCAGCTTGGATTGGTGGGTCGTTTCGCGAATTCATTAGCGAAGAAAATCAAGCATACCTACTCATCACTATTGCGATGCATCTGGCAAGTTCTGTAGCGCTATTTATTGTATTTCGTAAAAGATGGATTCGGCTATTTAAAGGTTCCTACCGGGCTCTTGTTGAAAAGAATTATAAATCCACTCATTTTCAGGTTATGTCGTACATTGTGATTGCTACGATCCCAGTTGGAGTTTTAGGAATAGTACTAGGAGATTACTTCCAATCTATTTTTGGTAAACCAGAATATTCGAGTGCATTCTTGGCATTGAATGGCTTACTTCTTATTACAGCTGAGAGATTATCTAAACGTGATTTAGCACATGAGTTTCATGATTCAGATGCGGAGATTGATCGGCGAGTAAATAATAAAACCGCATTGGCAATTGGTTTTGGGCAGAGCTTGGCATTATTTGCAGGAATTAGTCGATTCGGTGTAACGATGAGCGCTGGATTATTGCGAAAATTAAACCACTCGGTAGCCTCAGATTTCGCGTTCTTACTTTCACTGCCAGTAATACTTGGAGCTTCTGTATTGAAATTGCCAGAATTATTCACCTCTGAAACCAAAACAGTGCTTGGTCCTATTTTGCTTGGCTCAGTAGTTTCATTCATAGCTACCTATTTCAGCGTTACTTTTTTAGTCCGCTGGTTTAAAACCAGAACACTTTACCCATTTGCCATTTATTGCTTGATTTTTGGTGGAGTTTCTTTTGCGAGGTTCATTTAATGTTTCCAGGTATCGGAACAGTGATAAATATTTGTAGCATCATTGTGGGTTCTTTGCTGGGAGTATTAATTGGCAAAAAATTAGGGGACAAACTTAGAACTTTAATAACAGATGTTTTAGGTTGCATAACCGCTATCTCTGCGGCCGATGCTTTAGCTGCATATTGGAGCAAGGATCTTCAAAGTTCAATGCCTGACGGTTGGCCAATACTGGTAATCGTATTTTCATTGTTGGGTGGGGCAATAATTGGAAATTGGATGAGATTAGAAGATCGATTAGAAAATCTGGGCATTAGATTGAGAAACAAATTTGCTAAGAACAATAGTTCTAGTTTTGTTGAAGGATTTGTATCGGCATCTTTGATCTTTGTTATAGGACCATTAGCAATTTTAGGCAGTATTTCAGATGGCATGGGCACTGGAATTGATCAACTTGTTTTGAAAAGTACTTTAGATGGCTTTACTTCAATAGCTTTTGCAGCTTCCTTAGGCTGGGGAGTGGCTTTATCTAGTTTGCCTGTTGGAGTTGTTCAATTCTTCTGGACAGGGGTTGGATTATTTCTGGGTACGGTTTTAGCTGATTATCAGATTGCTGCCATGACTGCTGTAGGCGGCGTACTGCTTATTGGCATCTCCTTAAGATTGCTTAAAATCCGAGAGATTGCTGTTGCTAACTTATTGCCGGCGTTGGCTTTGGCACCATTATTGTCGCTTGTAGCTAATAAGTATATTTAAAAGCTTTTCCCATCGATTACGAACCGGTACTTAACATCACTTGCAACGGTTCTTTCATATGCTTGATTTATGTAATCAGATTTAATTACCTCAACATCGCTGACAATGTTATGTTCTCCGCAGAAATTCAACATCTCTTGCAGCTCTGCCACTCCGCCTATCATCGAACCAGTTAAGGAACGTCTTTGATCAAGCAAGGTTCCAACATTTATGGCATAAGGCTTACCTGGTAGGCCGATTACGACCAATGTGCCATCTAGCTTTAGCAATTGCAAATATGGATCTAAATCGATATCAGCTGATATTGTATTTAAAATCAGATCAAATGATTTATACATTGGTTTAAGAGCAGTTATATCTTTAGTTACTACAAAATCATCTGCTCCCATGGCCTTTGCATCTGATTCTTTACTTGGTGAATGTGAAAATACGGTTGTATGAGCTCCCAAAGCATGAGCAAATTTAAGACCCATGTGCCCAAGTCCGCCTAATCCCATTATGCCAACTTTTTTACCTTTACCAGCACCCCAATTCTTTAGTGGAGAGTAAAGTGTGATTCCAGCGCACATTAGTGGGGCAACTCCAGATAGATCCAAGTTAGATGGAACGTGAACTGCATAATCTTGATCAATCACAAATTTATCGCAATAACCACCAAAGGCAATAGTTTTACCATCTCGCTCGTAAGTGTTATAGGTGCCAGTCATTCCTTCAACACAATATTGCTCTAATCCCGCTGAGCAACTTGAACATTTGCGACAGGAATCAATAAAGACTCCAACTCCAATTAGATCTCCAACTTTGAATTTGGATACCTTTGAGGCAACTTCAATTACCCGACCAACTATTTCATGCCCAGGTACCATAGGAAAAATGGCTGGACCCCATTCTTCTCGTGCTTGATGAATATCTGAATGACAAATACCGGCATATAAAACCTCTAATGCAACATCATTGTCCTTTAGATTTCGTCGATCAAAGTTGAATGGTTCGAGTGCCTTCTTAGCCGAAAGGGCCGCGTAACCTTTTGTTTTCATGGGATTAATTGTTGAAAGGTAGGGATTGTTCAGAGGCAGGATTAGAAACTTTTGAGGTGACATTTCGCATGTGGTGTCTTCGACATAACACCTCGTATGCAACCTTTGAAGAAGTACTCACATCACCAACAACCACTTGCTCTCCTTCGGTAACCATCTTGCCATCTACTGTTCTTGCATTGTGAGTCGCACGTTCCCCACACCAGCAAAGAGCTTCAACCTGCAAGGTTTGAACACGATCCGCCAATTCCACTAAGCGGGCACTGCCAGGGAAAAGTTTTGTTCGAAAATCTGCCAAAATTCCAAAAGCGTAAACATCGATTCCTAGTCCATCAACAATTTTTGCAAGCTGTTCGATTTGTTCTGCCGTGTAGAACTGCGCTTCATCACAAATGATAAATGTGATTCGTCCACCTATTGATAATCGTTCAACAATTAGTTTGTGTATATCTAAATCTTCATCTACTTCAAGTGCCTCAATCTGCAAGCCAAGCCTTGATGAAATCAACCCTTTGCCGGCGCGGTCTTTGCTAGTGAAGATGACTCCTTCACGACCTCTAGATCTATGGTTGTGTGCAGTTTGAAGAGCTAATGTTGATTTTCCGCTATCCATCGTGCCGCAGTAGTAAATTAATTCAGCCATTAGGTCATTCTGCCAAGATAGTTGCTATTTTAACATCAGGATGGGCCTTGGCGATGCGTGATCTTCCCCCTAAAGCGGGAATCTCCAGTAAGAACGCGATGCAGACGGGGTTTAATTCAGCCATCTTCAATAGATCAATGGCAGCAATAGCTGTTCCGCCAGTGGCTAGGACATCATCGATTAACAACACCCTACCTCCTGCGGGGATTAGGTCAATGTGTATTTCCAAAGATGATTTACCGTATTCAAGATCATACATTTTAGAAATTACCTTGCCCGGCAATTTTCCCGATTTACGAATTGGGATAAATCCTTTATTGGTTAGCGCTGCTACGGCTGATGCAAAAATAAAACCCCTAGCTTCAATGCCGGCAATGTATTCAGATTGATCGGCTATTTGTGCAAATTGATTGCATACTTTTTTAAACTCATCAGCATTGGCTAAAAGTGGGGTGATATCTTTAAAAACAATCCCAGGCTTGGGGAAATCAGCAATAATTCGGATTAGATCATTGCCCAAAGTGCTCATAATCCAATCATATTGATTTGAGTTCAAATATTGGTGTCCGGGAGGGGAGTTGAACCCCTAAGCCCTTGCGGGCACTAACACCTCAAGCTAGCGCGTCTGCCAATTCCGCCACCCGGACCTTTTTCCATTTTAACCTAAAGTTAATTCAAAGGAAATTGAAGATATATAGCACAATAGGCTCATGGATCTAACAGCTGATCAGATACAAGAGTTAGAGAACGAAACTGTTTTGCTATGTCAAGAAATGATCCGAATACCCAGCGTTAACTATGGTGAAGGTAAGGGCGATGAAAAAGCCATGGCTGAGTATGTTGCAGCGAAGTTATCTGAGGTGGGTATTTCCTCTGATTTAATCGAAACTGCACCTAACCGAGTTAATGTAGTTGCAAAATTTCAGGGGCGCGATCCTAGTCGCCCTGGCTTAGTGTTGCATGGCCACATAGATGTTGTTCCAGCCAATGCTGAAGATTGGTCAGTTGACCCATTCAGTGGAATTATTAAAGATGGATTCATCTGGGGACGTGGCGCGGTAGATATGAAAGATATGGATGCAATGATTTTGGCAACAGTAAGAATGTGGAAGCGGATGGATTACTTACCACCAAGAAATATATTGTTGGTTTTTTTCGCTGACGAGGAAGCTGCTGGTGATTATGGCTCTCGTTGGTTGGTAAAAAACCGCCCAGAAATATTTGATGGCTATAGTGAAGCTGTATCTGAGGTGGGCGGATTTTCTGTCACTGTTACTGGTGACAATCGTTTGTATTTGATTGAAGCTGCGCAAAAAGGTATCCAGTGGATGAAGCTAACTGCTAAGGGGACCGCCGGTCATGGTTCTTTCATCAACCGTGATAATTCAGTAACAAAGATTTCAAACGCTGTGGCTAAAATCGGAAATTACGAATGGCCGCAACTTGAAACAAAAACAAACGCGAAATTTTTCAAGAAATTAGCGGAGGTTACTGAACAAGAATACGATCCTAAGGATGTATCACCATTATTGGTTCATTTAGGTAACGCAACAAAAATGATTGGTGCCACAATTTCAAATACAGCTAATCCAACAATGTTGGAGGCTGGCTATAAAGTGAATGTAATTCCACAGGAAGCATCTGCATTTATCGATGGTCGTTTTTTGCCTGGATATGAGAATCAGTTGTCCAAAACAATTAAAGATTTAGTAGGCGAAGACATTGAAATTGAACTTCTCGCTAGAGATATAGCCCTAGAAGTTGATTTTGCAGGGCCATTAGTTGATGCGATGTGCTCCGCGATTCAGAGTGAAGATTCAACAGGAATTCCAGTTCCTTATCTAATGAGTGGCGGTACAGACAATAAAGCTTTACATGATTTAGGAATTATAGGATATGGGTTCTCTCCTTTGAAACTGCCTAAGGATTTGGATTTCTTCTCACTCTTCCACGGAGTTGATGAAAGGGTTCCAATTGATGGTTTGAAGTTTGGTGTAAGAGTCTTAGCAAATTTCTTGGATAATATTTAATTAAGCAGACACTTCGTTTAAAGCTTGTCTAACTTGATCAGGTAGCGTTATTTGTTCAACCGTAAGAATTCCACGCATTTGTGCTCCAGTACGTGCGCCTATCAAGGCACTTGTAACTCCAGGTGCATCCCTAACCCAGGAGAGTGCTACCTCCAAAGGTGAATATCCCAAGCCATCGGCTGCAACACATACCGCTTCAACAATTTGCTTTGATCTTTCAGATAAATATGGTTCAACGAAATTTGCAAAATGTGGTGAGGCACCGCGTGAATCAGATGGAACTCCTGAGCGATATTTGCCCGTTAACACCCCTCGACCTAAAGGCGACCAAGCAAGAAAACCAAGATTCAATGCATTTGAAGCGGGTAGGACCTCTTCCTCAACTTTTCTATTCAATAGAGAATACTCATTTTGCGTGGATATTAGAGCCGCTTTGCCAAAAATAGGATTTTGCAACGTAGCAGAACGTGCTAATTGCCAACCATTAAAATTGCATACGCTTACATATCTGGCTTTTCCCGAAGCTGTTGCATAATCTAGTGCTGATAAAGTTTCTTCAAGGGGAGTGTTTTTATCCCAAGTATGAATTTGCCATAGATCTAGATATTCAACATTCAGTCTCGAAAGGGTTCGACCCAAATCAGAAATCAATTCGTTGCGGGAGTTATTAATCTGTCGGGATCCATCCTTGAGAGAAATTCCTGCTTTTGAAGCCAGGAACAATTGATCACGTTTAACCAAGGTTCCTATAAAGCCACCCAGAACTCTTTCTGCATCACCATCTCCATAAACCGCTGCAGTATCAATTAAATTGCCACCAGCTTCAACAAAATATTGAAGTTGTTGAGCCGCTTCATTCTCATCGGTGTCTCGGCCCCAGGTCATGGTGCCTAAACCCAACCTGGAGATAGATACTCCACCCAATTTTCTGCGTTCCATGGTTGGCAGAGTAGCAACGAGAGGGTCAAAATATCGGTAACCTTGCCAAATGCCGATTGTGTATCTTCTGCGTCATGCCCAGTCCGAGGCCAATATCAAGGGAGTACTGGCTGGGCGCGATGATTCGGTAAATTTAAGTAAATATGGGCAAAAACAAGCCTTAAATCTGGTCAAATATCTAGAAAATTTAAATGTAGATCAAGTGTATTGCAGTCCGCTCGCAAGATGTATCCAAACAATAAATCCATTTATGAAAAAGAATCCCCGAATTAGTTTTGATTTTGAACCTCAGCTGTTAGAAATGGATTATGGAACTTGGAGTGGTAAATCTCTAAAGATTCTTAGTCGCAGCAAACAGTGGAAATTGATTCAGTCATCACCCGATAAATTTAGATTTCCTGAGGGTGAAAGCTTCAAGCAGATGCGCCTAAGAGTTGACGCAATGATTGAAAAATTGTCAAAAGCTAAAGAGCCGGTACTCCTGGTAACTCACGGGGACATTGTCAAAATGTTTATTGCATCTGCTGTAAATGCGCCAATTAATCAATTCCAAAGTTACGTGATTGAACCAGGTTCAATAACTACATTAAATATATCTAAATCTGGACACACCGTTTTACAAACAAATTACTCTCAAAAAGAATCTAATTTCAAAGCATTCCGTACCAATATCCTTGGTGGAGGTAATTTGATCCAGGCGCATACAAAACGGAACATTAAGTAATGCCAAGAATTGTCTATCGTCACGATCAACCTTCGAGATTTATAGCAAGCGCGATAGGTGAACCAGGTCAACGTGAGTTTTTCTTGCAAGTTAAATCCGATGATGGAGTAAACACCATCGGAATTGAAAAAGGTCAGGTCATTGCATTGACGGAACGATTCGAAGAATTAATTCGAGAGATCAGGCGGGGCAAGCTGGCTTCACCGGAAGAAATTAGTGTAAAACCATTTACAGACAACAAACCCCTGGAATTACCCATAGAGGCTGATTTTCTCGTCGGGATTATAAGTATCACCTGGGAGAGCGATCGAGTTTATGTAAATTTGCAAGCAGCTAGTCAAGATGATGAGATCTATTTAGATGATATTGACGAGGGACCAGATTTAGTTGTTGTAAAACTCAAAATCGAGCAGGTTAAAGGTTTTTGTGAACGTGCGAAAGAAATCGTTAGCGCAGGAAGACCAGCCTGTGCATTTTGCGCATTACCAATAGATCCGATGGGTCATTTATGTCCTAGGGCCAATGGATATCGGCGATGAATTTACACTTGGAACAGATTTCTACAGCTCCTTTGAAAATCGTTGGAAGATTGGTTGATGCATCAAATGCCACACTTCAAGCAGTGATTGAAGATAGTGATCCCTTAATAAAAGTTATCTATAAACCGATAGCCGGCGAAAAACCTTTGTGGGATTTCGAAGATGGAAATTTAGCAAGTAGGGAATTATCTGCATTTATAGTTAGTGATGAAGCAGGGTTTCAAGTTGTACCTTTCACAATCTTGCGTGATGGACCATTTGGAATAGGAATGGTTCAGCAGTGGATAGAAATTGATAATAAAGTAGATATCGTTGAATTTGGGCAGTCAGAAGATAAGCAGTTAAAGCGTTTAGCACTTTTTGATGCGGTAATTAACAATACTGATCGAAAGTTTGGGCATTTATTGTTAGATGATTCTGGAAAATTGTTTGGATGCGATCATGGCGTAGCGTTTCACAAGGAAAACAAATTACGGACTGTATTGTGGCAATTTGCAGGTCAGGATTTTGATCAAGAAGAGATCGATCTACTGAAGACTTTGCTAAAGACTGATTGGCATGAGAAGTTATCGGCTTATCTAACGGAAGATGAGATTGGAGCTCTCAATGTAAGAATCCAAGAACTTTTTAATCAATGTAAATTTCCTCAACCTAGCCTCACTTGGCCTGCAGTTCCTTGGCCGCCGGTATAAAAGTAGACTACCTCTCATGAATGCCTGGCCTTCGATTTCAATCACTCCTTTCAAAGATCTGGATCTTCCGCAACTTAAGATAAAGGATTCCAATAATGACATTATTGCCATCGATTCAAAGGCAACTTTTAGAATGTATGTTTGCGGTATAACACCTTATGATGCAACTCATTTAGGTCATGCAGCAACTTATATAGCTTTTGATTTAATTAATCGATATCAAATTTTGGCTGGTTTAGATGTTCATTTCGTAGAGAACATAACCGATGTGGATGATCCATTGTTAGTAAGAGCCACACGAGACAATGTAAGTTGGCAGGATTTGGCTAACCAGCAGATCGAATTATTCAAGTCAGATATGTCTGCATTGCGAGTGATACCTCCCAAAGATTTCATAAAGGTAACTGAATCCCTACCTATAATCGAAAATTTCATCAAGAAAGTTGATAGCAACGGTTTTCTTTATTCGTTAGAGGGAGATTATTACTTTGCGGTGTCAGAATTTTTGAGTACTTTGCCAATGACAATTGAAGAAGCAATCAAGATATTTGCTGAACGCGGGGGAGACCCAGAACGTACTGGAAAGAAACACAAACTTGATCCATTGGTTTGGAGTGCGAATGTCGGCAATGATCCAGGATGGAACTCTTCCTATGGTTATGGAAGGCCTGGTTGGCATATTGAATGCACGGCAATTGCATGTGAATATTTAGATGATGGAATTAGTGACCCAATAATCACCATACAAGGTGGTGGTTCTGATTTGATTTTTCCACACCATTTTATGAGTGCTCAAATAATTAAAGCAGCATATGGTAGAAGTTTTTCGGAGTTATTTGTTCATGCTGCGATGATCTCTTTGCAGGGAGAAAAGATGAGCAAATCTAAAGGTAATTTAGTTTTCGTATCGAAATTACTTGAACAAGGTGTTGATCCTATGGTGATCAGATGGGCTCTACTTAAAGGTCACTATCAAAATGATCGAAATTGGAGCGAAGACCTACTAAATCAAGCCCAAATTGAAGTAAACCAAGTAAGACAAGCGCTGGCGCAAAGTGAAGTATTTGAATCTCACCAGTTAATTCAAGATATCGTGGTAGATCTCTCCAATAATTTAGATACCCCATCTGCACTTAAAAGATTGATCGACTGGTCGATTAAATCAAAATCTTCAGGCACAGTGAACCAAAGCGGAGCAGTGTCAAGATTTATTGATTCCACTTTAGGTTTAGCTCTTTAGATCGGTATGTTGGCTATATAAGTAAGGTAAACTAACCTAAATGAATTCCCTTCGCGAGGCTCTTAATAAGCGAGTGGTTATAGCTGATGGCGCTATGGGAACTATGCTTCAAAATCAAAACCCTACCCTGGCAGATTTTGAAAATCACGAGGGTTGTAATGAAATTTTAAATGTAACTAGACCCGATATCGTTAAAGCGGTTCATGTTGAATATTTGAATGCAGGAGTAGATGCAATTGAAACAAACACTTTTGGAGCAAATTTTGCGAACTTAGCTGAGTACGGAATAGAAGATAGAATTTTTGAGCTTTCTTTGGCTGGTGCAAAAATAGCCCGAGAGGCAGCAGATGAGTTTTCAACACCAGGTAATCTTCGTTGGGTATTGGGTTCGCTAGGACCTGGAACCAAGCTGCCTACTCTTGGTCATACAACTTATCAAAATCTCAAGGATGCCTATGCAACAGCATCTAAGGGTTTAATTGAAGGTGGTGTCGATGCGCTGCTTATTGAAACAACACAGGATCTATTGCAAGCAAAGGCTGCGATAAATGGGGCTCGAGAAGCAATAAAACTTTCGAAAAAAGATGTCGTATTGATTGCACAGGTTACTGTTGAAACTAACGGCACAATGTTGATGGGATCTGAGATCGGTGCTGCACTGAATGCACTTGAACCATTGGGTATCGATTTAATCGGTCTTAACTGTGCAACAGGACCTGCGGAAATGAGCGAGCATTTACGGGTGTTGAGCAAAGGAGCAGCGGTAGGAATTTCAGTTATGCCCAATGCAGGTCTACCTGTTTTAGGTAAAAATGGAGCACATTATCCTTTAACGCCAATTGAATTGGCATCCTCGTTGAAGCAATTTGTAACTGATTACCGAGTAAATCTCATTGGTGGTTGCTGCGGTACAACGCCAGCCCATATGAAGGAAGTGGTTAAACAAATTCATGGAACAGAAAATTCAAATCGCAGTATTATTCGTGAAATTGGTGCATCGTCGTTATATCAGTTCGTTGGGTTTAAGCAAGACAATACCTATTTGGCTATCGGCGAAAGAGCTAACGCAAATGGGTCGAAGGCGTTTAAAGAAGCCCTACTGAGAGAAGATTGGCAAAGCTGTGTAGAAATAGGTCGAGATCAAATACGAGATGGCGCACATATGCTTGATCTATCAGTTGATTATGTTGGTCGCGATGGAGTGGCTGATATGAAAGAGCTTGCTTTTAGATTTGCAACTACTTCAACATTGCCGATCGTGTTGGATTCCACTGAACCAGCGGTTTTGAAAGCTGGATTAGAGCAACTGGGCGGAAGGTCGGTGATTAATTCTGTTAATTTCGAAGATGGAGATGGCGAATCATCTAGATTTGCAAAGATTATGCCTTTGGTAGTTGAACACGGAGCGGCAGTCATTGCGCTGACAATTGATGAACAAGGGCAGGCTCGAGATGCTGATTGGAAACTCAGAGTATCTAGAAGATTGGTGAATGATTTAACTGGTAAATGGGGAATGCGTACCTGCGATATTTTGATTGATTGCCTCACGTTTCCAATCGCAACCGGGCAAGAAGAGACCCGAAAAGATGGAATTGAAACATTAAAAGCTATAAGGCTATTAAAGGAAGAATTTCCAGAGGTTCAAACAACTTTAGGTGTGAGTAATATTTCCTTTGGTCTAAATCCTGCGGCGCGTATAGTTTTAAACTCAGTATTCTTAGCTGAAGCTGTTAAAGCTGGGCTGGATTCAGCAATAGTGCATCCATCGAAGATAACCCCAATGAATCGTATAGCTCCTGAACAATTGAAAGTTGCTCTGGATTTAGTTTACGACAGGCGCGAATATGATCAATCAGGCGAGATAACTTATGACCCATTAAATAAATTCTTGGAATTGTTTGAAAATGTTCAAGTTCACTCATCCAAAGAAAGTAGGGCGGCTGAATTGGCTGCTTTGCCATTAGAGGAGAGATTACAACGCAGAATTATCGATGGTGAAAAAGTAGGTTTGCCAGAGGATTTGCAAACTGCTTTAGCTTCTGGAATTCCAGCTTTAACGATTATTAATGATTATCTTCTGTCTGGTATGAAAACTGTGGGTGAATTATTTGGCAAAGGGGAAATGCAATTACCTTTCGTGTTGCAATCTGCAGAGGTTATGAAAACAGCTGTGGCATACCTTGAACCTCACATAGAGAAAACTGATGATAAGGGTAGGGGAAAAATTTTGTTAGCCACCGTTAAAGGTGATGTTCATGATATAGGTAAGAATTTAGTAGATATTATTTTGTCCAATAATGGTTACGACACAGTTAATATCGGCATTAAACAAACGGTTAATGAGATTATTGATGCGGCACTAAAGAACGATGTGGATGTAATTGGAATGTCTGGTTTATTGGTCAAATCAACAGTAATTATGAAAGAGAATTTACAGGAGTTAGAAAACAGGGGAATGGCAGAGAAATGGCCGATCGTACTTGGTGGTGCTGCATTAACACGGTCTTATGTGGAACAGGATTTGAGTGAACAATTTCCTGGAACTGTCAGATATGCAAAGGATGCATTCGAAGGATTAAAATTAATGGATCTATTAATGGGAATTAAGAAAGGTGTAGCGGGAGTTGAACTGCCCCCTTTAAAACCACGTAGAACTGCAAAGCGTGAAATCGGATTGGTACAGGAGATCGATCTTGTAAGAAGTGATGTTTCTGATCTTGCCCCGGTTCCGGTTGCACCATTTTTTGGTTCAAAAGTTGTAAAAGGTATTGCGCTTGCAGATTATGTTCAAATGCTTGATGAACGAGCTTTGTTTTTGGGTCAATGGGGATTGAAAGGCAAAAATTTTGAAGAGATGGCAGAACAGCAAGGGCGGCCACAGTTAAGAAGTTTATTGAACGAGGTTCAATCTAAAGGTTGGTTGAATTCTGCGGTCGTGTATGGATATTTCCCATGCGTAAGTGAAGGCAATGACCTAATCGTATTGCATCACGATGGCCCACTAAAGAATCAGGAAAGGGTGCGATTTACTTTCCCACGCCAAAGTAGAGATCGTAGATTATGTCTTTCTGATTTCTTTAAGAGTCGAAGTAGCGGTGAAATAGATGTTGTAAGTTTTCAAGTAGTAACAATGGGAGAATCGATTAGCAGGGCCATAAATGAACTCTTCCAGAAGAATCTTTACCGAGAATATTTAGAACTCCACGGCCTTTCGGTTCAGTTAACGGAGTCTTTAACCGAGCATTGGCATGCTAGAACTCGTGAAGAATTAGCCATAGATGGTCAAGATTCTAATAAATTAGATGAGATTTTTAGCCAGGGATATCAAGGATCTCGTTACTCATTTGGGTATCCAGCCTGTCCAGATTTAGAACAGCAAAATCAAATTTTTGAATTATTGGAGCCAGAACGTATTGGTGTAACTCTTTCAGATGAATTTCAACTTCACCCCGAGCAATCAACCTCTTCAATAGTTTTGCATCATGCAGAAGCGAAGTATTTCAACGCATCATGAGTGCAATTTTATTCGATATGGATGGAACTCTAATTGATTCTGAACCGCTTTGGTTAGCGGCCGAAAAACAGGTTATGGAAGAGGTTGGAAGCACCTGGGATGAAGCGGATCAAATAAATTGTCTTGGTGGTCCTATGGAAAGAACTGAACGATATATGCAGGAAAGAACAGGAAATACCAAACCATTTGGGTATTTTGGTTCACGTTTAGATTTAGTCATGGAACAGAAACTTTTAAATGAACTTGAACTTCTACCAAATGCTTTAAATCTTTTGTCTGAATGCAAAAAAGGGAATATTCAGATGGCTCTGGTTACGGCGAGTACTGGACGTCAGATGCGTTCGGCGTTAACTAGGTTTCCAAAGGATATATTCGGGGCGACAGTTTCTCGAGATGATGTTTCGATTACCAAGCCAAATCCTGAACCGTATTTAAAAGCTGCAAGTATTTTGGGAGTTGATATTAGAAATTGCCTGGTGTTTGAAGATTCGTTAACTGGTGTGGCATCTGGATTATCGGCGGGGGCCCAGGTAATTGGTATTCCACATCTAGTAGAGATGAAACCAAGTGCAAATTTACGGATAATAGATTCTTTAGCATCAGTTGATTTAAAGCAATTACTGGATTGGTATCCACATTTAGGTAGTAGGATTGGTAAATAATGAGCGATCGTAATTTTCAATACGGGGATCGCGTTCAGTTGACCGATGCAAAAGGTAAATTGTATTCAATTACTTTGACCGCTGGTGCTGAATGGCATACTCATAAAGGAATGCTTAAGCACGATGAATTAGTTGGCATTCCCGAAGGTTCTATCGTTGCAACTAATGGAGAATTGAAATTTCAAGCCTTTCGTCCACTTTTAGCGGATTATGTTCTGTCGATGCCAAGAGGAGCAACGATAATTTATCCAAAAGATGCGGCCATGATTTTGGGTGTAGCAGATATTAAACCGGGCGTAAGAGTGTTAGAGGCCGGGGTAGGTTCAGGCGCTTTAAGTATCTCGATTTTAAGAGCCATAGGCGAAAACGGATTTCTTCATTCTGTAGAAATTCGCGATGATTTTGCGAAAATATCTGAGAAAAATGTTTCGAGTTATTTTGGTGAGAAACCGGTAAATTGGAAGCTAAGTATTGGGGCCCTTCAGGAGCAGCAGTTGGAGAATAGTTTCGATCGAGTGGTTTTAGATATGTTGGCACCTTGGGAATGCATGGATGTCGCATCTAATGCCTTGGTACCTGGAGGTGTTTTCATGTCATACGTTGCCACGACAACTCAATTATCAAGGATTGCTGAGGCAATAAAAGATAGTGGTAATTTCACCGAACCTGAATCCAGTGAAACTATTGTCAGGGGATGGCATCATGAAGGTTTGGCGGTTAGACCTCAGCATCGAATGATCGGACACACTGGATTTTTAGTTTTTGCAAGAAGGATGGCGCCAGGAGTTGCGGTTTTGCAAAGAAGACGACGCCCATCTAAGGGTTCTTATGATCTGCCTGACTAAATTAGAGTACTGAAATTAAATCAACAACGAATATTAATGTTTCGTTAGGCCCAATGGCTCCGCCTGCTCCTTGAGCTCCATAACCAAGAACTGGTGGAATAACTAACAATCTGCGCCCGCCTTCTTTCATTCCGGGGATGCCTTGCTGCCATCCGGCGATTACTCCGCTTAAAGGAAATGTTGCTGTTTGTCCAGAATCCCATGAGGATTCAACTAGAACGCCCGTGCTCCAAGCCATAAGTGTGTAATGGACTTCAAGAGTTGAAGTTGCAACAGCTTCTTTGCCATCTCCTTCAAAAATATCTGTTTTGGTTAATGTTGTTGGAGGATTTCCAACTGGTGCAGAGATTGTTGGTTTAGCACCTTTTGCTCCACTGACTGCAGGATTGGCTGAGTTTTCTTTAGCTGAATTAACCATGGGATCTACTCCTCCATCTGTAGTACAAGCGCTTAGAAGTATCGTGGACATAGCCACTACGAGAAATTTATGAGAAATGCGCACACCGTATATTAGCAAAGATTTCCTAAATGACTAACCTTGGAGGGTGAGTGATCAAAAAACTGAACGTTTGATTAATTTGACGCTCGCACTTTTGGCAAGCAAGAGATATCTTTCAAAATCTGAGATTTTTAATACGGTTGCTGGATACAGCGGCAGCTCCGAATCCATGGAGCGTATGTTTGAACGCGACAAAGACGAATTGCGAAATCTTGGGATTCAAATAGAGGTTAAAGCTTTAGATCCCCTGTTCGACGATGAACAGGGTTACTTAATTGCATCTGATACTTTTCAGATCAACACTGATGATTTTACAAATGATGATCTGGTGCTTCTCAACATGGCGGCAAACCTTTGGAGTTCTTCGGACTTGGGAGAAGAGGCTAAAACAGCGTTACTAAAAATACATTCCATATCCGGACCAATCAATAACGATCAAATATTTGCTGGTTCGATCTTAGATAATCAAGATGCCAAAATTCTCACTGGTATTTTTGAAGCAGTTGATAAGCAAATTGAATTGCGGTTTAGGTATAAAGGGTCAATTAGACAGGTTAAACCTTATGGATTATTTACGCAGAATGGTTTCTGGTATTTGGTTGCTCAAGACGATGGAACAGTCAAACAGTTTAAACTAATTCGCATTCAAGGGGATTTCACACTGTTAAGCAAAAATAATTCATTTCTCAAGCCGAAAGATTTTAACCTCAGATCCTTCATAGAGAACTCTTCCAGGGCAGAGGAGGCGACAGCAGAAATTATGGTACGGAAAAATCAAGCATTGTCCTTGCGTAATCAGTTCTCAGTGACAGAGATTGATGAAGATTGGGATTTAATGAAAATTAATTTTAATAGTCAAGAAGAAATGATTGAGCGAGTACTTTGGTATCTGGATAGTATTAAAGTGTTATCTCCAAATGATTTACGAAATGAAATTTTGAATCGATTAAAAGAGTTGGCAGATGGTTAACCCAGCATCTAATCGCGCATTACGTGCTATGGATTTGATTCCATATGTTCTAGAAAATCCTGGAGTGAGTACAGCTGAATTAGCTCAAAACTTCTCAGTTTCTATAAAACAGATAGAAGAAGATCTAAGTCTAATTTTCATGTGTGGATTGCCTGGTTATACACCTTATGATCTTATTGATTTAGTGTTTGAAGACGGGGTAGTAAGCGTAATTGATCCGCAAGTACTGACTAAGCCTCGAAATTTCTCTAAGACTGAGCATGTTGCTGTTGTTTTAGGGCTGGAGATCTTAAAAAGTTTGATTCCTGATAGTCCTGATTACCAAGCGAGGATCCTGCAGGTATTGAGCAAGATCAACAAATCAATTCCAAATGTTGAAGTAATAATCAAAAAAGAGAAATCATTTCAGTATTTTGAGACTATCAACCAGGCAATAAAATTGAAGCAAATTTTGAAGATTGTTTACAACTCTGAAAGTAAAGATGAACAAAAAGCACGATCTATCGCTCCGTTAAGAATGTATCTGCGGAATGCCCAAGCATATTTGGTGGCATATGATCCAGTTGCACGCATCGAGAAAGTTTTTAAGCTGTCAAATATCATTTCGTGCGAGATCGGGGAAATCAGCGATACATTTTCTAGCATGGCTGAAGAAGAACTGGTTAAGGTTGAAATCGTTGTGGATGAGAAACATTTGTTCTTTGTTGAGAGGAACTCTTCTATAATTGTTGCTCAAGAACAGATTGCAGGTGGAATTAAGGTAATTCTCAAAGTACGAAGCATGGACTGGATTAAGCGAGCAATTATTAGTAATGCCCCCGGTATCCAAGTTATCTCACCTCCAGAATTGGCATCATGGGCGAGAGAAACCGCGTCTAAGATGATTTCTTTTTACGCAAAAACCGGGTTGGTTTGAGGTAGTATTTCCACATGAATTCATTGAAACCTTGGCATTTATTGGTACTAGCAGTTGTCTTCTTAGTTCTTTTTGGTTCTAAGCGTCTTCCTGATTCTGCTCGCTCATTAGGCAGATCATTGCGCATATTCAAGAGTGAAGTTCAGGAAATGAATAAGGATGATTCAAAAGAGGATAAAAAATCAGATCCAAGTTCTGATAAATAAACAGCATGAGTAAGAAGCGTGGCGGCAAAATGCCACTGCTAGATCACATCAAAGAGTTTCGTAGTCGTCTCCTCAAAGCGATTTTGGGCATTTTTCTTTTTGCAATTATCGGTTGGTTTTTCTACCAGGAAATAGTTAGATTGTTAACACTGCCTTTTTGCGATCTCGGAGCTGCTAATCAACCTTCGGAAGGTCAGTGTGGTGACTTGTATGTTAATGGAATTCTTGGTCCATTCAATCTTCAGGTAAAAATCTCATTGCTTACTGGAATTATTTTGTCGGCACCTGTGTGGATATATCAATTATGGTCTTTTGTAACACCTGCTTTGCATAAGAAAGAAAGAAAAATTGCCCTTTTCTTTGCAAGTATCGCTACACCACTCTTTGGTACAGGAGCTTTACTAGCGTATTTGCTCTTGCCTCATGCTGTTGATGTTCTTCTTGGTTTTACCCCAGATAATCTTGGCAACCTTGTGCGGTTTGATGAGTATTTAGACTTTGTTTTAAGACTCATATTAATATTTGGATTAGCTTTCGTGCTGCCACTTTTCTTGGTAGCTTTGAATCTTCTTGGTGTTATTTCTGGAAAATCAATTTTAAAACCATGGAGAATAGCGGTATTCATGTGCTTTCTTTTCACCGCAACTTTTACTCCAACTCCAGATCCGATTACTATGACCTTACTTGCGATTCCCTTGTGCCTTATCTATTTTGCAAGCGGTTTATTTGCTGTATTAATGGATAAACGAAAATCAAAAGGGCAAAAGATAGATATTGGGGCTACTCCTATCGATAAACCTGAAAATATTTGAATGTATTTGATTGTAGTAAATTCAAAATCAGGTAAAGGGCATGCTAGAAGAAGAGCAAGCAAATTTGTAGATTTATGTAAAATGAATGGTATTCGGTACAAGGTAGTGGATAAAGAATCCGCTGAGGATACAAAGAGGGATTTGAATGTAGAACTTTTAAACCCCGAATATAAGGCTTTAATAGCCGTGGGAGGGGACGGACTTGTTAACTTATGTGTTCAGTTTGTAGCTCAGAAACCAATATCTCTGGGTGTTTTACCTGCAGGCACAGGGAATGATTTCGCAAGAGCTGTTGGTGCATATAAAAAAAGTACCGAGGAGATCTTTTGGAATTTGTATCAGACTAAACCTAACTCAATCGATTTAGGATTGATTGAAAGCAATCTACTCAAGCATTGGTACGTACAAGTTCTCAGCACTGGATTTGATGCTCTAGTTAACAGTAAAGCTAATGAAATCAAATGGCCAAAAGGTAAATCTAAATACACCATTGCAACGATTTTAACTCTAGCTCGTTTCAAACCCATAGCCTATCGACTGATTATTGATAAAAAGATAATAGAACAAGATGCGATGCTACTTTCGGTTGCTAACGGTGAAACCTACGGTGGGGGAATGAGAATATGCCCCAATGCATCTAATTCCGATGGACAATTTGATGTTCTACTGGTTAGACCGGTTTCAAAGATTGTTCTGTTAACTATTTTTCCGAAGGTTTTTTTTGGTAAACACATACCTCATCCAAAAATTGATGTATACCGCGGAAAAGAAGTTTCTATATCCGGTAATACCAAGGCTTTTGCTGATGGTGAATATATTGATGATTTACCAATTCGAATTCAGAATATTCAAAACAGTTTAAGTACATGGCTATTCGCATGACTTTAACACCATCAGAGAATTATGCGCGAGCAAAAACTATATCTAAGTTTCCTAAAACAAGGAAATTTTCCGAAAGCTTCCCATTTGAGTTAGATGATTTCCAGATTCAAGCCTGTCATGCACTGGAGCAAGGCAAGGGAGTATTGGTAGCGGCGCCAACAGGAGCTGGAAAAACAATTGTCGGCGAGTTTGCTGTTGATTTGGTGATCAATTCTTCTGGCAAGTGTTTTTATACAACTCCAATAAAGGCACTGAGTAACCAGAAATACTCGGAGCTTTGCCAAAAATATGGTGAAGATCGAATTGGTTTACTCACAGGTGATGTTTCAAACAATTCCGAAGCTCAAATCGTAGTAATGACTACAGAAGTTTTGCGTAATATGATTTATTCAAACTCTCCAACCATTTCAGATTTGAAATATGTAGTGATGGATGAAGTGCATTATTTAGCAGATAAATTCAGGGGAGCCGTTTGGGAAGAGATCCTCATCCATTTGTCTGAGGCAGTGCAGGTCATCTCCCTATCAGCCACGGTTTCAAATGCTGAAGAGTTTGGTGAATGGCTTCAAACCGTACGCGGTGAAACTGAGATTATTGTTAGTGAAATTAGACCTGTTCCTTTGTACCAACATGTTCTGTTTGGTAATCGTTTGCTCGATCTATTTGGAGAAAACCTTAGGTTAAATCCTGAACTAACTCGCCTGGAGAGAGATACTTATCGCCAAGTAAAAGGAAATTGGAGAGATAAACCTAAGGGACCAAAACCGTTATCTAGACCCGAGATAATTGAAAAACTTGATAGAGAGAGTCTGTTACCTGCCATCACTTTCATTTTTTCGCGGAATAACTGTGACGCAGCTGTGCGGCAATGCTTGGCTGCTGGTTTGAAATTAACAAATACCGAAGAACGTTCTGAAATTCGAAGAGTTATTTCCCGAAATATAAAGAATCTGGCCGAAGAAGATCTGGTAGTGCTTGGTTATTATGAATGGGCAGACGCATTAGAGCGAGGTATCGCAGCACATCACGCGGGTTTACTTCCCGCCTTTAAAGTAACTGTTGAAGAATTATTCCAAAAAGGATTTGTTAAAGCGGTATTTGCAACTGAAACTTTGGCGCTAGGGATAAACATGCCTGCCAGAACCGTGGTTCTTGAAAAACTGAGTAAATGGAATGGTGAAGGTCATGTTGCTATTTCCCCGGGTGAATACACCCAATTAACTGGTCGCGCAGGTCGACGTGGTATCGACATAGAAGGAAATGCAGTAATTTTATGGAACAATGATTTGGATTCAACATCTGTTGGGGGATTAGCTTCAACGCGAACTTATCCTTTGAAAAGTTCATTCAAACCAACCTATAACATGAGCATTAATTTGATATCTCAATTCGGGTCTCAGCGAGCTAGAACTTCTTTGGAATCTTCTTTAGCGCAGTTCCAAGCTGATAAAGCAGTAGTTGGACTAGCCAAGCAAATTAGAAAAAATGAAACAACTAGAGATTCACTTTACAAAGATTCAACCTGCCATCTTGGAGACTTCCCTGAATATGCCCAGATGCGAGGCAAAATTAAAAATTTAGAGACTGATGGAAAGCGTCATAAAAGGAAACGCCATGAGATTGAGGAGGAGATTGGGTATATCCGAAAGGAGATGAAAAATCATCCATGTCATTCCTGTCCTGACAGAGAAAACCACTCACGCTATACAGAAAAAGCTCTTAGATTACAGCGAGAAATTGATGGGTTAAGCGATCGAATTAATGCCAGAACCAACGTTATTGCCCGTAGATTTGATCTTATCAAGATAATTTTGAATAAATTTGGATATATTGAAAATGATACGATTACTAAATCTGGCAAAATGCTGGCAAAGATTTATGGTGAAACGGATTTGCTTATAGCTGAATCAATTAGGTCTGGAGTATTCGATGAGCTTGGACCGGCAGATTTAGTGTCAGTTATATCAAGCTTCATATACGAATCAAGAAATGACGAAGGAGACAAAATTCCACGAGGTGTGGTTCAAGAGGCTTTGGCAAAAATATCGAAGATATATGGCAACATACATGAAATAGAGAGCGAACATAATCTTGTTCCAATGAGAGCACCTGATTTTGGTTTTTGCTGGGCGTCTCATCGATGGGCAAGCAATCATTCGCTGACCTCAGTGTTAAAAGGTACTGAACTAACTGTTGGTGATTTTGTGAGATCCATGAAACAGATAATTGACTTATTAAGGCAGCTGCGATCTGCTGCTCCCGATCTTCAACCAGTTATTGATCAAGCATTGAATAAAATTGATCGAGGCGTAATTGCTTATTCAGGCGCTGCTGTATGACATTAATGCTTCTAGACAGTGCATCGTTATGGTACCGAGCATATTTTGGAATGCCAGATACATTGGTTTCGCCCAGCGGCTTACAGGTGAATGCCATCAGAGGATATTTAGATATGACCTCGAAATTAATCAATCTATATAAACCCAATCGAATTGTTGCCTGTCTTGAAGGAGATTGGCGGCCATCCTGGCGGGTTGAATTGTTTCCAGATTATAAAATGAACCGGCTAGATGAGTCAGGTGAAGAGGAAGAACCGGACACTTTATCTCCACAGATACCCATACTTTTGGATTTGTTGGAAGCTTTAGGATTTCCGATGTTGGGTGTGGATGATTACGAAGCAGATGATTTGATGGCCACTTTTGCTGTAAATCAGCCAGGGCCTGTCCGGATAGTTACTGGCGATCGTGATTTGTTCCAATTAGTAGATGATAAACGTGATGTAAAAGTAGTTTATTTGGCTAAAGGTATCGCTAACCATGATTTGGTAGATTTAAAGTGGATTGAGCAAAAGTATGAAATCCCAGGGGAGAGATATGGATTATTCGCAATGATTCGAGGTGATGCATCAGATGGTTTGCCGGGAATTAAAGGCATAGGTGAGAAGGGTGCAGCTTCAATTGCAAAGCAATTTACAAATCTTCACGAGGTTATGAAGGCTGCAAGTAACGATGATGAAAGATTGACAGCCAACATCCGTAAAAAACTACTAGAAAATGCTGAATATGCCAAAATTGCTCCTAAATTAGTAGGTTGTGCAACGGATGTTTCGATACCTGAAATGAAAATCGATTTACCGAACAAACCATTGGACACGCAGAAAATTCAAGATATAAAAGAAGAGTTTGGACTTGGCACTAGTGTTGATCGAATTATGAATGCACTCGGTTGGATTTAGATGCATTATTTATTGGCAATTTTTTTTGGAGGATTGGCATCGCTTGCTTTTAAACCATATGGTTTTTGGTATTGCGCTTTATTTGGGATAGCCGGTTGGTATTGGGTTTTAACGCAGCATAGATTGAAACAAAGAGTTTTCATTTCGTATCTTTTTGGGTTATCGATACTTCTTCCTACTCAGCACTGGACCGGGATCTATGTAGGAAATCTACCCTGGCTAGTTCTTTGCTTTGCTCAAGCTTTCATATTTATTCTGCCAGCCCTTTTGATGAGAAGTAACCACAGAGCAAATCAATTGATATTTCCGCTTAGCTATGTAACCATTGAATTATTGTTACGAACCGTTCCATTTACAGGATTTGGTTGGAGTCGTTTAAGTCTAACACAAACTGATTCTCCATATGCTTCTGTTTATCGACAGATCGGGTTAGCTGGAATGGCATTGGTTATTGCCACCATAGTGGTTCTAAGAAATATTAAAAACATCTTAATTCTTGCAGTCATCTTAACTTCAATCTATTTCATTCCAGATAATGTAATTGAAGGTAAACCAATTAAAGTGGCTTTGGTTCAAGGGGGAGTGGTTAATTTAGGTTTGGATTTCAATAATAAACCAAGAGAAGTATTTATGCGTCATTTGAATCAAACTACCTTTTCAATCTCTCCTTCTGCAGTGGATCTAATAATTTGGCCAGAGAATGCTGTTGATGTAGATGTGTTTAGAAATGATGATATTCGGATTCAGATAGAAAATCTTTCTCAAGATTTGGATACACCTATTCTTGTTGGGGCGGTAACGAGAAGCTCTCAGGGGTTAAATAACCAAGCAATACTTTTTGAACCTAAAATCTCACAGACCTACAGCAAAAGGTATTTAACACCATTTGGCGAATATTTACCTTTGCGATCAGTTGCCGAAAGTGTTTCAAAATACGCCACTAGGATCGATGATTTCTATCCTGGTAAAGAATTCATAACTTTCAATGTGAATGGCATGAAATTCAATTCTTTAATCTGTTATGAGTTGATTAATGACAGTTTCACCAAAGAAAATGTTAATGATTTTCTCGTTATCCAAACAAATAACGCTACATTTGGTGATACTCCACAGTTAGATCAGCAGTTAAACATTGCTCGAGTTAGGGCTATTGAATCTGGGCGAGGCGTTGCGTATGTATCTACCACCGGTATCACCTCTTTTATTGACGCAAACGGCAAGGTTAATCATTCTTTAGATAAGTTTGAGCCTGGCACATCAATAAAAGTAATGACAACATATTCTGGCCGGACAAACGTTCAAAAAATTGGTTATTCGGTAGAAATCATTTCATTGGGGTTGTTAGTGATGACCCTAGGGTATAGAAGATGGAAGATGGATGTATAAAGTTCTAATCGTAATACCTACCTTTAATGAATCTGAATCTGTTGCACAACTTATCCAACGAATTGATAAAATGAGAGATCTAGTGTCTAATCTATACCACTTAGATGTACTCGTGGTTGACGATAACTCACCAGACGGAACCGCAGATTTAGTGAATGAAGCCAAATATCGAAATGTATTTGTGCTATCTCAAGACAACAAAAAAGGTTTGGCCTCTGCTTATCTAGCAGGCTTTCAATGGGGTTTGGTGCGTGGTTATGATTATTTCATGCAAATGGATGGAGATTTAAGTCATCAGCCAGAGCAAATACCTCAACTTCTGGCCTTATCTAGCACCAAAAACTTAGTAATTGGAACAAGATGGATGATTGATGGGCAGGTTGTAAATTGGCCCAAAAGAAGAAGATATATCTCTAAATTTGGAACCAGATACGCAGCATTTATTCTTAAGTTACCCTTTAAAGATCTAACTTCGGGGTATCGAGTATTACCAAGGCAATTACTAGAGCGTTTGGATTTAAGCAGAATTGAAACTCAAGGTTATAGTTTTCAGATCGAAATAATCATGAAAGCTGTAAATCTTGGCTTTGATATCAAAGAAGTACCAATAACATTCATTGAACGAGCTAGTGGAAAATCAAAGATGAGCCCAGGAATAATTTGGGAGGCCGGTTATAGGGTCCAGATATGGGGTTTTAGGCGTATATTTATTCGCCGATAATCTACATTATGTAAAGTAAAAGACCTCAGTTAGAAGCAAGCTCCTCGATCGGCAAGCAACTGCATACCAAATTTCTATCCCCGTAAACACCATCAATACGACCAACAGTTGGCAAATACTTTCCATTTCTGCCGATACCAAATGCTTCACCAGTCGGAAATGCTCCTTTTTCGCGTGAATATTTGCGATCCCAATCATCCCTGACTAGATCTCCTATGGTGTGAGGTGAAAAACGCAATGCGGATTCTTCGATAGTTATCTCGCCTGCTTCAATCTCTGCAATCTCTCCTCTAATGCTTTCCATTGCTGATATAAAACGATCCAACTCTCTAACATCTTCGGATTCGGTAGGTTCAATCATCATTGTTCCAGCTACTGGGAAACTCACTGTCGGTGCATGGAAGCCGTGATCCATCAAACGTTTAGCAATGTCATCTACTGTTATGCCTGTTTTTTTGGTTAACTCTCTTATATCGATAATACATTCATGAGCTATATGCCCGTTTTGGCCTTTATACAAAATTGGAAAAGATGGCTCTAATTTCATCGCTAGATAATTTGCTGACAAAATTGCAACCTCTGTGGCTTTAGTTAATCCTGATCCACCCATCATTCGTATATACATCCATGAAATCGGAAGAATTGAGGCAGAACCAAAAGGAGCACTTGAAACAGGACCTGGTCCAGTCGCAGGACCAGCAGCTTTGTTTGCTGGATGATTTGGTAAAAATGGTGCTAAATGAGATCGAGCGATCACAGGTCCTACCCCTGGACCGCCACCACCATGCGGAATACAAAATGTTTTATGAAGATTCAAATGAGAAACATCTGCACCAAATTTTCCGGGTTTTGCAACGCCAACGAGGGCATTCAGATTTGCTCCATCAACATATACCTGTCCCCCAGCATCATGAATCATCTCGCAAATTTGAGATATCGCGGATTCAAATACTCCATGTGTAGAAGGATACGTAACCATTAGCGCAGCTAACTCGCTCTTGTATTCAGATATCTTATTCTTTAAATCCTCTAAACTAACATTTCCATTTTCATCACAAGCTATAACAATAACTTTCATGCCTGCCATAACAGCACTTGCAGCATTAGTTCCATGCGCACTAGAAGGAATCAAACAGATGGTTCTATTCTGTTCACCTTTACTATCTAGGTAATTTCTAATTGCCAACAAACCTGCAAACTCTCCCTGCGATCCAGCATTAGGTTGCAGTGAAACTGCGTCGTATCCAGTGACGGAAGTTAACCATTTACTCAATGACTCAATTAGTTCAACATAACCCTGGGTTTGTTCGATCGGCGCAAATGGATGAATAGAATTGAATTCTGGCCAAGTAATCGGAATCATTTCCGATGTTGCATTAAGTTTCATTGTGCATGAACCTAGCGGGATCATTGTTCGATCCAATGCTAAATCTCGATCAGATAAGGTCCTGATATAGCGCAACATTGAGGTTTCTGAATGATATGTATTAAAGATTGGATGGGTTAAATACGCTGTGTTTCTAGTAAATCTAGTTGAGATATTTTTGGCATTAATGATCTCTGCCTTAAACACCTTAAGTAAATCCTGTAGATCTTCTTCGCTTGTTTGTTCATCAAAACTTACAGCTACTTGATTATTGCTTATTAATCTTATATTCATGCCCGCTTTCTCAGCAGCAGCAAACAAAACACCGGCTTTATCGGTATGAATTAAAACAGTATCAAAAATCTCATACTCTCCTACTTGGTATCCAGCATTTTTCAAAGATGTTCTGAAATTCAACGCTAATTTCTGGATCTGAGTTGCAATTGCATAAAGTCCAGATGGTCCATGCCACATCGCATAGAAAGCAGAGATCACTGCTAATAAAACTTGCGCGGTGCAAATATTTGAAGTGGCTTTATCTCGTCGAATATGTTGTTCACGGGTTTGTAGAGCCAATCTAAAGGCCAAATTGCCATGAGTATCAACAGATTGACCCACTAATCTGCCAGGTAAAGATCTTTCCAATCCTGTGCGTACCGACATGAAACCTGCGTGAGGCCCGCCAAAACCGACCGGGACACCAAATCTTTGAGCTGATCCAACAGCAATATCTGCTCCACACTCCCCTGGTGACTTGAAAATAGTGAGTGCCAAAAGATCACAATCAACGATTGCCAAGGCTTGTTTGTCTTGAATTGCCTTAATAATTGGTTGAATATCTTTTACTTCGCCCGACGAATTTGGATAAGCGATTAAACCAGCAAAAATCTCTTCCGTAATTTTTAAGTTTTTGAAATCATTTTCAACAATCTTAATTTTTAGAGGTTTTGCACGTGTTTGAATCACCGCTTTAACATGAGGATGTAACTCCGAATCTATTAAGAAAGCAGCATCATCACTTCCTTGCCATACTCGGCGGGCCAGAGTCATCGCTTCAGCAGCAGCAGTTGCTTCATCAAGCATAGAAGCATTGGCAATTGCAAGACCAGTTAAATCTGTGACCGCTGTTTGAAATGCAAAGATTGCTTCTAATCTTCCTTGACTGATTTCAGGTTGATAAGGAGTGTATGCGGTGTACCAACCAGGATTTTCTAATACGTTTCTTAAAATAACTGCCGGAGTTTTCGTTCCGTAATACCCAGCCCCTATGAAATTTCTTTTAATTATATTTTTTGAGGCCAGTTTCTTGATTTCACTCAGTGCCTGACTCTCAGAAACTCCGATCGGTACAGATTTCTCAATTTCACCTTTTATGTGGATATTCGCTGGCACAACAGCTTTGATGAATGAATCTAAATCTTTGTAACCAAGCTCTAGCAGCATGGTTTGAATTTGGTAATGATTAGGACCGACATGGCGATCTACGAAATCAGATCTATGTTCCATCACTCCCCCAAATTACTTGTTGTCTAGGGAAGTACTTTAGTTGGTTTAAGCGCCTTTAAGCTTTCTACGTTGAGCTAACTCATCGTTAGATTCACCACTTACCACGAGGGATCCATCCTCAAGGCTCTCACCCTGCAGCAATGAAAGGGAGCCCTCAACCTCACTCCAAACTTTACCGATGGCAATGCCAAACACTCCTTGACCACCTTGAAGAAGATCTACGATTTCATCAGGGCTAGTGCACTCATAAATTGATGCACCATCGCTCATTAATGTGATCGACTCTAAATCTGAAACACCTCTTGAACGCAAATGTTCAACTGCGGTACGAATATTTTGAAGAGACACACCTGTATCTAAAAGCCGTTTAACAATTTTTAAAACCAAGATATCTCTAAAACTATATAGACGTTGAGAACCTGAACCAGCAGCGCCTCTAACACCAGGCTCAACTAATCCAGTACGTGCCCAATAATCTAATTGGCGATAAGAAATTCCAGCGGCAACACATGCAGTTGCTCCGCGGTAGCCGATATCCGATGAGGTGTTCATGGGGACTCAATTCTATGGGGAAGGCTTAATTGTAGAATATGGCTGTACCAACATTGTTCTGCGACACGACCAAACTCAACCAAAGGTTTAGAGTTGGACTTACCCGAGGAAATCTTCTGGGTTAATCTGATCAAGAAACTCTTTAAAACGCTCAACCTCATCCTCTGCTTGGTCTGGAATCTCAATTCCAGCATCTGAAAGCAGCTCCTCGCTGGCAAGAATTGGAGCACCCATTCGAAGAGCCAAGGCAATTGCATCACTTGGTCTTGCCGAGACCTTTGGACCATCTTCAAAATTCAACTGGGCATAAAAGATTCCATCGCGAAGTTCGGTTAAGTAAACAGTGTTTAGTTTTGCCCCTAATTCACCAATTACATCTTTGAAAAGATCATGGGTTAAAGGTCGTGGTGGTTTAACCTCTTGTTGAGCAAAAGCTATTGCAGTTGCCTCGACGGCACCCAGCCAGATAGGCAGATAGCGAACACCATCTAATTCTTTTAACAAAACAATTGGTTGATTTGATGGCATCTCAACTCGCACGCCCATAACTTCAACTGGATGATAAGTACTCATTTATTACTAAGTTATTTACTGCGATGTAAACCAGCACGCACTAAAGATGCATGTAGTCGTATTGATAATGATGCTAATTCTCGTTCAACCTCTTCAGCTCTTGCTTTAGCTTCCGTGCTCTTCTGCCTAAGCAGTGGAGTTGTTACCTGTTCAACTAAACCGATTTCACGATCTGCCGCAGTTTTGAAAGCGCGAAGATGGCGAGCGCCGATACCAAAGGCTGAAATCTCTGCAACTGCTTTAGCAACCGCAAGAGCGTCTGAGTCGTAATGACGTCCGCGAATTGTGATCAAACCATATGATTCAATCTCAACTAACTGATCTTCTGTGAGATTACTTGCAGATAATAACTCAGCGCGGGTTAAGCGAAGATCATTTTCGGTATTGAATTGTTCAGCAGTAAGTACTCCCTCATTGGAAGCTAATCTAGGAGAAGCAATTCCGCCGACAACTTTTGCTGGAACCAAACCACGGTCCATCGCATCTAAATTCTCTTTGATTACCTTTAATGGTAAATACTGATCACGTTGGGCAAGTAATACGAAACGGAGTCTTTCTAAATCATTGGTTGTAAATTTACGATAACCACTTGGTGTTCGTTGCGGTTCAATTAAACCTTCTGATTCTAAAAACCGTATCTTTGAGATCGTAATATCAGAAAATTCAGTGCGTAATCGTGATAATACTTCACCAATACTCAGATATGCCCGTGCTGGAACATTCATTACTTATCCCCTATGAAAAGTGTTAGGTGAAATTTACCAATTTGTACTTCATCTCCTGATTGAATTTGAGCATCTCGAACGGCTATCGCGTTCAAATAAGTTCCATTTAAGCTTCCAAGATCTTTAATTCGATATCCATCATTTTTGGTGATTAAAGCGTGGGATCTTGAAACAGTAATGTCGTCGAGGTGTATCTCATTATTAATATCCCGACCAATCTTAGTTTCAGCCGCATCGAGCAGAAATCTTGAACCAACACCAGCACCTTTTAGTACAAAGAGAATTCCTTGACCTTTTGGTAGATTGTTCAAAACATTTCGTTGTTCATCAGATAATGATTTGAAAACCTCATCGGACACTTGGGCTTGTGGGATTGCCCTTAATTGACGCATGTTAAGAGTGGAGGTTAGATCCTTTGGCGGGGTTGCTTTATCAGCCATCACTCCTCCATTCATTTACCTTCAACTAGAGGCTCACACTATTGCCCTAGTTGGCTTGGGTCAAGCCGTTAGATTTTGATAATCAGCAGCAGAAAGTAGAACATCCTGCAGCGGAGCCGATGCAATCTCGATCTCAGCAATCCATCCAGCTCCATATGGATCGGAGTTTATGGTTTCTGGATTTGAATCTAGTTTTTCATTTACTGCTACAACTTTTCCGGTAATTGGTGCGTAAATCTCGGATACCGATTTGGTTGACTCAACCTCACCACACACAGAGTTGGCTTTAATCTCAGCACCCGTCTTAGGAAGTTGAATGTAAACAATGTCGCCTAGAGCAGCTTGTGCAAAATCGGTAATTCCAATTCTGAATTTAGTTGGTGATAACTCTTGAATCCATTCATGCTCTTTTGTGTAGCGAAGTTCTACAGGTACCGATGACATGATTCCCCTATCTACCTTTTATCGAGCTCTTGATGCCTTTGATCAAATACTCAATACCTGTGTAAAAGTACAGGCTCACTCCCCAAATGGCAAAGGCCCAACCCGCTAGATAGCAAAACGGTCCGATAACCGACACATCTTCTAGAAGTAAGAACGGGAATGCATAGAGCAAATTAAAGGTGGCAGCTTTGCCTAAATAGGAAACCGATAAGAAAGGAACGCCCCTTAGTCGTTGCAAGATTACTACCATCAGCAAAATCAAATCTCTGGCGATAATTGAGATTACTAACCACCATGGCAGGAACTCTTTAACTGCAAGGGCAACAATCACCGCAGCTATATAGAACCGATCTACGGCAGGATCAAACTTGGCACCAAATTCAGAGGTTTGATTTAAGGCTCGAGCAATCTTTCCATCCAGATAATCTGTTAAGGCACCGATAGCAATTATTGTAAAACTAAGAATGGGCCTTTCTAGGACTAAAAAAGTATATAGAAATGCTGGCACCCCAAGCGCCCTTAGTAAAGTTAAAGCGTTGGGTATGTTAAGCATCATCACGCTCCTTTAATTTCACTGCAACCTCAATCGGTGTGCCATCAAACCCAAATACTTCACGTAAACGACGTTCAATAAATCGTCGGTAGGCATTCTCCAAGAACCCATTGGCGAAAACCACAAACTTTGGTGGACATGTTCCTGCCTGTGTTGCAAACTTAATCTTAGGCTGCTTGCCCCCTCTAACTGGTGGTGGATTGGCCGCTACTAATTCGCCCAAGAATGCATTTAATTTTGCGGTAGGAATTCGTTTTTCCCAATTTGTAAGGGCTGTTCGAAGGGCGGGTGCTAACCGATCCCGGTGCCAACCAGTTTTGGCTGACAGATTAACCCGCTGGGCCCATGGATACCGTTCTAGTTGCCGTTCGATCTCTCGATCTAAAACCAATTGCCGCTCCTCATCAACTAAGTCCCACTTGTTCATCACAATGACCAGGGCTTTTCCTGCTTCATCTGCCATAGAAACTATTCGTATATCTTGTTCAGTTAATATCTGAGAAGCGTCAAAAATTACTAAGGCAACCTCTGCTCGATCTAATGCAATAGCAGTTCTTAATGAAGCGTAATAATCAGTACCACTTGCTTGATGTGCTCGTCTTCTAATTCCAGCTGTATCGATAAATCTCCAAGTGGATCCACCAAAATCTATCAATTCATCGACTGCATCCCTGGTGGTGCCCTCTGCATCATCTACTAAAACTCGAGGTGCCCCTGCTAAAACATTTAACAAACTAGATTTTCCAACATTTGGCCTACCGACCAATGCAACTCTTCGATATCCATCATCAACTGGTGCACTTCCAACCTCCGGAAGTTGAGCAATCAATAAATCCAAAAGGTCGCCGCTACCGCGTCCATGAAGTGCCGATACAAATCTTGGCTCACCTAATCCTAAATTCCACAGTGCATAGCCATCAGCTTCATCCTCAGCGTTATCTATTTTGTTTCCAACTAAAATTACTTTCTTTCCACTCTTGCGAAGCAAGTCAACTAATGATTGATCTTCATCAAGAGCGCCAACTTGAGCGTCAACCACAAACATAACTAAATCGGCCTCTCTAATTGCAGCCTCTGCTCCGGCAGTTATCTTCTCTGAGATTCCCTCTGGTTTTACTTCCCATCCACCCGTATCAATCAAGAAAAATCTCCGGCCATTCCATTCAGCTTCATACTTAACTCTGTCCCGAGTTACACCTGGCGTATCTTCCACAATTGCTTCTCGACGACCAATCATTCGGTTAACTAAAGTTGATTTACCAACATTAGGTCGACCAATAACAGCAATAGTTGGTAATCCCAGAAGATTCCTTTGTTTTAACCATTTCCAGATTTGATCAACAACCTCTTGCAGTGTCAATCTCGTTGAATCAATTACAGCAGCATCCTCTGCTTGTGCAAGAGGTGAAATTGCACGAGTGGTATCAACTTCGTCACGGGATTCAAGTGATTGCGTGATGGTATTAATCGCTAGATTTTCAGTAATTTCACCCGCCCGGCGTTGAGTTCTAGCATCGATATCTGCATGCAGATATATCTTAAGTTGAGCATTCGGAGCAATCACAGTTCCGATATCTCTTCCTTCAACAACAATTCCGATAGGTGCGTTGTTTATGTACTCTCTTTGAATTTCCATAAGTTTCTTGCGAACACCAGCCATTGAACTGATTGAACTAACCACATCATTAATTCTGTGTAATCTGATTTCATCTGTTAGATCTTTATCATTCACAAAAATACGTGGGTCGCTTGGGTTTGTATTAAAAGTTATTAAGTTTTGTTCTAATAAATCAACCAGCGTTTCTTCTTCCGATGTTTTGTTTTCGAGAGCCAACCAGGTAGCAGCTCGATATAATGCTCCAGTATCTAAGTAACTCCAATTAGCTCTGATCGCAATTGCTTTAGATGTTGAGGATTTTCCGGAACCGCTTGGACCATCTATGGCTAAAACAAGAGCGGACATGGCGCTTAGTCTATCTTTAGTATTTATATTTATTTATCGATTTTTGGTGGGATGAACCCTAAATCCTTTGCTGATTAAGTGCTCAGATAGTTTTTCGCAATCTTGCGCAGAAAGTGAAAGGGTAATTAACCCAGTCTCTTGGCCTGGAGAGTGCTCAATGCTCAAATCTTCAATATTCACATCAACCTTCGCGCATTCATTAAATATGGATGCTAATTGCCCTGGTTTATCATCAATAACGATTGGTAAAAACGAATAGTCACGATTTTTTGCGCCATGTTTTCCTGGAATGCGTGCTTTTCCTGTGATGCCGCGATTTAAAATGGCAGCAACCTGATCTTGATTTGTTGAATTTAGAGAATCCTGAAGTTTTGTTAATGATGCGATGAAATCTTTAAGCAGTGGCTGAATCGAATCTTTATTTGAAGTTAAAATCTGGGCCCATAATTTTGCATCAGAGGCTGCCAATCTTGTTACATCGCGAAGTCCCTGACCAGCAAGATTTAGTTTATTTGGATCAACGTCATTTAATTTTGAAGCTAGCAAGCTGCTTAAAATCTGAGGTAAATGAGAAAGTAAGGCAACCGTTTCATCATGTTCCTTTGAAGTTAGCCAGTAGAGCACTCCCCCGCAACCGCTTACCAAAGATTCAATTATTTCGTTGTTCTTCTTGTTTTTGAGCGAATCAGATATACCTATCCATGCTCTTCCTTCAAACAGGTCCGCTCTAGAATTCTCGGCCCCATTTACTTCACGTCCTGCCATCGGATGCAATGAGACGAAATTTTCAGGATGCGCTGATAATTTATCAACCTGAAGTAAAAGATCAGACTTTACGCTCGCTAAATCACAAACTATCGAATTTGGATTGGCATTTAGTTGCTCAATTACAACCTTTGCATTTGCATCTACTGAAACTGCGATAATGATCAATTCAGGCTCAGAGAGTTTTTCACTTTTAACTAGATCTTGAGCAAGCTTCATCGAATTTACATCGGTATCAATGATTTCTACCTTGCATCCGAGGGATTTCATCTTCAAACCGATAGATGTACCGATCAATCCAGCACCAACCACGCGTATTGACTGGATCATTGAGCCAAATCTTTACGTAGAACTGATGCTCCTTTTAAGTAAACGTGCTTTACCTCTGTCAGCTGGCGGTCCAAATGAGCGTGAATTAGTACCCGTACAACCCTCGGCAATGAATTAGGAACATTAATTTCAACGGAGCACAGCAACGGCACATTCCCTAACCCAATCTTGCGTGCTGCAACTGCAGGAAACTCCGATGCTAAGTCCGGGGTTGAAGTAAAGATAATCGAAATTAGATCCTCTACCTCTATTTGATTTACGGCCAGCATCTGAGTTAGGAGCTCACTTACTGAATCGACAATCTGCTCTGGATTATCTGTATCTATCTGGGTTGCCCCGCGTATCCCACGTACTCGCATATCGCTATAGTATCGATAAGCCCTGCCAGAATGATTGTTAATTTAACTGTGAAACCACTAATTATTAAGACGATAAATAGGTTTTAATCGAGATGATTTATCGATTTAGGGCTTTTAATCATATCGATGCAAATATCGATAAATTGCTTTACCGACCGAATCTTGCCCTCGGTTTTATCGATAAAACGGTATTTCTCAACCCCTAAAAAAACGATAAATAGATAAACCGGTATGAATAATATCTATTTATATATTTATCTTTAGAAGGGTAAAGAGATTTGCCTGTTCTTGTGAATTTAGCACTCTATGACGACCAGGTTTCATATCCCCCAAGGAGATTGGACCGAACTCTAAACGGATCAATCTGAGAACCTTAAGACCTAAGCTTTCTATCAGGCGCCTGATGATGTGGTATCGACCTTCATGGATTGTGATCTCAACCCAATGATGATTCTTCGAAACTGCCCTTAAATGAACCACCTTTAGGGCCCGGGCCAACCCATCTTCAAGCTTTACTCCTTGGAGAAGTTGATCTGAAAAAGTTTTATTGAATTCCCCTTCAACCTCAACTAAGTACTTCTTTTCCAAACCATAGGAAGGATGAGTTGCCCGATGGGCTAATTCCCCATCATTGGTAAGCAGGATTAAACCTTCAGAATCTTTATCCAAACGACCAACATGGTACAAACGATCTTTTCGATCAGCGAAAAAATCACCCAGATTAGTTCTTCCTTCCGGGTCTGACATGGTAGAAATTACTCCTGCTGGTTTATGAAAGGCTACATAAGTCTTAGACTTATTTATCTTTAAACTCTCACCATCTACTTGAATCTCAGCAATTTCCGGATCATATTTACCACCGAGCTCTTGAATCGTTTCACCATCAACTTTTACTCGCCCATCGAGAATTAATTGATCAGCAGCTCGTCTACTAGCAATACCAGCATCGGCAATTATTTTATTCAATCGAGTTAAGGCCACGGCTTAGTTTACCGCTAAGAGTTGATTCGCCTAACTAGAAAGGATTAATCAGTTAAAGTTGAAAGCAGTTCATCCAAGCCATCGATATTTGGCAGAAATGGTGCAAGAGCAGGCAGATCTGTAATGGAATTTAGACCAAGTTTTTCCAAGAAGAACGAGGTTGTTTGATACAAAACTGCGCCAGATTCACCCTCAATGCCAACCTCTTCAACTAATCCCCTATTTACCAAGGTCTTCATTACAGCCTCAACATTTACCCCTCTGATCGCTGAAACTCTGGCTCTTGAAACAGGCTGGCGATAGGCAATAACAGCTAAAGTTTCCAAGGCTGCCTGGGTTAAACGGGCTTGTTGGCCATCTAAAACAAATTTTTCAACCAATGGAGCCATATCTGGATGGCTGTAATAACGCCACCCACCAGAGACCTGACGGAGTTCAAAACCACGCTGCTCTGCCTCATACTTTGCAGCCAGATTATTCAAGGCAAAAACAATCTCCTCAGTGGGGGCCTCAATAATCTGAGCTAAAACAAGCTCAGTTACAGGCTCATCCACCACCATCAAGATCGCCTCAAGGCAACGTTGCAGTTCAACTTCAGACATTATCGGCCTCATCTATCGTTTGGACAGGAACATCAAACTCATCACTAACTCTAATCTCTCCTTCAGCAGTTCCAACCCAGGTTATCTGCAACTCTCCTAGAGAAACCATCTGCTCAAACCTAACCACGCCCTCTCGGTAAAGCTCAAGCAGAGATAGAAATCTTGCCACTACAACGAGGGTTGAATCCGCATCTGCGATTAATGCCCTAAAGGTTACCCGTCCTGATTTACGCAGGTGCTCAACAACCTTTGCCGCTTGCTCAGCCACACTAACCAGCGGCTGGTGTAGATGGTCGATACTAAAAGCAGGAGTGGTTTTTGGAGTTAAAACCCGGTTGGCAACCGCTGCAAAGCGTTGGGCTCCAACACCAATTAGAACCTCTGGGAGTAATTGGGCAAAGTGTGGCTCAAGTGCCACCAAACGCGCAAAGGATTTCTCCTCCCGCTCAATTCGCTCTGAGAATATAGACGCGATTTCTTTAAATGCTCGATATTGCAGAAGGCGAGCAAAGAGCAGATCCCTTGCTTCAAGAAGAGCTAAATCAGCCTCATCATCAACCTCACCAGAAGGCAGCAGTTTGGCTGCCTTTAGATCCAGCAGAGTCGCTGCCACCACTAGAAACTCTGTGGTTTTATCCAGATCCCAGCCCTGTTCAGCATTTTCTAGCTGCTTGATATATGAAATGAACTCATCGGTGACAGCGCCCAAAGCTACTTCGGTGATATCTAACTTATGGCGGGAGATTAATTGAAGCAAAAGATCAAAGGGGCCATCAAAGTTAGTTAAATGCAAGGAGAATCCCGCAACGCGGCCATCGGTAATGGATGCTGCCGGGGTTGCCTCTGTGGATAAATTATCTTGCGACATGCGCACAAGATACTTCACACATCCTTGCCTTTGCACATGCCCCACCGTAGGTTCTGCCTATGGGAAAAAACGCTAGACAGACATCTCGCTTAACCGCTAAATCGACTTTGAAACCTGCTCGTAATCCTAAAGAAGAGAGCTTGGCAACTACCGCCGATGTTTTGGGCAAGAAACTTGTCACATTTGCAGAGCCAACAAAAACTCCAGAAAGTGGAAATGCTCGGGTAATTTCAGTTGTTAACCAAAAAGGTGGAGTTGGTAAAACCACTACTGCAATTAACTTAGGTGCAGCTTTAGCTGAGGTTGGTCGTCGAGTTTTATTAATCGATTTTGATTCTCAAGCCTCTATGACAACCGGTTTAGGTATCAAGGGGGCCGCTCTTCGTGAGCAATATGGATCAATCTGGTATCTGTTAAATGATTCTGAAGCCAAGCTAGAAGATTTCATTCTTAAATCAACTGTTCCTGGCTTAGATTTCATCCGAGGACATGAAGATTTAGCAGCGGCAGAGGCAGCATTTGTTTCAGAGATTGCCAAGGAGCATAAACTTCGTAAATTATTGGCACCTGTGCTTGATAAGTATGACGTGATTTTAATTGATTGCTCGCCATCCCTTGGAACCTTAACTGTTAACGCATTGACGGCATCAAATGGCGTAATCATTCCGATGGAGTGTGAGTACTTTGCAGTTCTAGGTCTTTCTTTAGTAAAGAAAACTATTCAAAAAATTAAAGAGAATACAAATCCCGAGCTACAAATATTGGGAATTCTTGCCACCATGTTTGAGCGCAAGACGAGCCATTCTCGTGAGGTTCTTGAACTTATTGATAAAGAGTTTCCAGATGAGGTTTTCGACACCATCATTTCAAGAACTGTTCGTTTCTCAGAATCTACAGTTGCTGGAGTACCGGTAACAGCTTATGCAAGCAGCAGTTCTGGATCTGCTTCTTACCGAAGATTGGCTAGAGAGTTAATAGCAAGAGGAGGAGCAAAATGAGCCGCAGAGTGAGTTTGCCAGGCGCTGATGAGTTATTTAGAAACACTGCAACCTTAAGTGCAGTACCTTCTCAACGTGAAAGCAGTGAAGAAATCGTTCAAGCGCCAACCGCTGCACCAACTGCTAAGAATTCTGTGCGACAAACTCCCCGTCGTCGCGTTAACGCTTTTGATCGCGCACCAAGTGGCCGTGAAAAACATGATGAGAAAATTACTGTTTATCTCTCCCCTGATGAACTTTATGATTTAGATCAAGCAAGATTAGCTCTGCGCGGTGATTTAGGTCTAGCAGTTGATCGAGGTCGAATTGTTAGAGAATCACTTTCTATTATCATCGCAGATTTAGAAGCAAAAGGTGATCAAAGTATTATCGCTCGCAGACTTCGCGGACGGTAAATCTACTTACTTCTTGGATGTGCGCTTGAATAACTCTCGCGCAAACGATCAATCGTAATTAGAGTGTAGATCTGTGTCGTTGTCACAGATGAATGACCAAGCAACTCTTGAACAACTCTTATATCTGCCCCACCATCTAATAAATGAGTAGCAAATGAATGTCGTAACGAGTGGGGCGTAACTTCACCCTTTAGTCCAGCTCTTGCTGACCTTGCTGCAACAACATTCCATGCACTTTGCCTAGTTAATCTTCCTCCACGTTGATTTAGAAACAATGCTTTTTGGGTTGAAACCTTTACCAATGTTGGTCGAGATCTAGTTAGATAATCATTTATCGCACTAAGCCCATAACTTCCCAGAGGTACAACCCGTTCTTTTCCGCCCTTACCTTTCAATTTTATCGTTGTGAATTCCTGCTCCTCGTTTTTTGTTGATGAGATATCTGATATATCTAGGTTTATAACTTCAGTAACACGTGCACCAGTTGAATACAAGATCTCTAATAGGGCTCGATCCCGCACTGAGATTAAATCTTCACCTGCGATTGAAAGAATCTTGGTTATTTGATCAATAGATAAAGCTTTCGGTAACCGCTTTGGAATCTTCGGCGGATGAAAATTTGAAGCAATATCTTTGTTCCCATGCTCCTTTGATAGATATTTATAGTAATTTCTAATAGCAATCACATTTCTAGCTATCGAAGACTCACCTAATTTATTGCCGCTAGCTTTACCGCGCAGCCAAGCAACATATTGATTTAAATCTTCGGCTTGAATCGAAGCGAAATCTTGGCTATTTATCGATAAATAATCAAAGTATTTCTGCAAATCCCGCTGATAAGAGGAGATCGTGTTCTTAGATAAACCCTTCTCTATGGAAAGGTAATTGAAGAAATCTACTAAATGATCACTTGCCATGCTTTGCGATCGCCGCCGCAATTAGACCGACAAATAATGGGTGAGGACGTGTTGGTCTTGATAAAAACTCAGGATGTGCTTGTGTTCCAACATAGTAAGGATGAATTGATTTAGGAAGCTCAACAAACTCCACCAAATTTTTATCTGGAGATAACCCTGAAAACACTAAACCAGAGGATGCGATCTGATCGCGATACTTATTGTTTACTTCATATCGGTGGCGATGTCGCTCACTTATTTGTGTTGAACCATAAACTCCTGCCACAACAGAGCCAGCCAAGAGATCTGCTTTGTAAAGACCTAATCTCATGGTTGCGCCCATCTGACCATTGCCGGCAACAATATCAACCTGATCACTCATAGTTGAGATAACTGGATTAGAAGTTTTCTCATCAAACTCAGCAGAGTTAGCATCCTTTAATCCAACTAAATTACGAGCCACTTCGATCACCATGCATTGCAAACCTAAACAAAGACCAAGGGTTGGAATTCTATTTTCTCTGGCAAATCTTAACGCGCCAAGTTTTCCTTCAATGCCTCGAACACCAAATCCACCTGGCACACAGATAGCATCAACATCACCAAGATTTTGTTGCGCCTCTTTCTCGCTTGCACAACTATCACTTGCGACCCATTTAATATTTACCTTTGCGTAATTGGCAAAGCCGCCAGCTCTTAAGGCTTCAGTTACAGATAAATACGCATCGGGTAGATCTATATATTTACCTACTAATGCCACAGTAACTTCATGTTTTGGATTATGAACCTTGTTCAGTAAGTCTTCCCATTCACCCCACACCACATCAGTGGATTTGAGCTGAAGACGCTTAACCACATAACTATCCAAGCCCTCTGAATACAGCACTTTAGGAATGTCATAAATAGATGGCGCATCAACAGCTGCGACCACGCCCTCAATTTCAACATCGCACATCAAAGAAATCTTCTTTTTTACCGAATCGGGAATCTGGCGATCACTTCGCAAAACAATTGCATCCGGTGTTATACCAATTGATCTAAGGGCAGAAACGCTATGTTGCGTTGGTTTTGTCTTTAACTCACCCGCTGGACCCATATATGGAACCAAAGAAACATGAAGATAGAAAACATTATCTCGACCAACATCTTGTCTTATCTGTCTGGCCGCCTCTAAAAATGGCAGAGATTCAATATCTCCAACAGTTCCACCAATCTCGGTAATAACCACGTCAACATCAGCGCCAGCCATTGCTTTCATGGCATCTTTTATCTGATTGGTTATGTGTGGAATTACTTGAACAGTTTCACCTAGATACTCACCACGACGTTCCTTAGCGATCACCTTGGAGTAGATCTGACCAGTAGTGATATTGGCTGAGCCATGAAGATTGCTATCTAGAAAGCGCTCATAATGGCCGATATCAAGATCTGTTTCAGCACCATCATCGGTCACAAAGACCTCACCATGTTGAAATGGGTTCATCGTGCCAGGATCAACATTTAAATATGGATCCAGTTTTTGCATCGTGACCCGTAAACCACGAGCTCTAAGCAGGCGACCAAGACTTGAGGCTGTTAATCCCTTGCCTAAACTTGAGGCGACACCACCGGTAACAAATATATGTTTACTCACATGATTGGTGGTCATGGAAGACTAGATTATCAGGCATTCCTAACAATCGCTAATAACTCCCCTGCATGTTCCTGTGCGGTTTGAGAATCTTCCTGACCGCTTAACATGCGTGCAATTTCAACCTTTCGCTCCTGCTGAGTAACTTCCAACACATCAGATTGAGTAACTAGCCCATCTTCATTCTTTTTAACTACCAAATGATTATCGGCCCAGACTGCAACTTGAGCCAAATGTGTAATCACAATTACTTGAGCAGATTTAGATAATTTGGCCAATCTTCGACCAATCTCAACCGCTGCTTTTCCACCAACGCCTGCATCAACCTCATCAAAAATGTATGTGCCAATTGGTTCTGCCTCTGCAATTACAACCTCAAGAGCGAGCATCACTCGAGATAATTCACCCCCACTTGCAACTTTATTTAGAGGCAGAGGAGTGCCACCGGCATGAGCGGAAAACAAAAGGGTAATTTCATCAATTCCAAATTGAGTGTAATCAGATGCAGTATCTGCACTAGATATTTGATGAGATATTTGAAAGGTTGCATTTGGCATTGATAAGTTTCTTACCTCATCAGTAACCTCCTCTGAGAGTTGTTTCGCAGCCGAGGCGCGTTTTTCACTAAGTTTCATAGCTTCACTTTTCAGAGAAGCAAATATCTCACCCGCCTCTTTCTCAAGTTCATCAACTCGCACCTGCCCACCAGACAGATCTTCTATTCGATCTTTAGCTTTACTACCATCTACTAACAACTGCTCATAAGCAATTTGGCGATCACTTCCTTTGCCATATTTACGTAGCAATGCATTCAATCCAGCCTTGCGCTCCTGCAATTTTTCAAAGCGATTAGGATCGGCCTCTAAATCCACTAAATAAGAGGCTAAATCACTATTTACATCTGAGATATTTAGGAGATTTTCTATAAAACGATCTGAGATTTGATCTAATTGTCCATCTTTACCCCGCACTGAATCAAGATTTTTTTCTAATTTGCTGCAACAAATTTATGGCTGAGAGTTCATCATTTTCTAAAAGATTTAAAGCTTGTGTCACAGATTGATTTAATTGCTCAACTGAACCTAATTTGGCTATCTCGTTTTCAACCTCATCTAACTCATTTGGTTTAGGAGATAATTTGTTGTACTCATCAATAAACGCCTTCAACTCCTCTATCTGAGTATCAGCCTGCTTTAATTGATTCTTTAAATCATCGATTCGGTTTTTTACGAGGTTATAGGATTGAAAAAACTGCTGATATTTTCCAATATCAATTGCAGCAAAGCGATCTAGTAACTCACGGGCAACCCCTGGCTTGGTTAATTTTGAAGAGGAGGACTGAGCATGAATTTCAACTAAGGAGGATGAAAATGTATTTACCGCTGTTGTTGAGGAAACCGCTCCCCCTACTAGAACCCTTGATTTGCCGGCAGTACTAATGGTTCTTGTAATAATTACTGAATTATCATCCACTTCGCCACCAAGTTCTAAAACTTCATCTGCAACCTCTTTTGGGACTGTGAATTTGCCAGTTACAACCGCTCGCTCAGCACCTTGTCTGATTAAATCTGAATCTGATTTGCTACCAAGAACTAAGCCGAGAGCGGTCAAGACCATAGTTTTTCCAGCACCTGTTTCACCAGTTAATACCGTAAGACCGGGTTTGAACTCTATGTTAGAACTTTCAATAACTCCTAAACCTCGAATCGAAATCTCTTCAAGGCTACTTTTTATTTGTTTCTTACTCCCCACGCCAACCCTCGACTGGCAATTTAAATTTAGCAACTAATCGATCAGTGAATGTGGCAGCTTTAATATGGGCCAATAAAACATCCTCTTTATCGCTGGTAAGGATAATTCGATCATTTTTTTGCAGTTTAGTTCTGCGAATTCCATCAGAATTTAAATCAGCAGAATCACTTCCTAGATCCAAAACAATTTCAGATTCTGGTGAGACAACCATTGGTCGAGAAAATAACGAGTGAGCAGCAAGGGGCAGTAAAACAACTGCATCTACCTCTGGCCAAACCACTGGACCACCTGCAGAAAAAGCGTAGGCAGTAGAACCAGTTGGGGTTGCACAAATTACTGAATCACACCACCATCTTGATAGCGGGCGGTGATCAATCTGAACAAACAAATCAATCATTTGGTGATCATTACGTTCTACCAAAACCTCATTTAATGCCCAACCAGTTTCGATCTGCTTACCATCTCGAATTAACTGATAATTCAAACTCATTCGCTCTTCAACAGTAAATGAGTTATCTGAAATAGCTTGTGCGATCTCTGACAAGGCAGGCCGCTCTATCTCTGCCAGAAAACCCACATGCCCTAGATTTATACCCAAAATCGGAACATTTTTGCCACGGAACAATTGCGCAGCGCGCAACATCGTGCCATCTCCACCTAGCACCACCGCTAAATCAACAGCATCATTTTGCTTATACTCTGAAATATCCAATGTTGTGAGGGTTGAAAAAACATTGATGTTCTTTGCCGTTAACAATGCATTTAGCTCTTTCGCTGCAGTTGCAGCCTCAACTCTATGTGGGTGAGTTACTAATAAAACAGATTTGATCACCTTGCTCACGCCGGCCCCTTTTCAATCGCAAGGTCTAAATCTACTTCTAATAATGAAGGCGCCGCTTTGTTTAACCACAGGAAGTACTCAACATTGCCGCTTGGGCCCGGCAAACTGCTAGCAACCACTCCAAAACAGCCTAAACCAAGTGATTTGGCGGAAGAGGCAACTGCAAGCACCGCCTCTTTTCTTAAATGAGCATCTCTGACAACACCACCTGCGCCAAGTTTTTCCTTACCAACCTCAAATTGAGGTTTAACCATAATTAGAAAATCTGCCTCATCCTTTGCCACTGAGATTAAGGCTGGCAGTACCAATTTCAAAGATATAAAGGACAAATCTGCCACTATTAAATCAACGCTCTCGCCAACTATATCTTTAGTCAAAGTTCTAACATTTACGCGATCTAAAATTTTAACTCTCTCATCACTTTGCAAAGACCAAGCAAGCTGCCCATAACCAACATCAACTGCAATTACTTTTTTAACCCCACGCTTTAACAAAACATCGGTAAAACCACCAGTTGATGCCCCTGCATCTAATGCCACTTTTCCTTCAACCGACAAAGTTGAAAAATGATCTAGCGCGCCAGCTAGTTTGTGACCACCTCTTGAAACAAACTCATCATGATCATTTTTTAATGTGATTGAAATTTGAGCATCAACTTGGGATGCAGCCTTTGATGCTGGGATGCCATTGACCAAAACTTGACCGGTATCAATTAAATCAATTGCGTTGTCTCTTGATCTTGCCAACCCGCGTCTGACCAACTCGGCATCTAGACGAGTCTTCATATCCTTAAACTCCGTCTAGATTTGTTAAAGCTTGTTGCAATTGTTGGTGAATTTTCTCAAACTCAGCGCTGTGGGCAGATATTGCAAGATTATTCATTGAATTAATCATTGATTTAATTTGGTTCAAATCAATAGGGTTCTCACCTGGCAATAGTTCTTCGCTCATGTGAGTAAGGTATCGAAAAAACATTGGATTTGGCTGATTTCCTTAGCATGTTCACGCCTTGGAAATAAAAAAAGCCCTACTTGAATTAACAAATAGGGCTTTCATAAATTGAGTCCGGCGGCGATCTACTCTCCCACAAGGTCCCCCTTGCAGTACCATCGACGCTATAGGGCTTAACTTCCGGGTTCGAAATGGGACCGGGTGTTTCCCCTATGCTAAGGCCGCCGAAACATTATTGAGTTATCAAGTCAAGATAAAAATCATTAGAAATTAATCTAAAATTATTTTTATCCCCGACCGTAGCTCGGGAACCACACAGTGAACGCGATTCAAATTTATTTTTATTGTTGTAGTTAAATCCTCGACCTATTAGTACCGGTCAGCTGCAAGGCTTGCGCCTCTTCCACTTCCGGCCTATCAACCCAATAGTCTCTTGGGGGTCTTACCTGGTAAACCAGTGGGAAACCTAATCTCGAAGCGAGCTTCCCGCTTAGATGCTTTCAGCGGTTATCCCTTCCGAACGTTGCTAATCGGCCGTGCTTCTGGCGAAACAACCGACACACAAGAGGTTCGTCCGTCCCGGTCCTCTCGTACTAGGGACAGCCCTTCTCAAGTTTCCTTCGCGCACGGAAGATAGGGACCGAACTGTCTCACGACGTTCTGAACCCAGCTCGCGTGCCTCTTTAATGGGCGAACAGCCCAACCCTTGGGACCTACTCCAGCCCCAGGATGAGACGAGCCGACATCGAGGTGCCAAACCTTGCCGTCGATATGGACTCTTGGGCAAGATCAGCCTGTTATCCCCGGGGTACCTTTTATCCGTTGAGCGACGGCGCTTCCACAAGCCACCGCCGGATCACTAGTTCCTGCTTTCGCACCTGCTTGACATGTCTGTCTCACAGTTAAGCTCCCTTGTGCACTTACACTCGACACCTGATTACCAACCAGGCTGAGGGAACCTTTGAGCGCCTCCGTTACTTTTTGGGAGGCAACCGCCCCAGTTAAACTACCCACCAGACACTGTCCCTGACCCAGATAATGGGCCGAGGTTAGAAACTCAAAACGTTCAGAGTGGTATTTCATTTTTTGACTCCACGAACACTGGCGTGCCGCTTCAAAGTCTCCCACCTATGCTACACAGAACGTTCCGAGTACCAATATCAAGATATAGTAAAGGTCCCGGGGTCTTTCCGTCTTTCCGCGCGTAACGAGCATCTTTACTCGTACTGCAATTTCGCCGAGTTCATGGTGGAGACAGCGCTCAAGTCGTTACGCCATTCGTGCAGGTCGGAACTTACCCGACAAGGAATTTCGCTACCTTAGGATGGTTATAGTTACCACCGCCGTTTACTGGGGCTTAAGTTCTCGGCTTCGCTCCGAAGAGCTAACCAGTCCCCTTAACCTTCCAGCACCGGGCAGGCGTCAGTCCGTATACATCGTTTTGCAACTTCGCACGGACCTGTGTTTTTGGTAAACAGTCGCTTGAGCCTATTCTCTGCGTCTAACTTATGCTTCGAAGGTAAACCTCTACACAAAAATTAGCCCCCCTTCTCCCGAAGTTACGGGGGTATTTTGCCGAGTTCCTTCACCACGATTCTCTCGATCACCTTGGTATTCTCTACCTGACCACCTGTGTCGGTTTCGGGTACGGGCCACTATAAACCTCGCTAGAAGATTTTCTTGGCAGCATAGGATCATCCACTTCGCCTTACGGCTCGGCATCAAGTCTCAGAGATTGTTCTGCGGATTTTCCTACAGAACCTCCTACACTCTTACCCCAGGACAACCATCGCCTGGGTTGGACTACCTTCCTGCGTCTCTCCATTGCTTGACTACTACCAACTTGGGTCGTGCGCTCCATCAGCTATTGCTAGCCAACTTCAAACACTTAGCATTATTGATTCGTCACGGTCGGTCTATTGTGGGTACTGGAATATCAACCAGTTGTCCATCGACTACGCCTGTCGGCCTCGCCTTAGGACCCGACTTACCCTGAGCGGATTAGCCTGGCTCAGGAACCCTTGGTCATTCGGTGGACGGGTTTCTCACCCGTCTTTCGCTACTCATGTCTACATTCTCACTTGTGTAACTTCCACGGCTGGATTCCTCCGCCGCTTCACTAGTTACACAACGCTCTCCTACCCATCCACACTCCTGGATCTTGCGACCGGGATAGTGTGTGAATGACAGAACTTCGGTGCTGTGCTTGAGCCCCGTTACATTGTCGGCGCGAAATCACTTGACCAGTGAGCTATTACGCACTCTTTTAAGGGTGGCTGCTTCTAAGCCAACCTCCTGGTTGTCTATGCGACTTCACATCCTTTTCCACTTAGCACAGGCTTTGGGACCTTAGTTGCTGTTCTGGGTTGTTTCCCTCTCGACAATGAAGCTTATCCCCCACTGTCTCACTGCCACGTTCTCACTTACTGGCATTCGGAGTTTGGCTGACGTTGGTAATCTTGTAGGACCCCTCGGCCATCCAGTAGCTCTACCTCCAGTAAGAAACACGTGACGCTGCACCTAAATGCATTTCGGAGAGAACCAGCTATCACGAAGTTTGATTGGTCTTTCACCCCTAGCCACAACTCATCCCCTAAATTTTCAACTTTAGTGGGTTCGGTCCTCCACGCGGTCTTACCCGCGCTTCAACCTGGTCATGGCGAGATCACCTCGCTTCGGGTTTAGATGATGCAACTTATTCGCCCTATTCAGACTCGCTTTCGCTACGGCTTCCCCTCGACGGGTTAACCTTGCTACATCACACTAACTCGTAGACTCATTCTTCAAAAGGCACGCTGTCACTGCACAAGGCAGCTCCAACGGTTTGTATGCAAACGGTTTCAGATTCTATTTCACTCCCCTTGCGGGGTTCTTTTCACCTTTCCCTCACGGTACTTGTTCACTATCGGTCACCAGAGAGTATTTAGGCTTAGCGGGTGGTCCCGCCAGATTCATACCGGATTACACGAGTCCGGTATTACTTGGGATACTAAAAACAAGATAATGAAATTTCGACTACAGGGGTCTCACCTTCTATGCCGGACTTTCCCACGTCCTTCATCTATTTCATTATTTTCTGACTTGTTGAATTAACGGCAGTCAATTCGATTTAGTCCCACGACACCGATCATGCAACGCCTGCCGGCTTGGCACATGATTGGTTTAGCCTCTTCCGCTTTCGCTCGCCACTACTAACGGAATCACGGTTGTTTTCTCTTCCTGAGGGTACTGAGATGTTTCACTTCCCCTCGTTACCTTTGACTCTCCTATTTATTCAGAGAGAAATGACTGGACATTACTCCAGCCGGGTTTCCCCATTCGGTAATCCTCGGATCGAAGCCTGGTTGGCGGCTCCCCGAGGCTTTTCGCAGCCTCCTACGACCTTCATCGGCTTCTGGTGCCTAGGCATCCGCCATTTGCACTTATTAATTTGTTTCTACATTTATTACAAAGATGCTCGCGTTCACTGTGTAGTTCTCAAGGTACGGGCGATGTTAATTAACGTTGATGAGTTATTTTTATTTTTTAATTTCTTAAAAGCTTAAAAACATTTTCACCTATTAATTAACTCCAGAGGGTTCGTACCCTCAGGACCCAACAACGCGCAATATTTCAACAAATAAAATTTAAATTAATTTAAAAGATAATTGTGGGGAAATTAAAGTCAATGCTCCACTTATCTAAAGAAAGCTCCTTAGAAAGGAGGTGATCCAGCCGCACCTTCCGGTACGCCTACCTTGTTACGACTTCGTCCCAATCACCGATCCCACCTTAGGCAGCTCCCCCCTTGCGGTTGGGCCACTGACTTTGGGTGTTACCGACTTTCGTGACGTGACGGGCGGTGTGTACAAGCCCCGGGAACGTATTCACCGTAGCGATGCTGATCTACGATTACTAGCAACTCCAACTTCATGAGGTCGAGTTGCAGACCTCAATCCGAACTGAGACCGGCTTTTTGGGATTCGCTCCACCTTACGGTATTGCAGCCCTCTGTACCGGCCATTGTAGCATGCGTGCAGCCCAAGACATAAGGGGCATGATGATTTGACGTCATCCCCACCTTCCTCCGAGTTAACCCCGGCAGTCTCCTGTGAGTCCCCAACTAAATGCTGGCAACACAGAACGAGGGTTGCGCTCGTTGCGGGACTTAACCCAACATCTCACGACACGAGCTGACGACAACCATGCACCACCTGTATAGGGCCCTTGCGGACATGACATCTCTGCCACTTTTCCCTATATGTCAAGCCTTGGTAAGGTTCTTCGCGTTGCGTCGAATTAAGCCGCATGCTCCGCTGCTTGTGCGGGGCCCCGTCAATTCCTTTGAGTTTTAATCTTGCGATCGTACTCCCCAGGCGGGGCACTTAATGCGTTAGCTGCGTCGCAGAAACCGTGGAAGGTTCCCACAACTAGTGCCCACCGTTTACGGTCTGGACTACCAGGGTATCTAATCCTGTTCGCTCCCCAGACTTTCGCTCCTCAGTGTCAGTATTGGCCCAGAGACCTGCCTTCGCCATTGGTGTTCCTCCTGATATCTGCGCATTCCACCGCTACACCAGGAATTCCAGTCTCCCCTACCAAACTCTAGTTTGCCCGTATCGAATGCAGGCCTGAGGTTGAGCCTCAGGTTTTCACATCCGACGTAACAAACGACCTACGAGCTCTTTACGCCCAATAATTCCGGACAACGCTTGCACCCTATGTATTACCGCGGCTGCTGGCACATAGTTAGCCGGTGCTTCTTTTGTAGGTACCGTCACTTTCGCTTCTTCCCTACTGAAAGCGGTTTACAACCCGAAGGCCTTCATCCCGCACGCGGCGTCGCTGGGTCAGAGTTTCCTCCATTGCCCAATATTCCCCACTGCTGCCTCCCGTAGGAGTCTGGGCCGTGTCTCAGTCCCAGTGTGGCCGGTCGCCCTCTCAGGCCGGCTACCCGTCGTTGCCTTGGTGAGCCATTACCTCACCAACTAGCTGATAGGCCGCGAAGTCATCCTCCACCGAAATTCTTTCAAAACTCAGTGATGCCACTTATGTTTCAATATTCGGTATTAGCACCGGTTTCCCGGTGTTATCCCAAAGTGGAGGGCAGATTCTTCACGTGTTCCTCACCCGTTCGCCGCTAATCCATTTCCGAAGAAACTTCATCGCTCGACTTGCATGTGTTAAGCACGCCGCCAGCGTTCGTCCTGAGCCAGGATCAAACTCTCCATAGAAAATTTGATCTGACAAAAAGACAAACATGGCTATCTAATTAATAAATTTATTAATCAGAGTTCGCTTATGTTTATAGTCTTTATCAATTGTTTTTTGTTTTGTACTTAAAGCAAATCTATTTATTAATTAAAATAAATAAATTAGTAAATTAAGTTTCAAAGGTATTTATAAAACAAAAATGAAATTGTTATTTTTAATAAATTAAAATTAACAACGTCAATTAATGCCTTCGATTTCTTAAAGAAATCTTTGGCATTGACTTTATTGCACGTTGTTGAGTTCTCAAGGTACGACTGCGCACTGGTTGCAGAATTGCTTCTACGTGCAGGGCAACCCATTTTTTTAGTTTCTAGGCAT
>KB900552.1 GCA_000378905.1 actinobacterium SCGC AAA028-A23
TCACTTGCCAAGATTGCATTAGACCGCAAAATTGGTGGACCACTTCTTTCACCATCTAGCTACTTTATGAAGTCGCCACCGGTGCAATACACCGATGAGCAGGCCTTCCAAAAGGTTGAGCAATTTATTGATGGAAGTATCGAGAGATAAAAGTAAGAAGTTAAAGTAAAAGCCCCTAAGGTTTTATAGACCTTAGGGGCTTTTGCCCTCTTGGAGAGTGAGGGCCTTAAATCGTCGCGTCAGCTTCTACGCGACGAATATGCGCAAAGCCGAGTAGTGAAAGAACTAACATCAATGCGCCACCAACTGCTGCGGCCCAAGCTGCATACATTGCAATTTGGCCGATTTGCCAGAATGCAAATGAGTAAAGAAGTAATCCGCGCAAAGTTTCACCCATAAATAAGGATGTGCGCTGACCCATAAGTGTTGCAGCCTCAGTTGCTAATGCAACATTTTTTGGATCTGCCTTAGATTTAGCGGAAGCGCCTAATGCCATTCCGCTAACCTCTGAGTAAACCTTTCCACCAGCAATTCCTTTTAAGTGTGAGCCGATGTAAAAATCTGCATAAGCTTGTGCTTGCTTGCCGGTAGTAAGTGGCATATTTGAAAATGGGGCAAGGGCTGCTTGCGCCTCTTCAGATAGAGCTTTAAATCCGGCGCTATCTTTATCTGGCATGGTAATTTTTTGTTGAGACAACTGTGTTGCAACAGATTCATCTGTAAAGCTAGCGCCCCAGTTTAAAAGAGCTGCTGCTACAAATAAAAATACGGAAAGTCCCAAACCGACAAAGCTGACGATTCGATCGAAGGTGCGACGTTTCATTATTAATTTCTCCTAATTTCTCCAGTTTTACTGCCTTGAGAAGTTATGTACTTCTCACTGCTATTAATACTCCTGAAGTAAGTAGGTTGAAGGTTAAATTGGTAGAGGTAGCACTTACCCAGATTTAATAAGGGGTGGCACTTAGACTTAAATCACTAAATTAAAAAAATTACTTATTCAACATGTTTAGCACAGATTTGCTCGCCATTTGGGCCAATACTCATGTGCTTGCAATCAATTCCTAACTTATCAAAGGCTTTATCGCCAAACTGAGATCGGTAAGCAAGAGCTAGTAGCACTCGAACATTTACCTCACCATTTGATTTAATTGAGAATGCGTGAGCAACTCGTGAAACGGTGTTCTCGACAACTTTTTCAGAGTGCGAGGTGGCTCGGGCTATAGCAGCGTTAGTGAGCCCCTCACATAGGTGCTCACAGACAAGGTGTTCAAAAGGGGATAGCTCTCGCATCAAAATCTTAACGTCCACGGTCACTCTCCAATGATCTAATGGCTATTGTGCTCTTACTTAGGCCAAATTCTCAACTAGATGATTTATTCGGCCATTTGCGCCTACTATTGCGGCGTGAGTTTTATTAAATCCGAGCAAATAGGCGCAATTTTGCACCTGACACTAAACCGGCCTGAAAAGAAGAATGCCATTACTCAGGATATGTATCAGGAGTTGGCAACCCAAATAAATAATGCTGCTGGTGATTTTGGTATTCGAGTTGTAGTTCTTTCATCTACCGGAGATTCTTTTACTGCTGGAAATGACATAAATGATTTTGCAAATAATCCTCAAATGAGTGAAGGATCACCGGTCTTTAACTTCCTTTTTGCTATTCACAACTTTCCAAAACCTTTGATAGCAGCTGTTAAGGGCAGGGCAGTAGGAATTGGAACCACAATGTTGATGCACTGTGATCTAGTTACAGCAAATTCTGATACTAAGTTTTCAATGCCATTTGTTTCTTTAGGTTTGGTCGCTGAAGGCGGCTCAAGTTACCTTTTCCCACGATTGGTCGGACATGCTAAGGCTTCTGAAATCTTTTTAACTGGCCGCACTTTTTCAGCGGAGGAGGCATTGCAAATGGGATTGATTAACTCAATTTCTGATGATGAGTTATCTGCTGCCATGGCTTTTGCACAAGAGATCTCTGAGCAACCACCAAATGCAGTAATTAACACCAAAGCGTTGCTTAAGAGCAGCGCGCATGAAGCTTTGAATCAAGTTATTCGGGCAGAGGGTGAGTTATTTAGAATGGCCACCGAATCAGATGAGGCTCAAATAGCATTTATGAATTTCCTAACCAAAAAGAGTAAGGTCAAGTAATGACTCTTGCTGGCAAGCGAATATTTATTACCGGTGGCTCTCGAGGAATCGGATTAGCAATTGCATTGCGTGCTGCAAAAGATGGTGCCCAGATCGCAATTGCAGCAAAAACTGCTGATCCACACCCAAAGCTGCCAGGCACAATTTTTACAGCAGCAAGTGAGATTGAAGCAGCTGGCGGACAAGCTCTTCCAATTCAATGTGATATTCGAGATGAAAATCAGATAGCGGCTGCAGTTGAAAAAGCTGCTGCCGAATTTGGCGGAATTGATATTTTGATCAATAACGCTTCAGCAATAAATTTAACAAATACTGAAAATACGCCAGCAAAAAGATTTGATCTAATGATGGGGGTTAATACCCGTGGCACATTTTTAACATCCCAAGCTTGCCTGCCTTATCTAAAGAAGAGTGCGCAAGAGGGAAGAAATCCACATATCTTGATGCTTTCACCACCACTTTCAATGAAAGGAAAATGGTTTAAGCCACACCTTGCCTACACAATGGCAAAGTATGGAATGAGTATGTGTGTATTGGGATTAGCTGATGAGTTAAAGCGGGATGGGATTGGCGTTAATGCATTATGGCCAAGAACTGCAATTGATACCGCAGCCCTTGCGATGATTCCTGGCGTGGATACTGACTTTTGCCGCACACCTGAGATCATCTCTGATTCAGCACACATAATTTTAAATCGAGATGGCAAAGAGTGCAGTGGCAACTTCTTTATAGATGATGAGGTATTAGCAAGTGAGGGAGTTGTGGATTTGGATAAATATGCAGTTGTGCCCGGAACTAAAGAGTTTATAAAAGATCTATATGTTGATTAGAGGCTAAATCCAACTGGTAGCTCTAATCTATGCTTTTTTAGAAGCGCACTATCTTTAAGTAAGTCAGGGGTTTTACCATCTGCTGCGATTACTCCGCCAGAAAGAATCAAAGCCCGTTCACATAATTCATTGGCATATGGCAGATCATGGGTAACCATGATCATTGTTATATCTAGAGATCTTAAAATATCTGCTAACTCGCGCCTACTTGCTGGATCAAGATTTGATGAAGGCTCATCTAAAACTAATATCTCAGGTTTCATCGCCAAAACTGTGGCAACTGCAACTCTTCGGCGTTGACCAAAAGATAGGTGATGAGGTGGACGGTCTTTATACTCAAGCATTCCCACTAAGGAGAGTGAATCCTCAACAACTTTATTTAGCTCATTATCTCGCAGCCCCATGTTATATGGACCAAATGCCACATCTTGACCAACAGTTGGCATAAACAATTGATCATCTGGATCTTGGAAAACGATTCCAACCTTGGATCTAATTTGCTTTAGAGCTGATTTATCACTGCTATCTACTAATTTTCCACCAATGAAAACCTTGCCATGATTAGAGGATAAAATTCCATTTAAGTGCAAGATTAAGGTTGTCTTACCTGCGCCATTTGGACCAAGTAGTGCAACTCTCTCACCACGCTTTATCTTTAGATTTACCCCATATAACGCTTGGTTGCCATCTGGGTACGCAAAAGCTAACTCTTCAATAACTAAGGAGTTATCACCATTACTCATTGATTTATCCTAACTATCTACTAAGTAGCGAGATCACCAAGGCAAGAGCTGGAATAGAAAGGGCAACCAACCAGTGCTTTGGATGATTTGGCACTCTCTCCTCCTTTGGCAGATCTCCTTGATAGCCGCGGGCGATCATCGCTAGATGAACTCGCTCACCTCTTTCATAGGATCTAATAAAAAGAGCTCCTGCAGCAGTTGCCAGTACTGGCCACTGTTTAATTCCAGTTGCTTCAAATCCTCTAGCTGATCGAGCAACTGCCATTCGTTGCATCTCATCATTTACTACATTTATGTATCGAAGCATGAAGGATGCAATCTGCACCATGGGAGTTGGCATTTTCAAAATCTCGAGCCCGCGCAAAATCTCTCGGGCAGTAGTGGTTCCAGAGAGGTTAATCGCTACCAATATCCCCAGCGTGCCCTTCGCGACGATGCTAACTCCAGCTAGTAAGCCATCTCGGTACAAATTTAATGAACCAATCTCAAAGCGCTCCCCGCTACCAAAAAAAGGCATAAGCAGGGCAAAAAATATAAAGGGAATCTCAATTAAAGATCTCTTTGCAACTGTTGTTATGGGTAATTTAGCGATCTGAGTGACTGAAATAATTATTAAAAAGAAGGCGATAAATGCTGGCCAATTTGAGATATCGGTTGAAACCGCCACAATTATAAAGAGCAGGCCAGCCACAATTTTGATGTGTGCTGGTATTTGATGAACTATTGAATGCCGGTGAAGATAAAGTCGCTCGCCAACATCATGACCATGGTGATGATCAGATTTCTCTTTAGGAGCTAAATTATTGATTTTTACTTGGCGCTTTCTTTCGAATCAGCATAAATAAGCCCATAGCAACCAGCGCAGTAGCTACAACACCGATTAGGCCTGCAAAGCCAACTGAAAGACGAGCATTTTCTAATCCGGCGATACCGTAATCAGATAAAGTGAAATCACCAAAGGTGTGATCTTTTGCAGTTTCAATAAAACCTACATCTTCGGCAACTTTTTCTAAACCATCAGGAGATGAGGAGGCGTAGAAAGAGGCACCACCAGCAAGTAAGACGCTAACTAGTAAAGCTGATGCATAGAATTTACGATTTGAAATTTTCATCTACTAAGACCTTATCTCCAGGGTAGTATTTTTCTTATCCCAACCGAAAACGAGGTCAGATCGGCTTGCCAGTACAGCACTTACGGTAAGTGCTGAAATGATTGCCTCACCAATACCAATCAGAATATGAGTTCCAACCATTGCATTTAGAACCGCTCCCACCGAGAAGGTAGCGTTTGCACCAATTGCATATTGAATTACAAATCCAACCGCAGCAGCTGGAACTGAGATAAGTGCTGAAATGAAGGTTGCTACCACCAGCCAAGATTTAGTTTTAGGAAATATCTTTTTCAAAAGCATAAATACTGCAAAACTTACCCAAACACTGATCACGGCCATATTGAAAATACTTAAGCCAAGTGCGGTTAATCCACCATCGGCAAATAAAAATGCTTGAATTATCAAGACAACAACAAGTGCCAAGGTGGCCGCATATGGACCAACTAAGACCATCGCTAGTGCTGCGCCAATTAAGTGGCCACTAGTTCCAGCGGCGACTGGAAAATTAAGCATTTGAACTGCGAAGATAAATACTGCAGTTAATCCGGCAAGGGGAGCACTTTGCTCACTTAGTTGTTTGCGGGCACCCTTAACAGCCCCAGCCACTGCGACTGTTGAGACCGCAGCAAAGGCTGCTGAGGTTCTAAGGTCAATAAAGCCATCAGGAATATGCATGGGAGCATCTTAATGCAAACGATTTGCATCTGCAAGTGGTATACAAGAACTCTTGGTACTGTGTCGCAATGAGAGTTCAACCCAAAACCATATTGGTCAAAATTGTAAGCCCATTAGTAATGGCCACATTAATTGCTTTCAGCGGAATCACAGTTGCCCAAGCCCACACCAAATTGATTTCAGCAAATCCGGCGGCGGCAAGCGAGGTTAGCGAATGGCCAACTCAAATAACGTTGGAGTTTGATGAGGAGCTACAAAATCTAGGTGATGAAAAAGCTAATTTCGTCGTGGTAAATAATGCAGTTGGTGATCAGGTTAGTGAATCAGATGAGCAAATTTCTGGCAATACCATCACAGTCACACTCTCCGCCAATGAGGTGAAAGGCCCGGTCCTAGTTTTTTACCATGTGGTTTCAGGCGATGGACATCCAGTTGAAGGTGAGTACAAATTTACTTATGGAGTTGGTGAGGTAACTGCACAAGGAGTAGAAGAGCCAGAGAGCACAAGCTTGCCAATCGGTATCTATATTGCTTCTGCGGTATTTATTATCTCAGGATTGTTCTTCTCAATTTTTGCCTATCGCAGACGGAATAAATAATTAGTTAGAGGTCATAAAAAAGCCCCGGCTCATCACCGGGGCTTTTTTCTAGATCCTATAGATCGTAATAAAGTTCAAACTCTGCTGGATGTGGACGCAATCTTACGTAATCCACCTCTTGCTTGCGCTTGAAATCAATCCAAGTATCAATTAGATCTTTGGTGAATACTCCACCGCGAGTTAGGAACTCATTGTCGCGCTCTAAATTATCGAGCACTGCATCAAGTGAGCCAGGAACTTGAGGAATTGCCTTAGCTTCATCTCCTTCTAATTCATAAAGATCTTTATCAACTGGCTTTGGTGGCTCAATTTTGTTTTGAATTCCATCAATACCAGCCATCAACATGGCTGCGAATGCTAGATATGGATTAGAGGAAGGATCTGGGCATCGGAATTCAATTCGCTTGGCCTTTGGATTTGAACCAGTGATTGGAATACGAATACATGCAGATCTATTTCGGGCTGAATAAACCAGGTTAACTGGAGCTTCATAGCCTGGAACTAATCGCTTATATGAGTTAACTGTTGGGTTAGTAAATGCAAGTAAGGATGGTGCGTGCTTTAGTAATCCACCAATATACCAACGAGCCATGTCTGAAAGATTTGCATATCCATCGCCCCAGAACAGTGGTTTTCCATCTTTCCAAAGTGATTGGTGAACATGCATTCCAGAGCCGTTATCGCCAAACAATGGTTTTGGCATAAAGGTTGCTGTTTTACCAGCAGCCCAAGCGGTGTTCTTAATGATGTATTTAAACTTCATTAACTCATCCCCGGCAGTCAAAATATCGCTGAAGCGGTAATTGATCTCCATCTGACCTGCGGTACCAACTTCATGGTGTGCGCGCTCAACAAGCAAACCAACCTTGCCAAGATTCATAACCATTTCATCTCTTAGATCTGCAAATTGATCAGTTGGTGAAACTGGGAAGTAGCCACCTTTAATGCGGGTGCGATATCCACGATTTGGGGTGCCATCGGCATCCTCTTCAATGCCTGTGTTCCAAGCACCTTCATATGAATCAATGTGGTGAAATGCTTGATTCATTCCAGTTAAAAATCTAATTCGATCAAAGACATAGAACTCAGCCTCTGGTGCAAAGAAGGCAGTATCTGCAATTCCAGTGCTGCGCATAAAGTCCACAGCTTTAGCAACAATCCCACGAGGATCTCTTGAGTATGGAGTGTTGTCATCTGGATTATGTACTGAGAAAAGAATAATTAAAGTTTTTTCTTTGCGGAATGGATCAAGATAAGCTGAAGATGGAACTGGTAGCAACTTCATATCTGATTCATGGATTGATTGGAATCCTCTAATGGAGGAGCCATCAAACATTAAGCCATCTTTAAATACGCTTTCATCAAATGATTCAACTGGCACATTAAAATGGTGTTGAATACCTGGTAGGTCAATAAATCTAACGTCGATCAACTTCACATCATTTTTCTTGATGTAATCGAAGATCTCTGCGGAATTCTTAAACATCGATTCTCCTAAGATAATTATTGCTGAAAGTAGGGCCTCGTTGCTCCGCTTCAGATGGGTAAAACTTAGTAGAAAATAATGAAAAAGCCGTAAAGCGCGTGTTACATCTATGTTTCGACCCAGCCGATTCGGCTATGGTTGAGCGCATGAGTTGGGAAAATCAGCCAAATTTATTGCCAGGGGCCTCTCTCGGCCGCCGGCTGATTGCCCTAGTAATTGATTGGACTATGTGCCGGCTTATCGCGGCCCTTCTATCGCGAGCAATAATCCCAGACAGCGGATTTTCTACTTTAATTATTTTTTACCTGGAAGTTTGCCTATTTACTATAGCTTTTGGATCTTCAGCTGGACAAAGAATTATGGCGATTAAAGTTCTAACCTTCCCAGAACAGCAGCGGGTAACTGCCGGCAAGGTTGCGTTAAGAACACTTCTAATCTGCTTGGTTTTTCCTGCAATTTTTACAAATAATGGCAGGCCTATCCATGATTTTGTTACCCAAAGCCAAACGGTTCGCCAAGCTTAAACTGATTTAAAGATTTAGCGTCGAGGAATTCTCTGATTTGTTGGCATAGGCCCTTTTGGCATTGGCATATTTAAGCCGCCAACAGATCTTAATCGAGCTCTAACCTCACGAAGTTGAACAGTATTTAATTTCTTTGGTAATTTCTTTAGGTGTTTTTGCAATTTTCTTACGGTAACTTGACCTTGTCCATCACCTACAACAACTTCAGTAACTGGAACTCCAGATAAGAATCGCTCCATCTTTCGTCTTTCATCTTGCATCAAAGTTTTAACCCCAAAACCACCTTCACCCACCAGGATAATTCCGGCTTTACCTGAAACTCTGTGAACCATATCTTGGTCGCGGTTAACATTAACTGCAGGTGTTGTTACAAATCCTCGACGGATTGACATCAAAACACTTGCGCCAGCGCCGATCTGTCCTTCAATTGATGCGTAGGCAGCGACATTTGCATATCTTGTAAATAGGAAAAATGCGGCTAGGAATGCCACAGGCAAAGTGATAAATCCGGCGTAGATTGGGTGGCCTAAATTATTTCCAATAATTACACCGAAAGTTAAAACTAAGGCAAAAACAAGCAAACACCAGATGACAGCTAGAGGAGAGTTTTTCTTTACTAGTTTGTATGCATCCTTAACTACTGCAAGCTGAGATTGTTTTTTTGGTGCATCACCTTTCGCAGGTGCTTCAACATTTTTCTTTTTTCTGCCAAACATTTCTCTCCCTTATTTAACTGCTCGTGCGGCCATTGCTTGGTTATATAAGCGTCCTGCTCGGTAGCTAGAACGTACCAATGGTCCGCTCATAACACCAAGAAATCCTATTTCCTCAGCCTCTTTACTAAGCTCCACAAACTCATTTGGCTTAACCCATCTTATGACTGGGTGGTGCTTTGCAGTAGGCCTTAGGTATTGGGTAATTGTAATCAGATCACAGCCAGCCTGACGAAGGTCAACTAATGCTTGGGTTACCTCTTCACGAGTTTCACCCATACCAAGAATCAGATTTGATTTGGCGATTAAACCAAAATCTCTTGCCTGAGTAATAACATCTAGAGATCTTTCATATCTAAATGCTGGTCTAATCTCTTTAAATATTCTTGGGACTGTTTCTAGATTATGAGCAAAAACCTCAGGTCTGGTTTCAAATACCTGATTTAGAAGACTTGAGTGACCACTAAAGTCTGGCGCCAACATCTCAACCCCAACTCCAGGATTTAACTGATGAACTTGGGAGATGGTCTCGGCATATAGCCAGGCACCCTCATCATCTAAATCATCCCGAGCCACTCCAGTAATTGTTGCGTACTTTAAATTCATTGCTCTAACAGATTCGGCAACTCTTCTTGGTTCATCACGATCTAGTGGTAGTGGTTTTCCAGTGTCGATATTGCAAAAATCGCAGCGCCTTGTGCATGCCTCACCACCAATTAAAAATGTGGCTTCGCGATCTTCCCAGCATTCAAAAATATTTGGACAAGCAGCCTCTTGGCAAACGGTGTGAAGTCCTTCTTTGGCAACTAAGGAACGGAGCTTTGTGTACTCAGGGCCCATGTGTGCTTTAGTTTTAATCCACTCAGGTTTTCGCTCAATTGGGGTTTGAGCATTTCTTGCTTCAATTCGCAGTAACTTGCGACCGTTTGGATCAATACTCATTTAGAAACTCGATCTAAAACAGGAGTTAGTACATCCTTTAACACAGGCAGTACTTGTGCAACTGAGATTGATCTACCCAGCTCAACCTCAAGGGATGTAACTTGAGCATCTGCAATGCCACAAGGAATTATCTTTGAATAAGCGGAAAGATCAGGGTTAACATTCAAAGCAAAGCCATGCATCGTTACACCTTGCGCAACCCGCAATCCGATGGCAGCAATTTTTCGATCTCCCTTTTCATCTCTAATCCAAACACCACTTCGCTCGCAATATCTATCAGCTTTAATTCCAAACTCACTGCAGACCTTGATTAATGCTGTTTCAATTTCTCTAACAAAGCCGACCACATCGGTGGAGTTTTTTAATCGAAGAATTGGATATCCGACTATCTGTCCAACTCCATGCCAGGTAATTTTGCCGCCTCGATCAACATCAATTACTGGAGTTGAATCAGTTGGGCGATCTGAATCTTGCGTTCTTCTTCCAGCTGTGTAAACAGAGGGATGCTCTAAAAGTAGTAAAGTATTTTCAGATTGGTTGTTTATAACTTTTTGCTGAATTTCTTTTTGCAGCTTCCAGGCATCGATGTATTCAAGCAAGCCTAATTCTGAGATCTTGATTTTCTTCTCAATTGCTATGGTTGAACTCACATCCTTAGCCTAATTGGAAGCGCAATATTTTGCGAAAGTTAGACCAACCAACGCCCATGCGGTGTGATCAAAATGGCATGCCTGATAGATTTCACCCCTATACCGCAACAACTGGAGAGGCTTTTATAACCCATGGCTAAACAAATCAAAAACAAGAGTTCTGTAAAAGGTCGTAAACCACTTTGGATTGCGATCATTGCAATAATCGCCTGGCTGGGTATTTCATCGGTTGCGGGACCAACATTTGGAAAACTTTCAACAGTACAAGAAAATGACAATGCAGCATTTTTGCCTGACAATGCCGAATCGACTTTGGCAAGCAAAATTACAGTTAAGTTCACTGATAGTTCCAATGACCAGATCCCAACTTTGCTTGTGTTTTTGGGCGATGTCGATCCAGCCAAGAATCCAGGAAAATTAAATGAGATTCAGAGTTATTTAAATGGATTAGGTGACAAAATCTTGCCAGAATCTGGCAAGCCAATTAGTTCCTATATTGTTCCAGGATTTCCAATACAGGCAATTCCATCTGAAGATGGAAAAGCAGCCCTGGCGAACATAGCCTTGAACTCTGCAATTGGTGAAGAGAATATTGAAGAAAAACCTACATTACCTATTTTAGTTGAGTTTATTCGCGAGGATTTAAAGGCAAATTTTGAAGCAAAGAATTTAACCACTCACGTCACAGGTTTTGGTGGCATTTTCGCGGACTTGTTTGGCGCATTTGGATCAATCGATACAACCTTGTTGCTTACAACATTGATTGTGGTTTCTATTATTTTGATTGTTGTTTACCGATCACCATTACTTTGGATACTTCCATTATTCACCGCTGTAACAGCGTTATCACTAGCTGGAACAATTGTTTACTTTTTAGCTAAGGCAGGAACCATTGACTTAAATGGTCAATCGCAGGGAATTCTTTCAGTATTGGTCTTGGGTGCTGCTACCGATTATGCCCTCTTATTAATTGCTCGATACCGCGAAGAGTTGCATCATCATGAATCAAGATATGATGCTATGAAAATTGCTTTACGTGGCGTGGTTGAACCTATTCTTGCCTCTGGATCTACCGTTATTGCAGGTTTACTTGTTTTGCTA
>KB900553.1 GCA_000378905.1 actinobacterium SCGC AAA028-A23
TCAAATAATGAAAAGTATCCATGTGATCAAAGTAAGAATCCATATCCAGGAGCGCCTGGAAATATTAATCCATGGTTTGGTGATACAAGAGAAGCCAAGGTTCAAGCTGATATGAAATCTGGCGGCCTTTATCCATACATAAAATCTTCACCCTCACTTCCTGCCTTTTATATCTTCCATGGCTCAGATGATTGCTCGGTAAGTCCTTATGATTCCAAAAACCTTGATGCAGCTGTGAAGGCGCAAAAAGGAAAGAGCACATTAAAGATTGTGCCGGGTGCTATTCATGGTGGCGCAGGTGTTTGGGATGCGGTTATGAAAGCTGTTCCTACGATCAAGAAAACTTTAATCAGCGCTAAGTAAGATAGATTTGTAAAGATAAAGTAAGAGTGGGTTGTGAGGGACTCGAACCCCAATAGGGGTTATGTACTCACATGGTCCACATATAGATGTAACCGATCTTGAACTATCTCCCATATTAGTCAATTGGTCTGACATTTACTAGATATTGAACGGATTTAGGTCAGATATGGGCGGATAGCCCTAGTAATAATGTAAATAGACATTTACGCTATATAGATGAATAAGAGACTGATTGCATTCTTAGCAATACTTTCTTTTTCTATTTCTCTGCCTCTAATTCCTGCAAGTGCAGTTGCCAAAGCTGGAGCTAAATGTACTAAAGCAGGAAGTACAGAGGTGGTTCAGGGTAAGAAATACACCTGTGTTAAATCTAAAAATAAGCTGACTTGGAATAAGGGTGTGAAAATACCGCCAACCCCCACTGCTGATTCCGCGTATAACTCAGCTGGAGTGAAAGCAGCTTTAAATAGTTTCGCTCAATTCCCAAAAAGTAAAGATGCTCCCCAAGAAATAATTTTTGTTTTTGGTCCAAATGCTGATCGAGAAACATCAGACATGATTGTAAAAAACGCTAATGCAACCATGGGACTTTTTGTTGACTTCTATCAAGAATCCAAGGCATATCCGATCTTCTACGGTTCAAATGAAGATTTAGAGTGGGTAATTGCCCAGTGGGCTAAGTTTGGCTACACAGAGCAAACTATAGGAAATGAATATCAATATGCAGTAAAAAACTTACGGGACAGATCTGTCCCGCCCAATTTCTTTATCGGAAGTGAAAATAGATTTCCGCAAACTCCTATGATTATGCTTGGTTCAAAAGCAGCAATCTCTAAATTGACACCTCCTTGGCGCCAGATTGTCGTTATTCATCATGTCATTCACGGAATACAGGGTCGAATAACAGGTTACAAGGATGGACTTTTGGGTTGTTGGGGACGAGAAGGGGCAGCAGAGTTGTACGGATGGCTAGTGGCGCAACCCACTTTTCAGGCGCAGGGTTTTGATTATGTTCAATTCCGACGGAATCAGATGGGTCAATGGATAAACACCAAGCCAAATATCGATTTACGCAAATTCGACGATGCGCAATGGTTCCAAATTTTAAAGTCTATAGAGGGAGTTAAGTCTGAACGAGTTATTAATTGTGCTGATGCTACGCCTGGTGCACTGCAGTACAACCTAGGTGCGCTTCTTTACGAGAGATTGGTTGGAGAATTTGGACATCAGCAAGTCATGAGTTGGTGGTATGAAATGCGTTCAACTTCAGATTGGAAAGTCGCATTTGAAAAAGTCTTCAAGATAGCTATTGATGACTGGTATAGAAGTAGTGCTGTTCCCTATTTAAAGCAAGAGTATCGAGATTGGGTACCCCAACCAGGTTGGCGTGGAGTTGGGTAATCCTTTCGGGTTTATTTTCTTTTTAACTCGTGTGGATATGTTTCCGACTATCGGCAAATATTCCGCCAACTAAACACATAAGTGGGTTGTGAGGGACTCGAACCCCCGACCCGGTGATTAAGAGTTAACGGAAGTAGTGGTTTAAGCACTGCTCCTTGTGCGGGAAACTATATAACACAAGCTTGTTTCGCTCAATAACGTGCCTTCAGACATCCAAATCTCTATTCGCGTTGCTACTTCGTTGCTACCTTTAGAAGGTGGGAATATTTAAGCGGATGGCGCCATGAAGCGCGCTCTACTCTTTTTTGCATTGCTTGCCTTGCTGACAGGTTGCGGTAGCAAATCCGAAACGCCAGAACAAACCGCTCAAGAAAAACGCAATAATTTTGATGCCTGCTTAATTCAATGGTTCGTTGCCAATACAACTAATACTCAAAGTAGCACAGAGTACTATCGCCCTAATGCAGAGGCCGCCTGTGTTCAGTTTCTTAAATAGTGACTGTTAATTATCAAAGGTCTCAGCTAAAGCATCAATAGAGATGACAACTTTTTTAAGGTCTAAACTACCAATCCATAATTGCATGATTTTTCCATCAGTTGGAACTTGGAAACTAGTCCGAGCCCATTTGGTTTGACCAGGATTTAGTGTCGCTGAGATGTAATCGGTGGCATTACTGTACTGGTCACTAGAATCAGCTTGATAAGTTCGAGAATCCACTCGTAAAAATACAAATCCATTTATTTCTACAGGCTCATCTGAGTTGTTCGTCAAATCGTAGGTCATATCACACATATATTTCGCAGGGTCAGTCCAAGGAACACATATGGTGCCTACATCCCGAAGCTTTCCGACTAATGATTGGTCTTGAACTATTGATTGGTCTTCTCTTGTATCACCAAACCATGGATTAATATTTCCAGGCGCTCCTGGATATGGATTCTTACTTTGATCACATGGATACTTTTCATTATTTGAAGTCATCTCAAAGAAATCAGCATTACCAAACAAATCAATTACCACCGAAACCTTGGCAGATACACCCCGGTTTGGATCGGTTGGATCATCAAATGGTGATGGTTGATCTGCAGTGATCGCTGCCATTAAGGCAAGGTATGAACCAGCTGAGTCACCACCGGTTGCAAACTTCTTTGAGTCATAACCATACTTACTTGCATTTGCTCTAAGAAATCTAATCGCACTCTTTGTGTCCACACCAGCTGCTGGAAATAAGGCCTCTTGCGACAATCTGTAATTAACGGATGCAACTGCGATGCCATTTTTAATAAAAACCTCTAGTAATTTTGCGCTCTCATCAAACTTCATAAAGTCATCATCACCTATAACAAATCCACCGCCATGGGTCCAAACAATAAGTGGCGGCTTAACTACGCCCTTTGGCATATAGATATCTAGATGTTGGGTTGCAGTTTTATTTGCATAGGTAACATTTTCATAGACCTTCATCTTCGCTAATGCTTTTGCTGCCAATTTGTATTTTGGGATGTAAACAATCTCAGGAGCTTTATCTGTTGATCCACCACTAGCGGCAGGTGCTACAGGAAGCGGCTCACCCTTTACCCACCACTTCTTCTGTCCATCAATTAATGTGCAAACTAAACTTTTTTGAGTTATCTCACTTACTACCACGTCCCCTACCGGAGCATTTGGACATGTCCGACCAGGTGCTGAAACACCTTGCGGATATCCATCATCTGGATTTGCACCATTTGCCGGTGTTGAGATTGCAAGAGTTAAAGCTGAGATCAAAGAGATGCACAGGAGTGATTTTGGTTTAATACTCATAACTAAACCTTATTACCAAAAGGTCATTTGGGATAGCAGTTTGCCAATGAGCAACAGTAAAACTCTGACTCCCCAGCGTGAGGACCAAATCTTATCAATGCAATTGGTATTTCACCTTTTGGTAAAAAGATCCATAACTTCATCCACCTTTGCGGAAGATAACTTCTCAAAGTTTAAGGTCAGCTCTTCAATCTTTGACTGCTGACTCTTTTCAAAAACTCTAGCTAAATTTGTTTGATACTTCGCTTTTAGAAGTGGAATACCTTCTTCACGGCGTCTTTTGTGTCCAACTGGATACTCAACTACTACCTCATCAATAACTGTGCCATCACTTAATGTAATTGTCATTGCATTAGCGATAGATCTCTTGTGTGGATCATGATAATCAGCAGAGAATGACTTATCCTCTGTGCAGGTTATCTTGGCACGGAGTGCGTCAATTCTTGGATCCTTCGCCACATCATCCTCATAATCACGAGCAGTTAATCTGCCAAAGATCAAAGGAATTGCCACCATATATTGAATGGTGTGATCACGATCAGCTGGATTTTTTAGCTCACCTTTTTTATCAATAATGCGAATACATGCCTCATGGGTTCTAATAGAAACAGCTGCAATATCATCAGAGGTTTTTCCTAAGGAGGAGAGTTTTTTATTTAATGTCATCGCAGCCTCCACTGCAGTTTGAGCATGAAACTCAGCTGGGTATGAGATCTTAAATAAAATATTCTCCATTACATACTCTGTGTATGGGCGTTGGAATACAAATTTATTTCCTCTAAAGGATGAGTCATAAAAGCCCCAAGTTTTTGCCGATAACGCAGTTGGATAACCCATCTCACCTGCTCTTGCAATTAATGCAAGACGAACTGCGCGGGAGGTGGCATCTCCTGCCGCCCAAGATTTTCTAGATCCAGCATTTGGAAAGTGCCGATAAGTCCTAAGTGATTGACCATCCACCCAGGCAAGTGAGAGAGCTGCAAGTATTTGATCCCTGTTTAATCCCATCATCTGAGCAACAACTGCCGTTGATGCCACCTTAACTAAAACCACATGATCAATACCCACTTTGTTAAATGAGTTTTCAAGTGCAATACAGCCCTGAATTTCATGGGCTTTAATCATTGCGGTGAATAAATCACGCATTGTTAAATCACTCTTTGGTCCAAAGCCTGGATTGCGGTTTAACCAATCTGCCACAGCAAGAATTGCCCCTAAATTATCTGATGGGTGTCCCCACTCAGCAGCAAGCCAGGTGTCGTTGTAATCAAGCCATCTAATTGCAGCTCCTATATTAAAAGCTGCAGTCACTGGATCTAATTCAAATGAGGTTCCTGGAACCCTTGCACCCTTTTCAATCTTTAACCCGGCAACTACCGGCCCAAGTAATTTGGTGCAGGCCTCATACTCAAGTGCTTCTAATCCGCAACCAATTGTGTCAATAAAACAATGCCAAGCGGTTTCATAGGCAAGTGGGGATTTAATCTCATAATTTAAAACATAATCTGCAATATCAATGATCTCTTGATCATATGGGGTATTAGATTTTGTAAAGTTTGAACTCATCTACTTTAGCCACGCTTTTCTATTGGGATAAATACTCTATTTGGCTCACCTGTGTAATTAGCTGCTGGTCTAATAATCTTATTATCCACTCGCTGTTCCATTACATGCCCACTCCAGCCAGTCAGGCGGGCAAAGATAAAGATTGGGGTAAAGAAGGTAATTGGAATACCCATCTGTTGGTAGGCAACTGCTGAGAACCAATCTATATTTGGAAACATCTTCTTTTCACTCATCATCACAGATTCAATTCGCTCTGCCACATCAAATAACTTTAAGTCATTGTTTTCAGCAGAGATAGATTTAGCAATTGATTTGATAATCGGATTTCTTGGATCTGCGATTGTGTAGACCGGATGTCCAAAACCAATTACTACCTCTTTTGCAACTAATCTCTTTTTGATATCTGCCTCTGCCTCATCTGGTGATTGGTAGCGTTGTTGAATCTCAAGTGCAACCTCATTGGCACCGCCATGTTTTGGGCCACGAAGTGCACCGATCGCACCTGTTATTGATGAGTAAATATCTGAGCCAGTTCCGGCAATGACCCGTGCGGTGAAGGTTGAGGCGTTGAACTCATGCTCTGCATACAAAATCAAAGATGCTTGCATCGCTTTGATCCAAGATTGCTTTGGCTTTTCCTGCAAAAACAATAGCAAGAAGTGTTCAGCAACACCATCGGCCCCTGTACTTAGTGTGATCTTTTTACCAAAGTGCGAGAAGTGATACCAATACAAAAGTGCTGAAGGAGAGGAGGCAATAAGCCGATTTGCAGCAAGTAATGCGCTCTGGCGATCATGTTTTTCATCCTCTGGATAAAAGCTAGCAAGTGCTGATGTTGCAGTGCGCACCACATCCATTGGATGCGCGGTTTTAGGCAGGTTTTCGAGAATAGTTTTGACCTGGGCAGGTAGATCTCTAAGAGATGCTAACTCTTTTTTGTACTCTGTTAATTGATTCTTTGTAGGCAGAGATCCATAAAGAATTAGGTATGCAACCTCTTCAAACTCACAATTTTGCGCAAGATCATTGATCTCATACCCACGGTAGTGAAGATCATTTCCGGTATGTCCAACAGTTGAAAGTGCGGTATCTCCTGCAACTACTCCTGAGAGTGCAACAGATTTCTTAACTCTTACCTCACTCATTATTACTATTTGTTAAATCTATCTAGTGATTTTTCATACTCATAGTAATTAATGCTTTGATATAACTCATCCCTGGTCTGCATCTTATCTAAGAGCTCTTTTTGGGTACCACTTTGTTTAATTGTTTGATAGACATTGGTTGCTGCCTTATTCATTGCTCTAAAGGCAGAGAGTGGATAGAGCGCCATCGCCACATTTGCACTCTTTAACTCACTAGTTGTAAACATCGGAGTCAAACCAAACTCAGTTATGTTGGCAAGGATTGGCACCTTAACTGCCTCTGCAAACTTCTTATATGTTTCTAAATCACCAATCGCCTCTGGGAATATCATGGTAGCCCCTGCTTGAACATAAGCCCTTGCGCGATCTATTGCTGCATCTAAACCTTCAACTGCGATTGCATCTGTTCTTGCCATAATCACAAATGAGTTATCAGCCTTGGCGGAAACTGCTGCAGTAATTCGATCCACCATCTCCTGCTTTGAAACCAACTCTTTATTTGGACGATGGCCACATCTTTTTGCCCCAACCTGATCCTCGATGTGAGCTGCTGCTGCTCCTGCTGCAATAAGTGAGGTAATAGTTCGTTGGATATTAAATGCAGATGGACCAAAGCCAGTATCAATATCTACTAAGAGTGGCAGCTTTGTAACATTAACAATTCTTCTGACGTCAATTAATACATCCTCTAATGTGGTGATGCCAAGATCTGGCACACCAAGAGATCCTGCTGCAACCCCGCCACCTGAAAGATAGATCGCTTTATAACCTGCCTGTTCGGCAAGGAGGGCGTGGTTTGCATTGATTGTGCCAACAATTTGTAGCGGGCTTTCAGCCGATAAGGCCTTAAGGAATTTTGCACCCGGCTGTTCCATCACAGATCCAAATCTATCACGCACACACTTTTACCCATAATGCTCGAATAATTCTTGACCAATTTGGCGAGATTTTTCAAGTGATTACTTCAAGAGGTAATGATTGACTTTTGCCAGTTAAAAGGTAACTTACTTGCTGTGCATATTGTTGTGATTGGCGCAGGAGTAATTGGCTCCTCCATATCTTTGCAATTAAAAAGATTAGGACACGATGTAACTGTTGTTGATCGTAACTCTGGTGCAGGTCTTGGCTCCACAAGTGCATCAAGTGCGGTAGTTAGATTTAATTACTCAACCTTTGATGCTGTTGCCCTTGCTTGGGAGTCCTACTTCTTATGGAAAGAGTTTAAAGCTTTAATAGATGGCACAAATAATTACTCGAAAAACCCACTAGAAAACTCCCAGGAGCATTACGCCCATCTTGAAGATCGTGGTTATGTAATGCTAGATGTGCCAGTTCTTTCAAATGAAAACACCATGAAGTTATTTGATCGCGCAAAGGTGCCATATGAAATCTGGGATTCAAAAACTTTAAAAGAGAATATGCCAGGAATTGATGCAGGTCGCTACTGGCCAAATAAGCCGGTTAAATCAGATGCATTTTGGGATGAAGCAACTGAGGAGATTGGTGGAATATTTTCAAAGCATGGCGGGTATGTCTCAGATCCCCTACTTGCTGCCCAAAATTTTGCAACTGCAGCAAAGCGTGAAGGGGTTAACTTTAGATTTAAAAAGGCGATTGTTGGAATTGAAAAAGATGCCACCACGGGCCATGTTACTGGTGTTCGAGTTAATGATTTTGATAACCAAAATAAAAAGGGTTTAGATTCAGGTCAAGAGTTAATCACAGCAGATGTTGTGGTCAATGTGGCAGGACCTTGGTCGACATTGATAAATCAAATGGCAGGTGCTGGTAGTGATTTCACAGTTGAGTTAAAACCACTTCGTGCTGAGGTTCATCAAATCTCAACTCCAAAAGATATTTTAAAAGGACCAATTATGGGAGATTTAGATCTTGGCACCTATGTTAGATCTGGCCCAGGTGGCATCACATTAGTTGGTGGAACAGAGCCAGAGTGTGATGAGCTTGAGTGGGTTGAACCAGACAAGGTTGATGAAGTAAATATGACTAGAACTGTTGAGGTTTTTGAATCTCAAACCTATCGATTTGCTAGAAGATTTCCAGCAGCACAAATCCCCTCATCTCCAGTTGGTGTAGTTGGTGTTTATGATGTTTCATCTGATTGGACACCAATCTATGACAAGACTGATGTGCCAGGCTTTTATGTAGCAATTGGTACTAGTGGAAATCAATTTAAAAATGCCACTGGCGCAGGCTTAATCATGGCTCATTTGATTACCCAGGTTGAAAATGGGGCCGAGCATGATAAAAATCCAGTGGTTTATAACTGCATAAATACAAAGCTTGAAATTAATTTGGGAACATTTTCAAGAAAGCGGGCAAGAAACACCACCAGCGGAACTGTGATGGGTTAGCTAGTAATTTTATTTAGTAAAGAGAATTAATGACCTAGGTAAGCCTTAGTTACCTTGTCATCAGCACTTAACTCTTTAGCACTTCCACTTAGCTTTACCTTGCCAGATTCAAGAACATATGCACGGTCTGCAACCTCAAGAGCTGCGGTGGCGTTTTGTTCAATCAACAAGATTGTTACACCTTGCTGGCGAATCTTTACAATAGTTTCAAAGATCAACTCAACTAATACTGGTGCTAATCCCATTGATGGCTCATCTAGTAGTAGCAGCTTTGGATCTCCCATAAGCGCACGGCTTACAGCAAGCATCTGTTGCTCACCACCTGACATAGTTCCTGCGCGTTGATCAATTCGCTCTTTTAATCTTGGGAATAGATCTAATACTCGCTCCATATCGGCATTAACAGCTGCCTTGTCATTACGTAAGAATGCACCTAACTCAAGATTTTCCTTAACTGTCATACGAGGGAAAATACGACGTCCCTCAGGTGAATGACAGATACCCATCGCCACGATGTCATGACCTGGCACGCCATCAATTCTTTGGCCATTAAATAAAATCTCACCAGATTTTGGTTTGATTAAACCTGAGATGGTGCGAAGTGTGGTTGATTTACCAGCACCATTTGAACCAATTAAGGTAACAATCTCACCCTTGTCAACTTTTACCGATACATCTTTAACAGCAATGATCTTGCCGTAGGCAACCTGAATGTTCTTAACCTCTAACATTGAACTCATTTACGGGCCGCCTTAGGTTTGCCAAGATAAGCCTCAATGACTCTTGGATTGTTCTTAATTTCATCTGGGGATCCTTCAGCGATCTTCTCGCCCTGATCAAGAACTGTAATGCGTTGAGATAATGACATAACAACCTTCATATCATGCTCAATCAACATCACTGCGATATCTCGCTCTGCAACCAACTTATTAATGAACTCAATAAATATCTGTGACTCCTGGGCATTCATTCCAGCAGTTGGCTCATCAAGTAATAAAACCTTTGGATCTAGAGCTAATGCTCTAGCAACCTCAAGTCGACGTTGATCACCATATGAAAGATTTCTAGCAAACTCATGAGTCCACTTTCCAACACCTGCGAAATCTAGGATTGCTTGGGCCTTATCCTCCGCATCAGACTCCTCTTTGCGCTGCTTTGGTGTGCGCAAGATTGTTGAGGTGATGCCAGATTTTAGATGTGAGTGCATTGCAACAAGTAAGTTCTCTTGCGCAGTCATCAAACCAAATAGCCGGATGTTTTGGAAGGTTCTAGCTATTCCAATTGAAGCAATCTTGTGTGGTGGCAGATCGGTGATATCGCGATCACCAAAAATGATGTTTCCAGCAGATGGCTTGTAAAGACCAGTTAAAACGTTGAAGAAGGTGGTCTTACCAGCACCATTTGGACCAATAAGGGAAACAATAGATTTGTTTGGAATATTGAAGCTGACATCATTGACTGCAAGTAAGCCGCCAAATGCAACTGAAATATTCTTAGCCTCTAATGCATTAGCCATTACTTACCTGCCTTCTGCTTTTTGCCATCTGATTCAGCAGCTTCAAACTCATCCTCATTCATTAACAGCTTCATACGAGACTCTGGAATCAATCCCTCGCGCTTATAAAGCATCATCAAAATTAAGACCACGCCAAACAACAAGAAGGTGAAGGAGGTGAAATCAACGCTTGTGCCAAAGGTTTCGTTATAGACCCGGCCAAATGCAGATAAACCATTTCCATTTATCCAGGAGAGCACAAATGCTCCCAAAATTACGCCCCAAACATTTCCCATTCCACCCAATACCACCATGGCAAGAAGGAAGATTGAGATTGCAAAGTTAAATCGCTCGGCATAAACACCATTTACGTGGGTTGCAAATGCCACACCACCTAAGCCGCCAGCAAATGCACCTACTGCATAGGCTGCAAGCTTGGTGCGCATCAATGGCACACCCATCATTGAGGCTGCTAACTCATCCTCACGAACTGCAAGCCAAGCTCTGCCCAATCGACCACGGCGCAGACGTAGTGAAATAAATACCATAACTGCGGTTAGGAATAAGAAGAGTAGTAATTTCCAACCAGCATCAAATGGTCCAAGATTTTTAAATCCAGCTGGAATTGGATCAACCACCACAATTCCCTTAGTACCGTTGGAAATATTAAAGCCAAAGAAGTTCTCACCATTAAAGAAGACCTGCGGAATAATCTCACCAAAGCCAAGAGTTACCAACGCTAGGTAATCACTCTTTAAGCGAAGTGTTGGTGCGCCAATTAATACACCAAATAGTGCGCAGACAAAGCCACCAATAATCAAAACCATCCAGAAGTTAATGTGAATTCCAGGAGTTCCTGCTGGTACTGAGCCAAAGAAGTGAACATTGAGGAAGTAGAAAAACTCTGACATAAACCAACCGGCGCAGTAACCACCAATTGCCCAAAATGCTACATATCCAAGATCTAGTAGACCTGCGTAACCAACCACAATATTTAATCCCAAAGCCATAATCACATAAACAAGTGATTCATTAACTGCAGATGGTGGCATCCACTGGTTTACAGTCTGATAAATACCAGATGGCAAGCCATCCCATGGAAGTAAAAACTGGTAGGTGATAAACAAGGCAATGCCAGCGATGGTGTAACCACGAATCCAATTACGGTTTGATTTAGAAACATTATTGGCTGCTGAAACTT
>KB900554.1 GCA_000378905.1 actinobacterium SCGC AAA028-A23
TACAAACTTTAAATGAGCTATCTAAATTAACCAGCAAAGAACCGCGAATCGAAGCATGGGAAGCAACAAACCTGCATTTACTCGCAACAGTTATTGTGAAATCAGCGTTAATAAGAACAGAATCTCGCGGCTCACATCGACGCAGTGATTTTCCAGAAACAGATGAAAATTGGTTGAGTAGAATTGTTCAAGAAATAGATCTAAACGGTAACTGGCAAAATAAAGTGGAGGCAGTGTAAATGAATCAACTTCGAGATAATTTGAAAACACTGGGCCTTTCGCCAAACCATATTTTTCAACAAGTAAAAGATGCGATAAGTGAAGATTTGGCTGGCGGTGAAGATATAACTTCAATTTCCACTATTTCTGAAACTCAAGTTAGTACTGCCGAATTTACCTCTAGATCAGCTGGTGTGGTTAGTGGGTTACATGTAGTTGCAGCAGTTCTTGAGTACTGCGGGATAAATCATTATGAGGTTTTAGTTGATGAGGGATCAAAAGTTACAGCAGGCAAGGTTTTAATTAGAGCGCAAGGTAATACTCAAAAACTACTTCTAGCAGAGCGCACAGCACTTAATTTTCTATCGCACTTGAGTGGAATTTCAACTCTAGTTAATACCTGGGTGGAGGAGATTGCTGGAACAAAATGTCAGATTCGAGATACTCGAAAAACCACACCCGGCCTTCGCAACTTAGAAAAGTTTGCAGTTCGCATGGGTGGTGCGATAAATCATCGAATTACACTTTCAGAATCTGCCATTATCAAAGATAACCATATTCTTTCAACCGGAAGCATTACTGCAGCTTATAAAGCGATTAAGAAGGCATACCCAAATAAATCAATTGAGATTGAGGTTGATTCACTTGAGCAATTTACTGAAGCATTAACACTAAAGCCTGATCTAATTTTACTTGACAATATGAGTGTTGAAATGTGCCTGCAAGCAGTTGAACAAAATAAAGGATCAGTTAAGTTAGAAGCATCTGGTGGCCTATCTTTAAAAAATGCAAAAGCATATGCAAATACTGGCGTTGATTATTTGGCGGTAGGAGCACTAACTCACTCAGCACCAGCTTTGGATATCGGGCTAGATTTTAGAAAGGATAAATAATGCTACTCACAATAGATGTTGGAAATACCAATACAGTTCTAGGTATTTTCAATAAAGATAGATTAGAACAATCATGGAGAGTTAAGACCGATCCTCGCGATACTGCAGATGAGTTGTGGTTGCAATATTCGGCGCTAGTAAAAGGTTTTGATATCACTGGAGTTGCAATATGTTCAACAGTACCAGCGGTTTTGCGTGAGGTTAGAAAACTAATAGATGAGCATTACTCAGATATCAAAACCACAATTATTGAGCCGGGTGTAAAAACTGGTGTGCCTCTTTTGGTAGATAACCCAAAAGAAATTGGCGCAGACCGAATAGTTAATTCTTTAGCTGCATTTACTTTGTATGGGTCAGATGGTCCATCAATTGTGGTTGATTTTGGCACCTCAACAAATTTGGATGTGGTTTCACCAAAAGGTGAATTTCTAGGCGGTGCACTAGCGCCAGGAATTGAGATTTCAGTTGACGCACTTGCTGCTCGTGCAGCACAGCTTCGAAAAGTTGAACTGGTTAAACCAAAATCGGTTATTGGTAAGAACACGGTAGAGGCGTTGCAATCAGGCACGATCTTTGGCTTTGCTGGCCAAGTGGATGGCTTGGTAAATCGAATTATTGATGAACTCTCTGATTTATATCCTGATGCTGGCGAGGTTTGTGTAATCGCAACAGGTGGGCTTGCACCTTTGGTTCTTGGTATCAGCGAGATGATCGAATTTCATGAACCTGATCTAACATTAATCGGATTGCGCTTAGTTCATGAGCGTAATTAATTCATAACCTGCACCTTGCCCGCTAGGATTTAATTCATAATGGCTGACGAGGATGACCTACCCGAACAACTGCGGATCCGAAGGGAGAAGCGGGCTGCGATTTTGCAGCGAGGCCAAGATCCATATCCAGTTTCAGTTCCAAGAACTACCTCACTGCTTGAGATACGCCAAAAACATAAAGATCTGCCAATTGATGTCGGAACTGGAATCATTGAATCTGTAACCGGTCGAGTTATTTTCAAGCGCGATACTGGAAAGTTATGTTTTGCTAATTTACGTGAAGGTGATGGCACCGAGTTACAAGCGATGTTTTCATTGGACAAAATTGGCGAGGAACAATTAGAGCTTTGGAAATCTGACATTGATTTAGGAGATATTGTCTCAGTTACTGGTGAAGTAATTACCTCGAAGCGAGGTGAGCTCTCTATTTTGGCTAATACTTTTGCACTTGCTGCAAAAGCATTAAGGCCGCTTCCAGTTGAACATAAACCACTCTCAGAGGAGAGTCGAGTTCGAATGCGCTATGTAGATTTAATTGTTAGGCCAGAGGCACGCAGCAATGCAAGATTAAGGCCAGCTGTTATGCAATCTTTACGCAGCACATTTTCAAACCGAAGTTTTATTGAGGTTGAAACTCCAATGCTGCAGGTAATGCATGGTGGAGCAGCGGCTCGACCATTTAAAACCTTCAGCAACGCATATGAAATGGATCTGTTCTTAAGAATTGCTCCAGAGTTGTATTTAAAAAGATGCGTAGTAGGTGGACTTGAAAAGGTATTTGAAATCAATAGAAATTTTCGAAACGAAGGCGCAGACTCCTCGCACTCACCAGAGTTTGCCATGATTGAAACTTATGAGGCTTATGGGGATTGGGACACCATGGCAGAGTTAACTAAAAGTTTAATTCAAGATGCCGCAAAAGCTGTTTTTGGATCTCATAAAGTAAAACACCACGATGGTAGAGAGTTGGACCTTGGTGGAAGCTGGAAAGAGATCTCACTTTTTGATGCAATCTCTGATGCGGTGGGTGAAAAGGTAACGGGTGAGAGCAGTATTGAAGAGTTGAAAAAGATTGCCACTAAATTAGGAATTAAGTTAGATCCAAAGTGGATTAGAGGCAAAATTGCTGAGGAAATTTTTGAGCATGTTGCAATTAAAAAGTTAACTGGGCCCACATTTGTTAAAGGGTTTCCAATTGATACCTCACCACTTGTTAGAGCTCACCGAACAACTGCCGGTGTGGCTGAAAAATGGGATTTATATATAGAAGGTTTTGAATTGGCCACCGGATATTCAGAGTTGGTTGATCCGGTTGTGCAGCGAGAAAGATTAGTAGAACAAGCAAAACTTGGCGCCTCTGGAGATTTAGAGGCAATGGGATTAGACGAAGATTTCTTAAGAGCGATGGAACATGGCATGCCACCTATGGGAGGTATGGGAATGGGTGTTGATCGCTTATTGATGGCTCTAACCGGATTAGGAATTCGCGAAACAATATTATTTCCATTAGTTAAACCATCAACTGGAGATGAGTAATGTCTGTTTTAATTAGAGCCGCTAAAACTTCAGATGTGAAGAAAATTCGAGCAATTATTGACACCTATTCTGTGCAACGAAAACTTTTATCCAAAGAAACCGTGACTTTGTTTGAAAGCGTTCAAGAGTTTTCAGTAGCTGAGGTAGATGGTGAAGTAGTTGGATGCGGTGCGCTGCATGTTTTATGGGAAGATATTGCAGAGGTCAGAACGGTGGCAGTTTTAGAAAAAATGCATGGCCAAGGAATCGGGCACTTAATTCTTGAAAACATTTTAACTCGGGCAAAAGATGTTGGAGTTAAAAAAGTATTTTGTTTAACCTTTGAAACAAAGTTTTTTGGCGCCCATGGCTTTAATGAAATTCAAGGTTCACCAGTTGATCCAGATATTTATGCTCAGCTTTTGCGTTCCTATGATGAAGGTATAGCTGAGTTCCTTGACCTGGAGAGTGTTAAACCCAACACACTGGGAAATACCAGAATGCTTAAAGTTCTTTAAGTTTTCGGGCATAAACACCCCAATTATGGGGTTATAGAGCCATAACACACCCAATATATGGGTGAGTTATTCACAGCCTAATCGAAGTGCGCGATGTCCCATTTTGGCATTAGGCTATTTACATTAGGAAGAAAGGCTTGAGCAATGTTTGAACGCTTTACCGATCGTGCCAGACGTGTTGTTGTGCTGGCGCAAGAAGAAGCACGCATGCTCAACCATAATTACATTGGCACTGAACATATCCTTTTAGGTTTGATTCATGAAGGTGAAGGCGTTGCTGCTAAAGGCCTTGAGTCTTTAGGTATTTCACTAGAGGCAGTGCGCTCGCAAGTAGAGGAAATAATTGGCCAAGGTCAACAAGCACCTTCAGGACATATTCCTTTTACACCACGTGCAAAAAAAGTTTTAGAGTTATCCCTTCGCGAAGCATTGCAATTAGGACATAACTACATTGGTACCGAACATATTCTTTTAGGTTTAATTCGTGAAGGTGAAGGAGTTGCAGCACAAGTTCTAGTAAAGCTTGGCGCAGATCTTTCTCGAGTTCGCCAACAGGTAATCCAATTACTTTCTGGGTATCAAGGTAAAGAAGCTGTTGCAGCTGGAGGTCCAGCAGAAGGTCAACCTTCAACATCTTTGGTACTAGATCAATTTGGTCGCAATCTGACTCAAGCTGCTCGTGAAGGCAAGTTAGATCCAGTTATTGGCCGCGAAAAAGAGATTGAAAGAGTTATGCAAGTTCTATCTCGCCGTACTAAAAATAACCCGGTATTAATTGGTGAACCAGGAGTTGGTAAGACAGCGGTGGTTGAAGGATTAGCTCAAGCAATTGTTAAAGGTGATATTCCAGAGACTTTAAAGGACAAACAGCTTTATTCATTGGATTTAGGAGCATTGGTTGCAGGCTCTAGATACCGCGGTGATTTTGAAGAACGCCTAAAGAAGGTACTAAAAGAGATTAGAACTCGTGGCGACATTATTCTTTTCATCGATGAAATTCATACATTAGTTGGTGCTGGCGCTGCTGAAGGTGCAATTGATGCAGCTTCAATTCTTAAGCCAATGTTGGCTAGGGGAGAGTTACAGACAATTGGTGCCACAACCTTGGATGAATACCGTAAGCACTTAGAAAAAGATGCAGCTCTTGAACGACGTTTCCAACCAATTCAAGTTGCCGAACCAACAGTTGCCCACACAATTGAAATCCTTAAAGGTTTGCGCGATCGCTATGAAAGCCACCATAAAGTTTCGATTTCAGATGGCGCTTTAGTATCAGCAGCTACTCTGGCTGATCGTTATGTTTCAGATCGTCATTTGCCTGATAAAGCTATTGATTTAATTGATGAGGCAGGATCACGCCTTCGTATTCGACGAATGACAGTTCCGCCTGAAATTCGTGAGTATGACGACAAGATTGCTGCTGCTCGCAAGGAGAAGGAATCTGCAATTGATGGTCAAGATTTTGAAAAGGCAGCATCATTGCGCGATAAAGAGAAAAATTTGATTGCTGAAAAAGCAGAGCGTGAAAAGAATTGGAAGGCAGGCGATCTTGATGTTGTCGCTGAAGTTGATGAAGAGTTAATTGCCGAAGTTCTTTCAACTGCAACAGGAATTCCAGTATTTAAGTTAACTGAAGCAGAGACTGCTCGATTACTGAAAATGGAAGATGAGTTGCACAGAAGAGTTATTGGCCAAGATCAGGCGATCAAAGCCTTGTCTCAAGCTATCCGCAGAACACGTGCTGGACTTAAAGATCCAAAGCGACCTGGCGGATCATTTATTTTTGCTGGCCCATCAGGAGTTGGAAAGACAGAACTTTCTCGTACACTTGCGCAATTTTTGTTTGGTGATTCAGATGCATTAATTCAATTAGATATGTCTGAATACTCCGAGAAACACACAGCATCACGTTTGTTTGGTGCTCCTCCAGGTTATGTTGGTTATGACGAGGGTGGTCAGTTAACCGAGAAGGTGCGCCGCCGTCCATTCTCAGTTGTGCTTTTTGATGAGATCGAAAAAGCTCACCCAGATATCTTCAACTCATTACTTCAGGTATTAGAAGATGGTCGTCTAACAGATGCACAAGGACGAGTTGTGGATTTCAAGAACACCATAATTATTATGACAACCAACCTTGGTACTCGCGATATTTCTAAGTCACTTTCACTTGGCTTTGCAAATGTTGCAGATGCACAAGGTAGCTACGAAAGAATGAAAGCTAAAGTTGGCGATGAACTTAAGTCCCACTTCAGACCTGAGTTCTTAAACCGAATTGATGACATTGTTGTGTTCCACCAGTTAACTGAGAATGAGATCATCAAGATTGTTGATCTAATGGTTGCTCAGCTAGATGAGCGATTGAAAGCCAAAGATATGGGAATTGAGTTAACAACTGCTGCTAAATCACTTTTAGCTAAACGAGGTTATGACCCAGTTCTTGGAGCTCGTCCACTACGCAGAACAATTCAGCGTGAGCTAGAGGATGTGCTATCTGAGAAGATGCTATTTGGTGAGTTGAAAGCAGGAGAGATTATTTTGGTAGATGTTTCAGATGAGACTGATTCTGCAACCTTTACCTTCAAAGGTGCTGCAAAATCTGCAATGCCGGATACTCCTGGAGATTTAGCAGAAGCAACTAATTAATTTTTACCTTACTTATTGCTTGCTCGACTCTAGCTGCTTCTAAAATTTCAATTCCGGCAATCTTTAAATCGCTACCAATTGGAACAATTGCTCTCTTAAAACCAAGTCTGGCTGCTTCAGATACACGTTGAGTTATTCCAGTAACTTTTCTAATCTCACCAGCTAAACCAACCTCACCAATTGCAACTAAATCAGCAGGCAATGCCAAACCTTTAGCAGCAGATGCAACTGAGAGAGCCACTGCCAAATCCGCAGATGGCTCAGTTATTTTCATTCCGCCAACGGTTGCAACATAAACATCTCGTCCAGATATTTTAATTCCAGCTCTTAGTTCTAAAACAGCAAGAGTCATAGCTGTTCTGGCATTGTCTAAACCACTTGTTACTCTTCTTGAATTTCCCCAATCTCTACCATCAGAGTTTGGCGCACTCACCAAAGATTGAATTTCAGCAAGTAAAGCTCTTCTACCTTCCAGAGCAACTGTTACGCAGGTGCCTGGTACCGGTTGAGTATGCCGAGAGGTGAATAAACCGGTTGGATCTGGCAATCCAATTATTCCTGAATCATTTAAATCAAAACATCCAACCTCATCAGATGCGCCAAATCGATTCTTAATTGTTCTGATTAATCTAAGCCTAGAATGTCTTTCACCTTCAAAATTAAGTACTACATCAACTAAATGCTCCAATAACCTTGGCCCGGCAATTGAACCATCCTTAGTTACATGTCCAACCAGAACCAATGTTATGGATCGTTCCTTAGCAATTCTGATTAGAGCTGCTGCAATTTCTCTAACTTGAGTAACACCACCTGGAGCGCCATCAACTGTGGTGCTTGAGATAGTTTGAATTGAGTCAATGACAAGTAACTCTGGTTTTACTGAATCAATATGGGCAATCACAGCGCCAAGATCAGATTCGGCAGCCAGCCATAAATTTTTATCAATTGCATTTAATCGCTCTGCTCTTAAGCGCACTTGTGAAGCAGACTCTTCGCCACTTATATATAGGGCAAGAATTCCTTGTTTTGCTGTTTCAGCGGCAACTGTTAACAATAAAGTTGATTTACCAACTCCAGGTTCACCTGCTAATAAAATTGCAGCTCCTGGTACTAATCCACCACCTAAAACTCGGTCTAACTCACCAACGCCACTACTTCTAGCTTTTGCACTTGCTAAATCCACATCACCAATTGGTTTTGCGGCAGAGGTAATGGATCCTGCAACTAATGAAAGTTTTTTTGGAGCGGCTATTTCTTCAACACTGCCCCAGGCTTGGCATTCACCACATCTGCCTACCCACTTGGTTGCAGTCCAACCACACTCCACACATCGAAATGGATCTTTTGCAGGTGCTTTAGCCATGGCGCAAATCTAATGCCAAGCGCTGACTATCAATTGCAGATTCCTTCTCCTTGCGAGCAGCAGCAATCTTGTCGTCATACTCACGAATTTCAGGCGGAACTGTCATTCGTCGAATACGAAGGC
>KB900555.1 GCA_000378905.1 actinobacterium SCGC AAA028-A23
GGGGTAAAAAGAGGGAAATTAATCTTTTTTTGCTGTGGAGGAGGAGGTGAGATCCCGCATCAAAACATAGGTGAAGAACAAAATCCCTACTACCCGAAGCAGGCTAGCTCCTGCATATTGAGCTGCCGGTAAACCAAATTTTGCGCCGGTAAAAAGTGCCAAGTACTGCCAGATTGCTAGGTGATAAATAATCTCAGTTGCTTGCCAAAACCAAAATGAGATTTGTTGTTTGCGATTTGAAAGTGCAATCACAGCAAGGGGTGTTAACCACAATACATACTGTGGTGAGTAAACCTTGCTAAAGGTTGTAAAGATAACAACTGCAAAAAGTGCAACTGTGGCAAGGGTTGGTATTTGTTTGAGTTTAAAAAGATAGTAGGTAAGGAGTGCAAAAAGTAAAACGGTAAGTGCAGGATATATTAGATTTAGATTTGAAATTTTAAAGTCGAGAAGGGAAAGGCCATACCAAATCGAGCCAAAATCCTCACCCCGCTCAAGATTTAATTTGAAAAATCGCCACCAGCCATCGAAGTAGATAAGTGCAATTGGGATATTTATTGCTCCCCAAATTATAAAGGTTGTAAATAAATATTGCATTGCAGTTTTTATCTGCCTCTTGCGGTAGAAAATAACTGCAATTGGAAGCAGTAAAACTGATGGGAAGAATTTAGTTGCAATTGAAACTCCAAGCCATATTGCACTCATTTCATATTTATTTTTATCAAAATAATAGATTGCAAGGAGTGTGGAAATAACCGCCCACATATCCCAATTTATAAATAATGATGCAATAACTGCAGGTGCTGCTGGGAAGAGATATTGATACTCAGGTTTTATTCTGCTGACAATTACTGCACTTAAAAAGAAAAAGATAATTATCAGGAGTGCATTAATATCAAAAAAGAAGCGATGGGCATTTTCAGCTGGAGTAATAAATGAAATCAACCAATTGCCAAGCCCAATTACTGGTGGATACTCAATTGAGTTTGTAGGCGACAGGTATGCAAAGGAATTGGTATCTAAACCACGCTCTGAAAAAAGTGCTGGAATATCGGTATAACAAGCGTGAACATAATTATCAGGTGATTGCCAATCATTTACTCGGCAATGGTTAAATTTAAATAGGGATAACAGGGCGCAGATTAAAACTATCCCGGCAAAGGATTTACTTACCGTTTTGGTAAGCAAGCTTTATTTCTTTTTCTTAGGCGATGGTGTTGGAGAAGGTGGAATTAATGCTGGATCCATCTCAGGAACTGCATTTATATAGTTGATTGGCTCAGTTCCACCAATAAATGCAGGGGCTGGAAATTCCTGTACTGGTGCATTTTTTAAGTATCCTTTAACAAACTCAGCCCAAATTCTTGCTGGGAAGGATCCACCAGTTACTGAGGTCAATCCACCAATTCCATTTAATGATTGCGTGGCATCATCACGGTAAAAAGCAACGGATGCGGCAACCTCTGGGGTGTAACCATTAAACCAAGCAGATGCATTGTCATTTGAGGTTCCAGTTTTTCCAGCTGTAGGGCGTGCAACTCTTGATCCAACAACAGCTGCGGTTCCAGAGCTTGTTACCTTACTTAATGCATAGGTTAAATCAGCCATTACATCTTGTCTAAATACTTCTTGAGCCTGAATTCTTCCTTGATACAAAATTCCTTTATTTGGCCCTTGCACCTCATTGATAATAAATGGTTTTGCATAAACACCTTGGGCGGCAAAGGTGGCATAAGCATTTGCTAAATCAATTACATGTGGGCTGGCAGCGCCAAGAGAAACTGATGGGGAGGCAACCATCTCAACTGAATCTGGAATGCCTGCCCGGCGTGCAACATCTACAACTTTTTCAACTCCAGCTTTCATTCCAAGTGGCACATAAATAGTGTTGGTTGATTTCTCAGTTGCAGTTAGCAAGGACATATTTCCCCAGCTCTCACCGCCATAATTATTAACTTGATACGCCCGGCCGATTCCATCATCGTAAACCTTTGGTGAATCACCATTCCAAACAGATGAAAGCGGAATTCCCTCCTCTAATGCTGCAACTAAGGTGAATGCTTTAAATGATGAACCACCTGAGGTAATTCCTTGGGTGGCCGCATTAAATTGATACTTTAAATAATCCTGCCCGCCATACATAGCAAGAATCTCACCGGTGCCAGGCTTAATTGCCACTAATCCAATATGTAAATTCTCTGGTGCTTTAGTTGGCGCCTCTTTATTCACTGCAGCAACGGCGGCCTCTTGGGCAGTTTTAACTAGGGTGGTTTTAATAATATAGCCACCGATCATTAATTGTTCATCGGTAAAGCCAAGTTGATTTAACTCTCGCTCAACCCAAGAGATCACATAACCTTTAGGACCTGCAAGTGCTCCGGAGGAAACTCTTGGGCTAATTACTGGCAATTTTATTTTGTCAGCTTTTTCTTTAGTTAGCCAACCCTCATCAACTAAACCATCAATGACATATGCAAATCTGCTTTCAAGCCGGGGTAAATTCTCTTTTTTAAATCCAGGATCATATAAACCTGGGCTTCTTAAAATACTTGCCAAAACCGCTGCTTGGGCAACAGTTAACTTATCAACAGTGGTGCCAAAGTAAACTTGGGAGGCGGTCTGCACACCATATGAACCTCGGCCAAAGTAAATAGTGTTTAAGTAGTTTTCTAAAATCTCATCCTTGGTAAATTGATTTTCAAGCTTTATAGCAATTACTAACTCTTTTACTTTTCGTTGAATTGACCGCTCCGGAGTTAAAAATGCAGTCTTGGCATATTGTTGAGTGATCGTTGATCCGCCTCGGCCTTTTCCAAGTGAGGTGATGTTGTCCCAGACTGCTGCTGCTAATCCAATTGGACTAAAGGCGCGGTTTGAATAAAAGTTTCGATCCTCTGCTGCCATCACTGCATTTCGAACATGGATTGGAATTTCAGCAAGTGTTACCACTGTTCTATTTTCAGAACCAATTCGGCCAATCTCTGAACCATCTGCATATTGAATAATGGTTGCTTGGCTATTTACATATGCATTTGGATCTGGAATTGATACTGTGAAATAGGCAAAGCCAAAGAGAAAAACTCCAACAACAAAAGTAAAGCCAGTAGCCAGAAAAGCTAGCCGGGGGAGTTTTCCAACCAAATTACTCATGCGGCAAGATTACCTGTTAATCCTCATCTAATAAGGTGCGCACCTTCCGTGGTGGTTTGCGATATTTGCCATCCCCTAATAAAAAGGATTCCACTAGGTGGTTCCAGTGGCAATCTGTGCAGATCTCGACAACATAGACGCGAAATTCGCCATACTCACTTTGCATCTCAACCAACTCTTTTTGATTCTTAATTCGACCTGAGTATTGGCCGAGTTGATCACCAAAGGCGTATCTAAGTTCAACAATCTTTAACTTCTTACAAATTGGACATGGCCGATTTGTTAACTCGCCATGATATTTAGCAGCTCTTCTTAGGTACGGATCAGCATCGCAAGCATCCATTGCACTTGCAGCTCCTTGAAAGAGTGCAATAAGGGTGCGCCGCTTACTAAGTGAGTAGTCGATCGAAGATCGCATCGTGGCTAACATAAGATCCAAGGTTAATCCTAAATTAATTACTACGCTTACCCTTATGGGGATTTGGCCGGTTGGCAAAGGCTCTAGATTAAATCGGATACTTACTGTCCGCTGGAGCGGGCAGTTAACTGATGGATTATTCCAATCAGCACTAGCAAGCTTTGTCCTGTTCTCACCTGAACGTGCGCCTAATGCAGTTTCTGCCGCACTGGCATTTGCAGTAGTTCTGCTGCCCTACTCATTAATTGGTCCCTATGTCGGCACATTCTTAGATCGTTTCTCCCGCCAGCGAATAATTAGAAATTGTAATTATCTAAGGGCTGCTAACTTATTGATAATTGCCTGGTTAATTAACAACAGCTCAACTGGATTAATTCTTACATTATTTGTTTTGTTCGCATTTGGCGTTAACCGATTAATTTTATCTGGACTTTCAGCTGGATTACCTTTGCTGGTAAAGAAAGAGGAGTTAATTGCTGCAAATGCATTAGCGGTAACTGGTGGAACAATTTGGGTAGTAATTGGTGGTGGCATTGGGATTGCAATTAAAAATCTACTTAGCCAATCTTCAAATGCAGATTTTGCAGATGCTGTAGTTATCTTGGTTGCATCTGCTGGCTTTTTTACCGCAGGACTTGCAACATATCGATTAAATAAATACGAGATCGGGCCAAGTGAGAATGAAACATTAGATCATGCCCGTGGCTATAAAGATGTATTAGAAGGCTTAAAGATTTTAAGAGCTCATTTTGATGCCTTAGTTGGAATTTTTGCAGTTGGAATTCAAAGAGGTGGCATAACTGCATTGACCTTAATGGCTTTATTGTTAGAAAGAAATGCATTTAATGATCCGGCAGATCCAGATGCAGGTCTTGCTGGATTTGGAATGGCACTTGCTATTGCTGGTATTGGAATTGGACTGGGTGCAATAATTTCACCATACGGTGTAATTAAATTTGGTCGCCACCGATGGATGCGACTTCTAATGTTTTTGTGTATTCCGCCCTTATTAATTTACGCTTTAAATGTTAATGAAATTACCATGATTGGTAGCGCATTTTTAGTTGGGTTGTGCGGACAGGGAATTAAGGTTACAAATGATGCCCTGGTTCAATCAAAAATTAATGATGAGTTTCGTGGCCGAGTTTTTGCCTTTTATGATGTGGCAGTCAATGCTGGAATCGTAATTGGTGCGGTAGGAGCGGCTCTTCTATTACCTGATAATGGTGTGACTGCAGTATTGCCAATCACGATCGCTGCCTTTTATTTATTTGCTGCATTATTTTTAATGCGCAAAACTAATTTTGCCCCTTCCACCAAGTAAGTAACTCTTCTGTGGCAGCCTCTTTGCCAATTGGTCCTTTTTCTAATCTCAACTCAAGTAAGAAGTCATATGCTTTTCCAACAGTTGGTGAAGGCTTGATACTAAGAATTTGCATAATCTCTTCCCCTGATAAATCTGGCCGGATTTTGTCTAACTCCTCTTGCTCCATAAGCAATGCAATCCGCTCTTCAAGTTGATCATAAGTTTTAGCTAAAGACTCCGCCTTCTTTTTATTTCGGGTAGTGCAATCAGCCCTGGTAAGTAAATGAAGGTGGGTAAGTAATGGACCAGCATCTCTTACATATCTTCTAACAGCAGAATCAGTCCATTCACCAGAGCCATATCCATGAAAGCGCAGGTGAAGGAAAACTAATTGAGAAACATCTTCAATCATGTGGTTATCAAAACGAAGTTTCTTCATTCGCTCTTTACACATTCTGGCTCCAACAACCTCGTGGTGATGAAATGAAACTCCACCGCCTGCAATTAATTGCTTTGTTTTTGGCTTGCCAATGTCATGAAGTAATGCGGCAAGGCGCAAGGTTAAATTTGGTCCGTCCAATCGGCTTTCTAAGCCAATTGCTTGCTCTAAAACCGTTAGTGAGTGCTCATAAACATCTTTGTGGTGATGATGTTCATCAATTTCAAGTTTTAACTTTGGCACCTCAGGCAGGAAGTAATCAGCTAAACCAGTTTCAACTAATACAGTTATGCCAATTCTTGGTGATGGGCTCATTAAAATCTTAATGAACTCATCGCGGATTCGCTCAAATGAAATTATCTCAAGCCTCGTTGCCATGCTTTTAATTGCCACCAAAACAGATGGATCAATTTCAAAATTAAGCTGGCTCATAAATCTTGCCGCCCGCATCATTCGCAGTGGATCATCGCTAAAGGATTCTTCAGCCTTTCCTGGTGTTTTAATTAATTTATTTTGCAAATCTGCAACACCATTGAATAGATCGATAAAGGTTGGCTCAGGGGTGGTTAGCTCAAGTGCCATTGCATTGATTGTGAAATCTCTTCTTGCTAAATCACCTTCAATAGTTTTACCAAACTCAACATTTGGTTTACGAGAGGAGCTGTCATAACTTTCACTTCGATAAGTTGTAACCTCAACTGTGATCTCACCTTTTTTTCCTGCCACAGTTCCAAATGCTGCTCCAATATCCCAAACAGAATCAGCCCATTTATTTAATATTTTTTCACAATCTTTTGGATGAGCATCGGTTGTGAAATCTAAATCATTTCCAAGTCTGCCTAAAATTGCATCGCGAACTGGTCCGCCAACTAAAGCTAATTTATATCCAGCAGATTTAAATAATGATGCTAACTCTGTTGCCTCAGGTGCTCGAGAAGTGAGAGTGGTTATCGCAAGTTGGGCGGCTGCATCGATTGGTGTTTTCACGGTGGTACTAGGTTAGAGCAGGAAGGCTTGGAGCCGAGCGGGCAATACCCGAGTCATTAGCAGTTTGAGGCAGTATCCTTACGATATGACCCCAGCAGATAATGCGGGTGGCAATCAGGATTTAGGCAGTACTCGTAAGGGTGCGCAAAATAGTAGTTCTGGTAAGCCCGCTAAAAAACATAATTCACCAAACCGCAAAAACAATAAGGGTAATCAGGGTGGAAAAAATAACCCACGGGTTAAATATGCAAAACGAATTGATGAGGTAAGTGCTGGAGGTTTAGTCGTTGATAAAACCGGCACCAAAGGTTTATTAATTGGCAGATTAGATCCTAAAGATGCATCCCATGAAAGATTGCTTTGGTCACTACCAAAAGGTCATATTGAAGAGGGTGAATCACCAGAGGAGGCTGCCATCCGTGAGGTTGCTGAAGAAACTGGCATTAAGAGTGAGATTACAAGATCTCTTGGTGTGATTGATTTTTGGTTTATGGCTAGCGGAAAAAGAATTCATAAAACTGTTCACCACTTTTTATTTACTGAAG
>KB900556.1:0-2176 GCA_000378905.1 actinobacterium SCGC AAA028-A23
AGCTTTCATTGCCTTGTCAACATCAGCAGCATTTGAGACTGGGGCTTTTGCAAAAACTTCACCAGTTGCTGGATTGATTAAATCTTGGACCTTCTCTGAGGTCGCACTTACTTTCTTACCGTTGACAAAGTTTTGCAGGGTTTTCACTATCACTCCTTGATTAAACTAGTTCGACCAATTTAATCCGAAGTCTAGTTACCAGTCAGGGTTGAATCAATACTAATGAAACTATTTCGTACTCTCAGCTGCCGCTAATTGCCCGCAGGCGCCATCAATCTCTCTTCCTCTGGTATCTCTGACAGTTACTGGCACCCCATATCCTTCTAAGGTTTCAACGAAGGCTCGCTCATCCTCGGGCCTAGATGCAGTCCACTTGGAACCTGGCGTTGGATTTAATGGAATCAAATTAACATGAGCATTTTTATTTCTCAGCAATCTTCCAAGTAGGTCGGCCCGCCATAGTTGATCATTAATATCTCTAATCAATGCATACTCAATTGAGTACCTGCGCCCAGTTTTTGCCTCATACTTATCAGCTGCTTGTAATACCTCTTTAACTTTCCATCTTGAGTTAATTGGAACCAAGGTGTCCCGTAACTCATCATCTGGAGTGTGTAGTGAAATTGCTAGTGTGACTGGAATATCTTCATCAATTAATTTTTCAATTCCACTGACTAACCCAACCGTTGAAAGTGTTACTGATCTGGCACCAATTCCCAAGCCATCTGGCTGAGGATTTGTAATATTTCTAATGCTCTGCATAACTGCTTTGTAATTTGCCATCGGTTCGCCCATGCCCATAAATACAACATTTGATAATCGAGTTGCACCCCCTGGCATCTCCCCTAAATCACAGACTCTTGCTGCCATAACAACCTGAGCAGTAATTTCGGCAGCAGTTAAATTTCTAGTTAATCCTGCCTGTCCTGTTGCGCAAAAAGGACATTGCATTCCGCACCCTGCTTGGGATGAAATACAAACTGTTGTGCGGTCGGTATAACGCATTAAAACAGATTCAACTAATACTCCATCATGCAAACGCCAAAGATCTTTTCGAGTTTTTCCACCATCGCAGGTAACTGAGCGAACCAAGGTTAATAACTTAGGTAGAAATGCCTCACCTAGCTTTCCTCTTAACTCTTTTGGAATATCAGTAAAGCTTTCAACATCATCATTGTGGTGAGTAAAGAAATGAACTGCTAATTGGTTTGCCCGAAAAGCAGGTAATCCCAACTCCTCCGCCCGCGCTTTTCGCTCATCTCTAGTTAAATCAGCTAGGTGAAGGGGTGTTTTCTTCTTTACCGCAGGTGCTTCAAAAACTAAGTCGGCCATTTATAAATACCGATTAATAAGCTCTATGGCAAACCAAGCTGCAGGGGCCGTGAAAAGAGCTGAATCTAATCGATCCATAATTCCGCCATGTCCTGGCAGTAAATTAGACATGTCTTTAATTGCTAAGTCTCGCTTGATCGCAGACTCAATCAAATCACCACATGTTGCAGTTACTACCGTCATTAAACCAATTGCTGCACCCATATACCAAACAGTTTCAAAAAGTGAGTTGAATATAAATGCTCCGCCAATTACCGCTGCAATAGCACCGCCAATTAACCCTTCCCAACTTTTCTTTGGACTAATACTTGGAGCCAATTTATGTTTACCAATCAAGACGCCGGCAATATACGCGAAGGTATCATTACAAGCAATCAATGCCACCAATGCAAATATTCGAGCATCACCATCTGGATGATTTGCCAGTAGCAGAATAAATCCACCAAGTACTGCCAAATAAAAAGTGATAAATACTGCAGAGGTTGATCGTTTAATGAAATCTTTTTGCGAAATTATCAGCAGAGTAAACATCAGAATTGGAATAGTAAGACCTGCAGAGACTGCTAGCCCTTCAGTATTTCCATTCCAGGTTGCAACCAAAAGAACTGATGCAGCAATCATCAAGACATAATCTGGAAGTTCAATCCCACCTTTACGATATGCGCCAGTAATCTCTTTAATCCCAATCATTATTACAACCCAGATTAAGCCAAAGAATAAAACTGGGGCAGCTTTCAGTGAACCAAAAATTAACCCCAATAAAAACAGTGATACCAAAATAGATGGAATTAACTTGCGACCTGCCCGTTTGTTTATCGCATCATTAATCGCGTGCAGGTCAGCC
>KB900556.1:2953-5516 GCA_000378905.1 actinobacterium SCGC AAA028-A23
TTAACCCCAATAAAAACAGTGATACCAAAATAGATGGAATTAACTTGCGACCTGCCCGTTTGTTTATCGCATCATTAATCGCGTGCAGGTCAGCCATCATTAAACCTCTAGTAACTCAGCTTCTTTATGCTTTAACAACTCATCAATCTTGGCAGTGTGCTCTCCAGTTACTTTCTCAAGCTCTTTTTCTGCTCTGGCTAAATCATCCTTGCCAACTTTTCCATCTTTTTCTAACTTTTCCATCGCCTCTTTTGCAGCTCTTCTAATTGCGCGAATTGAAACCTTTGAGTCTTCAGCTTTGCCTTTGGCAACCTTAATAAACTCTTTGCGACGCTCTTCTGTGAGTTGCGGGAAATTAACTCTAATAACCGTGCCATCAGAACCTGGGTTTACACCAAGATCAGAATCTCTAATTGATTTTTCAATTGCAGCCATGGCGCCTTTGTCATATGGCGTAATCAAAGCAAGTCTGGCCTCTGGTACCTGCACAGTTGCAAGTTGAGAAAGTGGTGTGCCAGTTCCATAGTAATCAACCATTAATTTTGCAAACATCGCTGGGTGAGCTCTGCCAGTTCTAATCGTCGCAAAATCCTCTTTGGCAACATCAATGGCTTTGTTCATCTTGGTATTGCACTCAGCTAATGAGGCATTTAAATCTGACATTTTCCACTCCTTTAATTAATCTAACTCTACTAGCAATCTAAAGCAGTTAAGTAATTAGGCTTAAGAAACTAGGGTTCCGATACTTTCACCAGATACTGCCCGCTTAATATTGCCCTTATTCTTTAGATCAAAGATCACAATTGGCAGTTTATTCTCACGACATAGAGCAAATGCGGCTGCATCCGCCACAGCTAGGGATTTACTTAAAACCTCATCATAAGAAACTGATTCATATTTAGTTGCATTCTTATCATTACGAGGATCTGCGCTGTAAACACCATCAACACCACTCTTTGCAAGTAGAAGCGCCTGTACACCAATTTCAAGTGCGCGTTGGGCTGCAACGGTATCGGTTGTAAAAAATGGCATTCCTGCACCTGCTCCAAATATTACAACTCTGCCTTTTTCTAAATGTCTTATCGCTCTGCGCGGTACATATGGCTCAGCAACTTGTCCCATTGTGATTGCTGTTTGAACTCTAGTTTCGATACCTTCTTTTTCTAGAAAATCTTGAAGTGCCAAACAATTCATTACCGTACCAAGCATGCCCATGTAATCTGCTCTAGCCCGGTCCATTCCACGTTGCTGAAGCTCTGCACCTCTAAAATAATTTCCGCCACCAACAACAACTGCGATTTCAGTTCCGCCTCGTACTACTTCGGCGATTTGGCTTGCCACATCATGAACAACATCAGGATCAACACCGATGCCTTTTTCTCCGCCAAAAACTTCACCAGATAATTTAAGGAGCACCCGTTTATATCCCTTACGTGGCATGAGCGCTCCTTTAATTAATTTGTATCGGTAGTTTACTGACCTACGCGGAATCTATTGAAAGCAGACACGGCTGTCTTAGCCTCATCCAGAATCTGTTGAACAGTTTTCTTTGCATCTTTAGCAAAAGCCTGCTCAAGAAGGGAAACCTCTTTCACAAACCCAGTTACTCGACCTTCAACAATCTTTGCAATTGAGCCTTCAGGCTTGCCTTCAGCTCGAGCTGCCTCTTCGGCAAGACGTCGCTCTTTTGCAATTTCATCAGCAGGAACTTGCTCACGGCTAACAAATTGCGGAGCAAATGCTGCGATGTGTTGGGCAATATCTTTACCAACCGCTTCCGCTGCGCTCTTTAGCTGAACTAAAACGCCAACCTGTGGTGGAAGATCAGGAGATGTTTTGTGTAGGTATAGTGAAACTGGAGAACCAGTTAAAACTGAGATTCTCTTAATCTCAATCTTCTCACCCAACATTGCATTTCCTTCATCGACAACCTCTTGCACAGTTTTACCGGTAGCAAGTTTTGAGGCTAGGAACTTATCTAGCTCTGGAATTTTTGATGAGGCTAAGTGATTTAACAATTCATCGGCAAGTGCTTGAAACTTATCACCCTTTGCCACGAAATCTGTTTCACAATTTAGCTCAAGCATTACGCCAAAATCACTCTCAGCTTTTGCAGTAACTAGACCATTAGAGGTTGCTCTTCCTTCGCGTTTAGTGACACCTTTTTGGCCCTTAACACGAATTATTTCAACAGCTTTTTGGTAATCGCCATCTGCTTCATCTAATGCTTTCTTGCAATCAAGCATTCCAGCCGCTGTTTGCTCTCTTAACTTCTTAACATCTTCTGCTGTATAAGCCAATTAAGCACCTGCAGTTTCAGTAGGAGCTTTAATTAAATCCTTCTCCCAATCAGCAAGTGGTTGTTCTGCAGTTTTTTCTGCCGCAGAGGCCGCTTCAGCAGCTGCCTTATCGGCAACCTTTGCTGCATTTGCTGATCTAATTTGTAATCCAGCAACAATTGCATCTGTCATAACTCGAGTTAACAGACCAATTGAACGAATTGCGTCATCGTTTCCTGGAATCTTGAAATCAACCTCATCTGGATCGCAGTTAGTATCAAGAA
>KB900557.1 GCA_000378905.1 actinobacterium SCGC AAA028-A23
TTATTCGAACTGCTGCCGAAGGTGCACCAGAGGCTGAGTTAGAAAGAGATGTAACACGGCTTAAGGCGCAATGGGATGATATTGAAAAGAAAGCAAGTGACTCAAGCACCTCTGCACCATCATTACTTTACGGAGAGCCAGATCTAACTGTTCGCGTAATTCGAGATATCTTTAATGAGGATTTCAATAAGATGTTGGTTCAAGGAGATCAAGCTTGGGATGATATTCAAAATTACATCGGACATATCGCTCCTGAGTTAGCAAGCAAAATTGAAAAGTGGGTTTCTCCTAAGGATTTATTTGCTGAAAACCGAGTTGAGGAACAATTAGCAAAAGCCTTTGATCGAAAGGTTTACCTGCCATCTGGTGGATCACTTGTAATTGATCGCACTGAAGCGATGATCGTAATTGATGTTAACACCGGTAAATTCATCGGTAAGGGTGGAAACCTTGAAGAGACTGTAACTAAGAACAACCTTGAGGCCGCTGAAGAGATTGCAAGACAATTACGTCTTCGCGATATGGGTGGAATCATTGTTATCGACTTTATTGATATGACTCTTGAATCTAACCGCGAGTTGGTTCTTAGAAGATTAGTTGAATGTTTGGGCCGAGATCGTACTAAGCATCAAGTTGCTGAAGTTACCTCTCTTGGCTTAGTCCAAATGACTAGAAAACGAGTTGGTCAAGGTTTGATTGAAGCATTCTCAACTACTTGTGAAAGTTGCGGTGGTCGAGGTATTCATATTCATAGTGAACCAGTTAAAAAGGTTGCACTTGAAAAAGATATGGAGCAGAGATTTTCAAAAACCAGCAAAGCAAATCTTGATGAAGATTTAGAGGATGAGGATAAAAACTCAATCTCTGATCACGATGATAATGAACCAATGAATAATTCAAATGAAACTGAAGAAGTAGTGGAGCCGCCAGCCGCCGCACCAGCTGGGCGCCGTAAAGGACGCCGAGCAGTCAGCACTGGGGTAATTTCAACCAACTAATTTGAGCGCATTTGACCAGGAGTAGAACAATCTCTACCCTTATCCACCTAGCCAGATTGGTTTAAATCAATCTAGGTTAATAACTAGAAGGAGCACCCGGTGTACGCGATTGTTAAAGCAGGCGGACGACAGGAAAAAGTTTCAGTTGGTGAAACACTTGTTGTTGATCGCATTGATGCTGCCGTGGGATCTTCTGTAACTTTTCCAGCAGTACTACTAGTTGACGGTGCAGATGTAATGGCTGATCCAAAAGCTCTTGCCTCTGTAAAAGTTACTGGTGAAGTTCTAGCTGAACAAAAAGGTCCAAAGATTGCGATCCTTCGCTACAAGAGCAAAACTGGATACCGTCGTCGTCAGGGATACCGTTCAAAGTTAACTCGCGTAAAAATAACTGGAATTAACAAGTAACTACTACTTAAGGCAGGTGAAAGAAGATGGCAAGTAAAAAGGGTGTCTCCTCCACACGTAATGGTCGCGACTCAAATCCTCAATACCTTGGCATTAAAAGATTTGCTGGCCAGGTAGTTAAAGGTGGAGAGATCTTGGTACGCCAACGCGGAACCTATTTCCATCCAGGAAAAAATGTCGGAATTGGAAAAGATGACACACTATTCGCCCTTGAGGGTGGATCAGTTGAGTTCGGTCGTGCTCGTGGTCGTCGCGTAGTAAATATCGTTCCGGTTTCTTAATTTCAGCGGATATAAATTTATGGGTCCGCTAACTGCGGGCCCATTTTTATTTGATTCATAAGGTATGTGAAAGGAGCTCTGATGACAACCTTTGTTGATCGAGTTACCTTGCATGCCGATGCCGGAAAAGGTGGCGATGGTTGCGTCTCTGTTCATCGTGAGAAATTCAAACCACTTGGTGGGCCAGATGGTGGTAACGGTGGTCGCGGTGGAGACATTGTTTTAGTTGTTGATGCTGATGTAACGACTTTGCTGGATTTTCACCACTCACCACACCGCAAATCAACTGATGGCAAAAAAGGTGCTGGAGATTTTTGCAATGGAGCAGAAGGAAAAGATTTAATTTTGTCTGTTCCTAACGGAACTGTTGTTAAAGATGTAAGCGGAAATACCATCGCAGATCTTGTTGGATTCGGCACCAGATTTATGGCAGCGCAAGGTGGAAAAGGTGGATTAGGAAACGCCGGGCTTGCAAACTCAAAACGACGTGCACCAGGTTTTGCACTCCTTGGTGAACCAGGGGAGAGTCGGACATTATTTTTAGAGTTAAAGAGCGTTGCTGATATTGGTTTAGTTGGTTATCCAAGTGCTGGTAAATCTTCATTAATTGCAGCAATGTCAGCGGCCCGTCCAAAGATTGCTGATTATCCATTCACTACCTTGGTTCCAAATTTAGGTGTGGTGCAGGCAGGTGAAACTAGATTTACAGCAGCAGATGTACCTGGTCTTATTCCAGGTGCAAGTCAAGGTAAAGGTTTAGGACATGAGTTCTTAAGACATGTGGAGCGGTGTGCTGCACTAGTACATGTTTTGGATTGCGCAACTCTTGAAACCGACCGTGATCCAATTAAAGATTTTGATGTGATTGAAGAAGAGTTAAAAGAGTATGGTGGCCTTGCTGATCGACCAAGAATTATTGCGCTAAACAAAATCGATCTACCTGACGGAAAATCCATGGCAGATATGGTTCAAAAAACTTTAGAGGAGCGCGGCTTTCCGGTATTCCAAGTTTCAGCAGCCTCTCGCGAAGGAATGCAAGAACTTATTTATGCAATGGCGCAAATCATTCAAAAGGTTCGCTTGGCTCAAAAAGAGGATCAAGTTGCTCGCATAGTTCTTCGACCAATCGCAGTTGATGATGCTGGATTTGAAGTAATTGCAAATGCAGATGGCACATTTAATATCGTTGGCGATAAACCTGAAAGATGGGTTAAGCAGACTGATTTTGCAAATGCTGAAGCGATAGGTTACTTAGCTGACCGACTTGCTTCATATGGAATTGAAAAAGAGTTGTTTAAAAAGGGTGCGAAATCTGGCGATGAGGTGCGCATTGGCCTAGGAGATGAAGCGGTAATTTTTGATTGGGAACCAAGTATTGAAGCTGGTGCTGAATTACTAGCTGGTGGTCCAAGAGGAGAGGACCTTCGTCTTTCAACACCTTGGCGAATGGATTTGCTTGAAGATGACATTGATCAATTAAGTGAAGATGAAATTGAAATGCAATGGGAGTACAACGTAGCTAATCCAAGAACCCCTCGGGTGGATGAAGATGTCCGTTAACTTAAGCAACTGCAAAACAATTGTTATAAAGGTTGGGTCATCAACGCTTACCGGTAGTGCAGGTGCAAACATTGATCCAGCTGCGATTGACCAGTTGGTCGATATGGTGGCAAAGTTAAAATCTCAAGGCAAGCAAGTAATAATTGTTTCGTCAGGTGCGATTGCTGCAGGTCTATCACCACTTGGTTTAACCTCTAGGCCATCTGATTTATCAAAGCAACAAGCAGCCGCATCGGTTGGACAAGGTTTGCTGATGGCTAAATACACTGAATCTTTTAATCGATTCAAGATAACAACTTCTCAAATTCTAATTACAATCGATGACATAAACAGACCGTCTCACTTTGAGAACATCAAAGCGGTCATCACAACTTTATTGGGCTTAGATGTTGTGCCAATCATTAATGAAAATGACACAGTTGGTACAGAGGAGATTAAGTTTGGTGACAATGATGGAATTGCAGCTCGAGTCACAACACTGATCTCAGCAGATTTACTGGTCCTAATTACTGATATAGATGGTCTATATGATTCAGATCCATCACTTGCCGGGGCTAAGCAAATAAATGAGGTTGCAGATATCTCTAGCTTAGATAGTTCAACATTTGGCGGTGCAGGAAAGTCTGGTGTTGGTAGTGGAGGTATGGTTACAAAGGTTGAAGCGGCAAAATTAGTGACAAGTGCTGGAATTGGAATGCTATTAACTAAATTATCTGACCTGCCTGATGCTTTAGCTGAAAAACAGGTCGGTACTTATTTTCTACCTAACTAATTTTTAAGGTTAGATATTTCTAAAAGCGCCTTTGCGGTATCGGCTTCATGATCTGAATCAGTTGGATTATCACTGAGTTTAACAATCACAGTTCTCGTTGCAGGATTAATAAAAATAAATTGTCCATGTAATCCCAAGGCCAAACTGGTATTTGGGTATGGGTGCCAAACTTGGGCACCATAACCCCAATCTCGATCCAAAGTTGTAACAGAGGTTGTCATGCGCTTTCTTTTCAATATCATCCCATTGCGCCTTAAGCCGTGTTACATCTCTTTCTAACTCAGCCTCTGGTGCACCTTCGGCAGCAGTTCGAATAATCACACCAGCTTGATCTGGAATTAAATTCTTCAAGATTGATTTCAAACGATTACGTTCGTTATCTGGCAATCTTCTTGAAATACCACTCATTCCACCACCAGGAACATAAACAAGGTAGCGACCAGGAAGAGAAATCTGACTTGTTAATCTGGCACCCTTTTGACCAATTGGATCCTTAGTTACTTGAACTAATACCGATTGACCACTCTTTAGCACCTGTTCAATTTTTCTTGGAGCTGTGTCTGACAATCCATGTGCATCCCAGTTAACTTCGCCTGCATAAAGCACAGCATTTCTACCCTTACCGATGTCAACGAAGGCAGCCTCCATAGAAGGCAGAACGTTTTGTACTTTGCCAAGATAAACGTTACCTACATAGGAAATATTGCTATTTCTATTTACATAATGCTCAACCATTACATCATCTTCGATAATTGCAATCTGAGTGCGATCTGCGATCTGTCTTACCAACATGGTGCGCTCAACAGCCTCGCGCCTTGCTAAGAACTCAGATTCAGTGATGACAGTTCCGCGCTTGCGTGTGAAATCTCGTCGTTCTCTGCGATCAGGTCGATCAAATTTATTTCGATCTCTGCGATTAAAGGTTTTGTTTTCATTTCTTGGTTCACGTACCCGAACTGGGCGAACCTTTACAACTGTTAGAACACCATCTTCTTCAATAGTTTCACCAGGTGTTACACCTTCACCGCGTGCTCGTCGACGTCGACGGCGCTTATGAGTTGCTCCATCTAAATCTGTTGAATCAGTAGATTCCTCTGTTGCATCTGATTCATCATTGTCGGCAACATCTTTGCCATTTCGCCTTCTGCCTCTGCCACC
>KB900558.1 GCA_000378905.1 actinobacterium SCGC AAA028-A23
GCATACCAACTCTGGCAGATTGCTGCTTGATTGGTTCATGCGCTTGTTTCTTTGTTCCAACAAATAGAACATGGCCACCCTTTGCAACTGCATCTTTGATGAACTCATAAGCTGCATCAATTAGGGCCAGTGATTGTTGGATATCGATAATGTAGATGCCATTGCGCTCAGTGAAGATATAGCGCTTCATCTTTGGATTCCATCGACGAGTTTGGTGACCAAAATGCACACCACTGTCGAGAAGTTCTCGCATTGTTACAACTGCCATGACGGCACACTCCTTTTTCACTCTTTTTTACCTGAGGTAATAAAAGAGCACTCGGTTTGTGATTTAGCAATTTGCTAAATCCCTAGCATCTTGAACCGAGTAGTTATTTCTAACTACACCGAACAGGTCCATAAGTTTTTAATTAGTAACTAATTAATCACTTTAAGATGCGTGAAGTCACAGAAATTTTCATTCCGTGCTGAGGCAAATCCTACCTGAGCTTTTACCCAGCTAAATCCACACCTAGTGCCAAAACCATGCGGAAAATATTGGCCATACCCCAAGATTTGGCTGTGAAAGCAACGATTTTAATCACCACCTTAGCGGTGGGGGTAATGATTGGTATCCCAATTGGTGATGTTAAAGAAATTAACTGCGAGATTAGCCAGAGCAGTTACTGCAAACCCTTACTTGATATCGCCCCTCGTCGCGGCTTCTAACTGCTTTTCTAATAATTTTGAAAGATAAGGTTTAATCCCCCACTGCGTTAGAAACTCTTGGTATCGATCAATATCAAGCTGAGTTGCAGTTGTCTCACCTTTGACAGCTCTAATTAAAATATTGCGTGCAGTGTGTTCTCCACCAATAAACTCCACAATATCTACCCGGTAACCCAAAATCTTTAATATTTGCGCTCTTAGTGAGTCGGTCAAAAGATCCACTAACCGCTCTTTAACTAAACCATATTTTGTCAACAAGCCCCAAGGTTCAGGTGCTGAAGTAATTTGTGTTTGCATCTCATGCATACAGCAAGGTGCAACCATGATCACTTTGGCCTGATTCTTAACCGCCCAGTAGATTGCATCATCAGTTGCTGTATCGCAGGCATGTAAAGCAATTGCGATGTCGACTGGATGGGATGATAAATCTGCAATCTTTGCAGCAACAAAATTTGCTGAAACCCCTAGCTTGCTAGCAACTTTTTCATTGTGCTCTTTGGAGTCTATGCGTTCATCTACACCAAGTACTGAAACTTTTTGATACTTGCTTTGCAGGAACTCTGCTACCGCAAATGTTAAATAGGCATGGCCGCAGCCTAGATCAACAACGGAAATATCTTTTTGGGTTGCTAAATCACTGCTTATGGATTGATCCATTAGCCTTATAAATTCATCAACTTGCTTGTATTTGTCCATCTTGCTGGGCTTAATTCGACCCAACATATCCGACATCTCCAGCGCCTTAAACACCGGATTGTTCTCAGCCAACATTCTCTGTTTTTGTCGATCATGAGCTAAATCTCGGTTTAATTTCACCTTTGAAACTGAAAGTAGTGCCTCATCTTTTTTAGTAATTCGAAGCTGGAATGATTCACTCTCAGTCTCCACAAGTAGATTGGCGTATCCGCTTTTAAAAAGATTATGGAAATCAAAATCTAGTGAAACATTTTTTGTTAGATCTTTTTTGCCATCAGAGGAGATTAACTGCCATTTGATCTCCTCCTTAATTTGGACAGGCTTAATATCAATTCGCTCAAACTCTGTGTGCATGTTTCGACGTCGACCTGACAGTACTGCCCTTACAAATCGGTCTGATTTAATCTGTTGCTCTAATTGTCCGATCGCAGTTTCCAGATCTAGCTTCACTGCTTATGCCCTTGGGTGTGCTTGTTTGTAAGCTGATTGCAAACGCTCAGGTGAAACATGGGTGTAAATCTGAGTTGTGGCAAGGGATGCATGTCCAAGTATTTCCTGAACAGTTCGAAGATCTGCACCGCCTTCAAGTAAATGGGTAGCAGCGCTATGGCGTAATCCATGTGGACCCATTTTCGCACCAACAGATTTCATAGCTTCATACACAACTTCACGCACCGTGCGCTGATCAATTCTTTTTCCTCGTGATCCTAAAAACAATGCTTGCGCAGAGTTGTCATTTATGAATTCAGATCGGGCATTACTTATGTAATTATCAATAGATTTCATAGCAGGAATTCCGATAGGGACAACGCGCTGCTTATCACCTTTGCCATAGACATTTAATGTGTTGCGGGTGCGATCAACATCTTCAAGATTTAATCCACACAACTCTGACACTCGAATTCCCGTTCCATACAAAACTTCTACTAAAGCTAAATCTCGTAGATTGATTGGCGTTGGCTCTTCTATGGCCTTGAGCTCAAGTGATTTTAAAACAGTTGCAGCTTCATCCACATTTAGAACTTCTGGCAAGGTTTTATGAGGTTTTGGTATTGCAAGATTTGCTCCCAAATCTGAATTTAACCAACCATTTGCAGCAGCCCAATTTGTGAAGGCCCGGATTGAAACTATTCTGCGAGTAAGTGTTGCTCTTGCAACACCTGTGGTTTGCAAGTTTGCAAGCCAGGAACGTATGTGCTCAATTTCAAGTTGATTAAACTCAACAATTCCAAGTTTTTCCATGTGCTTAAGAAAAGATTCTAAATCTGTTACATAACCTTTAATTGAATTGTCAGATAAATTGCGAACCAAGGCTAAATGCTCCTGGTACTGTGTAATTAAGGCTGCTGACATGAATAGCAGATTACTCGGGTTTGCGCCCCTGCCTTAGTAAGCCATAGGTAACTGCGTCATCTAATGCCATGGCTGAGGCTGCGATCACATTCTCATGCACTCCAATTGTGCTCCACTCGCCACTTCCATCACTAGTCTCAACTAATACTCGAGTTACCGCCCCAGTACCAAGCCTGCCCTCCAAAATACGAACTTTGTAATCGGTTAGCTCTAATTTAGACAATTCAGGATAAAACTTTTCAAGTCCAGAACGAAGGGCATTATCAATTGCATTAACTGGACCATTACCACTGCCTGTTGCAGTAATTGATTCATTCCTGGCCTTAATTTTCACAGTAGCTTTGCTAGTTACCTTGCCAAGCTCATCTTGGTGCACAGTTGTTTGCCAATCCTCGATTGTAAAAAAGCTTGGTCGCTTACCCAAAACTTCAGTGCGCAAAAGTAATTCAAATGAAGCATCTGCTGCTTCAAAGGTAAATCCTTTTCCTTCTAATTCCTTAACCTTTTCAACAACTCGACCGATTAAATCTTTATCCCCGCCTAAATCAATTCCAAGCTCCACCGATTTAAGTTCAATTGAAGCTCGTCCTGCCATCTCAGAAACCAACATTCGCATGTCATTTCCAACCGACTCTGGTGTTTCATGTTGATACATCATTGGATCAACCTTTATTGCCGAAGCATGTAAACCGGCTTTATGGGCAAAGGCAGATGTGCCAACGTAAGGTTGGCGAGCACTCGGTGCCACATTTGTAATCTCAGCAACTGCATGAGAGATACGGAAGGCTTCTTGTAATTTGCCAGTTGGAAGTACCAACTTATCTTTCTTTAGTTCAAGATTTGCAATGATATTTACTAAATCAGCATTACCAGTTCTCTCACCATAGCCATTTAAAGTTCCTTGAACATGAGTGACACCTGCTGAAATGGCTGCTAATGAATTTGCAACCGCGCATCCTGTGTCATTGTGGCAATGAATTCCAAGCCTTGCAGATGATGCTGTTAAAACTTCATGAACGATGTTTGAAAGTTCATCTGGCAACATTCCACCATTTGTATCGCAAAGCGCAACCACATCAGCTCCTGCTTCTGCAGCAACCCTTACAACCTCTAATGCATATGCTTTATTTGAAAGATAGCCGTCAAAGAAATGCTCAGCATCTAGGAAAACTCTCTGTCCGCCAGCCTTTAAGAATTCAATTGAGTCCCTAATCATTGCTAAGTTTTCATCTAGGTGTGTTTTAAGAGCTAAATCAACATGCCTATCATGGCTTTTTGCAACCAACGTTACGGCAGGAGCTTTCGAATCTTGCAGCGCACGAAGCAATTGATCATCAGCGGCTTTGACTCCAGGACGTCTTGTTGCACCAAAGGCAACAAAGGTTGCATTTTTTAGTTTTAACTCTGTTTGAGCTAGTTTAAAAAACTCAGTGTCTTTTGGATTCGCACCCGGCCAACCGCCCTCAATAAAACCAACACCAAGATCATCAAGGTGGCGAGCAATCGTTAATTTATCGTGGACAGATAAATTTAAACCCTCTTGCTGCGCACCATCTCTAAGTGTGGTGTCATAAATGTGAAAGGCATCTTTGTTTGACATCAAATTACTCGCTTATTCCAGCCATGCTTATCAGCTGCGCTTCCATGCTGGATTGCAAGTAGTGCTGCTCTAATCTCATTTGTAATAACACCTGGATTTCCATCACCTGTTTGCCATGTTCCATGAATGCTTTTTGCAGTCCCAATTGCTGAAATAACAGCAGCTGTACCGCAGGCAAATATTTCAGTAATTTCACCTGATGCAACCCCGTTTTTCCAGTCATCAATAGAGATCATTGCTTCTTCTGTTTGATAACCCAAATCATTGGCAAGGGTAAGAATTGAATCTCTGGTTATTCCTGGCAACAAGGTTCCGGTTAATTTTGGCGTAATGATTTTCGCATTTTTGCCGCTACCTTTGATGAAGTAGAGATTCATTCCACCCATCTCCTCTACCCATTTACGTTCTTTGGCATC
>KB900559.1 GCA_000378905.1 actinobacterium SCGC AAA028-A23
CTTTTGAAAGAATTCACAGATCAAATCTAATTGGAATGGGTGTACTACCTTTGCAATTTTTAGACGGTCAAACTGCTGCATCACTTGGATTAGATGGATCAGAAGTATTTTCCATTGCTGGTATTGACCAACTGAACAATGGAGTTACTCCAAAAGAGGTTGAGGTCACTGCCGGGAATAAGAAATTTAAGGCGAAATTGCGGATAGATACCCCAGGTGAGGCAGATTACTATCGTCACGGCGGGATCATGCAGTACGTATTACGCTCTTTATTGAGCAAATAAATCGCTATCCCTTTCACAAACCTTTAAACTACAACCATGCTGAACCAGATTAAATCACCGGCTGATCTGAAGTCACTGACTCCTGAACAAATTCAACAGTTAGCAAGTGAAATAAGAGCATTTCTGATTGAAAAAGTTTCTAAATCTGGCGGACATTTAGGTCCAAATCTAGGTGTTGTTGAACTAACGATTGCAATTCATCGAGTTTTTGATTCACCAAAAGATGTTATGGTTTTTGATACTGGCCACCAATCTTATGTTCATAAACTGTTAACTGGAAGAATGAATGGTTTCGATAAGTTACGTCAAAGAGGTGGCTTGGCCGGATATCCAAATCGAAGTGAGAGCGAACATGATGTGGTTGAGAACTCTCATGCATCAACGGCTTTATCTTGGAGTGATGGAATTGCAAAAGGTTTTGCATTAACAGATCAAACCGATCGCAGTGTTGTTTGCGTCGTTGGTGATGGCGCACTTACTGGGGGTATGAGCTGGGAGGCACTAAACAATATTTCAAGCAGCACAAATGAGAAATTAGTAATCATTGTTAACGATAATGAGCGTTCTTACTCACCAACGATTGGTGGTTTAGCAACATACCTTTCAACCCTTAGAGCTACAAGTGGGTATGAGAAATTCTTAGAATGGGGCAAGGGAGTACTGGAGCGAACTCCAGTGGTTGGCCATCCAATTTATGAAACTCTGCATGGGATGAAAAAAGGAATTAAAGATATTGTTGCTCCGCAAGGAATGTTTGAAGATTTAGGACTTAAGTATCTTGGACCGGTAGATGGTCATGATGTTTCTGCCATGGAAAAAACCTTAAAGCTTGCAAAAGATTTCGGCCAACCAGTTTTAGTTCATGTGATCACTGAAAAAGGTCGAGGGCATGCGCCAGCTCTTAATGATGAGGCAGAGAAATTCCACGCAGTCGGAGTAGTTGATGCCGAGACTGGCCAACCATTAAGTAAGGCCGGGAAAAGTTGGACAAGTGTATTTTCTGATGAGCTTGTAAAAATCGGTGCTGAAAGAAATGATGTTGTAGCAATTACCGCTGCGATGATGGGTCCTACTGGTTTAGATAAGTTTGAAAAAGCATTTCCAGAGAGAACATTCGATGTTGGAATCGCAGAACAGCATGCGACAACTGCAGCAGCAGGTATGGCTTTTGCTGGGTTACATCCAGTACTGGCTGTTTATTCCACATTTTTAAATAGAGCCTTTGACCAACTACTTCTTGATGTTGCCCTTCATAAAGCTGGAGTTACTTTTGTGCTTGATCGCGCAGGTGTTACTGGCGATGATGGCCCATCACATAATGGCATGTGGGATCTAGCATTAACTGGAATTGTTCCTACTTTGCATGTTGCAGCACCTAGAGATGGTGAACGAGTAAGAGAGACTTTGCGCGAAGCAGTTGAGATTTCAGATGCTCCTTCATTAATTCGTTTTCCTAAAGGGGTGGTAAATCCTGATATCCCAGCATTTGAACGCCGTGATGGAATCGATGTTTTATATCGAGGTGAAAGTGCAGATGTGCTTTTGGTAAGCATAGGTGCTTTTGCATCAATCGCAGTTGAAGCAGCAGCTGGCGCATATCGAGAAGGTGTTGGCGTAACTGTTATTGATCCAAGATGGGTAAAGCCGCTACCAAAATCTTTAGTAACAATGGCTCAGCGATACAAGAATGTTGTTGTTTTAGAAGATGGAATAAAACACGGCGGAATAGCAAGCACAGTTTCTGAGTTGTTTAGAGAAGCACAGTTGAATATTCCAGTGCACTCAATTGGTATTCCACTTACCTTCTTAGAGCATTCAAAGCGCAGTGAAATTCTTGAGGATCTAGGAATTACGGTTCAAAACATTACACGTTCACTTGTGGCTTGGAATAGCAGTGGAATTGGAGTTGATCTTAAGGAAGAGATGCAACTCCCTTTGGATGAAAACGAACGCCGCAAACCGCTTCGCTAATTCCTTCTCGATCTAAATAAGGCAAAATTCCGCCTAGATGCATTGGCCAACCAGAGCCAAGCAGCATGCAAATATCTATTTCCTGAGGGGTTGCAACAACACCTTCATCTAGCATCATCTTTGCTTCAAGAGCTAGCGCTTCAAGGGCGCGTTTTCTAACCTGCTCTGATGTTGAAGGTGTGCTTCCTTTTTCCAATAAAGCAAGAGCTGCAGGGTTAACTGAATTAACTCCATTTGTATCTTTAACATAGAAAGTTTTGACCCCTTCCTTAACAAATCTTTGCATCGTTGGTGAAATTTTGTAACGAGGACCAAGATTTTTGTTTAAGGTTTCTGCCACATGAAGCGCTACACCTGGCCCTACTAAACCAAGTAGCTCAAGTGAGGACATTGGAAAGCCCAGGGGAGTCATTGCAGCATCTGCAACTTCATAAGGAGTTCCTTCATCAATTGCATCAGTTACTTCACCCATAAATCGAGTTAATAAACGATTCACAACAAATGCCGGAGCATCTTTAACAATAACCATAGTTTTCTTCAGGTCTTTGCCAATATTAATTGCCGTAGCTGTTGTTGCATCATCTGTCTTGCTAGTTCTAGCAACCTCTAGCAGGGGCATAACTGCAACTGGATTAAAGAAGTGGAAGCCAACTACACGCTCTGGATTTTTAAGTCCTTCGCTCATGGCTTCAACTGAAAGAGATGAGGTATTTGTAGCCAAAATACACTCAGGAGTAACAATTGCCTCAAGCTCTTTAAATAGCTTTTGCTTAAGTGATAACTCTTCAAAAATAGCCTCAATTACAAAATCGGCATTTGCAAATATCTTCTTATCTACTGAACCAGAGATATTTGAAAGCAATCTAGCTGCCGCCTCAGGTGTCAGACGTTTTTTATCAACTAATTTTTGAATTTCATTTTGAATCCAGGCGATGCCTTTATCTACCCGCTCTTGATCAAGATCTGTAATTACAACTGGCACCTTTAAATTTCTAAGCATTAATAGAGCGAGCTGAGATGCCATTAACCCTGCGCCAACTACGCCAACTCTTGTTATCTTGCGGGCTAAGGCAGGCTTAGGAGCCCCTTCAACCTTTTTACGTTTCTTCTGGATGAGATTAAAAGAGTAAAGAGAAGCTCGTAAAGAATCACTCATTACTAAATCCGCCAAAACCTTTGTTTCTGCCGCAAATCCATCACGTACTGAATTGCTTTGGGCAGATTTAATTAACTCAAGAGCTGCAAGTGGTGAGGTAATTTGCGCCCCACCATATTTCTTAGCAACCGCAGCTTTTCCAGTTGCAATAGCTTTTTCAAAGCCAGCAGAGTCCTTGCTGAAATCTTTGCGTTCGATCTTCTTCTTTCCACTTAAAACATCTGCTGCAAATTTAACTGAGTGCTCGATAAAATCTGCTGGCTCATAAACTGCATCAACAACACCAAGAGAGAGTGCATCTTTGGACTTCATCATTGTGTTGTTGTTTAGGGCATTAAGAATAATTACTTGAACTGCATTTTCTGGACCGATTAATTTTGGAAGCAAGGTAGCTCCGCCCCAACCTGGAACCAATCCTAAAAAGCACTCAGGCAAACCTGTAAATGCTGTTGAGGCCAGGGTTCGATAATGGCAATTTAAACCAACCTCTAAGCCTCCACCTAGCGCCAAACCATTTATAAATGCAAAAGTTGGTTTTTTGCTCTCATGTAATTTTAGAAAAACCTCATGGCCCAGATCACCGATTGCAATTGCTTGAGATTTATCTTGCAAAAAACTCATGGCGGATAAATCAGCTCCTGCTGCAAAGATAAATGGCTTTCCAGTAACTGCGATTGCCACCGCATCTGATTTTTGCGCCTCATCTATTGCATTTGAAAGTGATGCTAATGAGGCTGCGCCAAATGTATTTGGTCGATTATGGTCTGCACCATTATCAAGTGTAATTAAGGCTAAGTTTCCAGTATGTCCAAATGGAGATAATGAAACCATCTGCAAAATAGCATTTGTAACTACCTCATCAGGTGCGCCAACTAATAACTCAGACATTATTTACCACCATTGTAATTGGGGTTTTCCCAGATGATGGTTCCACCCATTCCTAAACCAATACACATTGTGGTAACTCCATATCTAACTTCAGGATGATCCTTAAATCCATTTGCAAGATTAAGTATTAATCGCACACCAGAAGAGGCAAGTGGGTGGCCAACAGCAATAGCGCCGCCATAGATATTTACCCGTTTATCATCATCGGCAATACCAAAGTGATCCAAAAAGGAGAGTACTTGAATTGCAAAAGCTTCATTTACTTCAAATAAACCAATATCTGTTATATCCAACCCA
>KB900560.1 GCA_000378905.1 actinobacterium SCGC AAA028-A23
ATTAGTGGATCAGAGAATAAATTTGTGCAGATTGCACCAGGCATTGATACAACTCATTTTTCACCAAGGAGTGCAAACCCAGAGTTAATTAAAAGATATAAATTAGAGGGTAGGCGCGTGATTGTTTGCGTAAGTCGATTAGTCCATCGCAAAGGCCAAGACCAGTTAATCAAGGCAATGCCAAAAGTGCTTGAAAAATACCCTGATGCAATTTTGCTTTTAGTTGGGGAGGGACCAATTAAACAAATGTTGTTTAATTCAGCAAAGCAACTGGGATTACTTCCCAAAGTGATCTTTACTGGACGAGTAAATCACAGAGATCTACCAGAGTATTTTTGCCTCGGTGAGGTATTTGCAATGCCAGTACGCTCCCGCTTTGCCGGGCTTGAGGTTGAAGGTTTAGGAATTGTTTATCTAGAGGCAAGTGCTTGTGGTTTGCCAGTAATTGTTGGCAACTCTGGCGGAGCAGTGGATGCAGTAAAAGATAAAGTTACTGGATTAATTGTTGATGGAAATAACACTCAAATGATTGCAGATTCAATTTGCCAGGTACTTGCAGAGCCAGTTAAAGCTCAAAGTATGGGGCAAAGTGGTCGCAAATGGGTGTTAGATAATTGGCAATTAAGTAGTTGGTCTAAGAAGTTTAATGATCTATTAATTAGTAATTAGTAAATTCTCAATACCAATAGAAACAGCCTGCGCTCTGTTAGCAGCGCCCAGCTTTCGATAGATATTAGCAAGATGAGTTTTAACTGTTGCCTCACTTAGAAAGAGAATAGAACCAATTGCACTTGCTGTGGCACCAGTTGGCAGAAGAGCTAAAACCTCTAACTCACGTGTTGTTAGTTGGAAATCTTTCTTTGAAATACTTGGTTTAATCTCTCCAGCCTTGAGAAATCTTTTTACACCTGCAGTGATCTTCTCTATAACCTCAATTAATGACTCAACTGGTGCTGATTTTGTAACAAAGGCGGCAGATCCTGCCTTTTTAGCTAAATCAAGTGTTGCAGCATCATCATGCATAGTTACAACGATAAATTTGCTCTCACTTTTTAAGGCAATCGCTTGCTCAATTAGATCTATGCCACTTGCTGCACCAAGATTTACATCAACCAATGTGATCTCTGGTTTATATTGATTTAACATTGCAAGGCCTTGGGCAACAGATGATGCCTCGCCAATTATTTCAAAGCCATTCTTCGTCAAGGCATCTGATAGTCCAGCACGAATCAACTCATGATCATCGACTATAAGTATTTTCATTAAGGAAGTGTAATTTCAATTGTGGTACCAGATGGATTTGAGTTCATTGCAAGCTTGGCGCCAATTTGAGTTAGCCTTTCAGTAACACCGGTGATTCCGTAAGAGCTCTCCTTACTAATCACACCACCCTCACCATCATCAGATATGAGAATAGAGTGGTCAGTTAAATTGATGATAACTTTTGATGCATTTGCATGACGCTTGCTATTAAGTAGGAGCTCTCTGATCGCTCGCAAGAGTTCATATTTATGGGCAGAATCAACTGATGCATCACCGTTGACTTCAACTAAAATCTCTGAACCTGAAAATATATTTTGAGTTTGATCCTTTAATTGCTCGACTAATGGTTTTGGGCTATCAGTGCGTAGGTCATAGATCTCATCTCTAACCTGATTGATTATGGAGCTAAGAGAGTTCCTGAGCTCGCGCAAGGAGGTTCGATTCTGCTGCGTTTGATTTTCATCACCAATGATTTGATCTATGCGATAACCAAATGCAGCTAATTCTTGAGCCAAACCATCATGAAGCTCTCGAGCGAGTCGAGTTCGTTCAGAATTAGGCGAAGAGTTCATCAATCTCGCGAGCAAATTGCTGCGATACCACATGTCGTTTCACAGATAACTTAGCGGTCAATTGACCACCAGGAATTGTGAAGTCGACAGGCAAGATTGTGAATTTTCTAATTGATTCAGCACGACTAACAGCCTTATTTGTTTCATCAACTGCTGTTTGAATCACAGCTTGCAGAGTTGGATCTTTTGCAAGATCTGCAATCGATGCTCCTTCTTTCTTGTTTGCAACTGCCCATGGCTTAATTGCATCTGGATCAATTGTGATCAGCGCTGCAATAAATGGTTTGTTATCGCCAACTACCATGCACTGGCTAATTAGTGGATGTGAGCGCAATCTGTCTTCAAGAACAGCTGGCGCAACATTCTTTCCACCTGCAGTAACAATTAACTCCTTCTTGCGACCAACAATTGATAGGTAGCCTTCTTCATCAATCTTTCCAAGATCTCCTGATTTAAAGAAACCATCTGAGGTGAAGACCTCTTTGTTTGCCGCATCATTTTGCCAGTAGCCCTGCATAACAATTGGGCCCTTGATTAAAACTTCACCATCTTCGGCAATCTTGATGGTTGTACCAGGAATTGGTTTTCCAACTGAGCCAACTCGGTGCGCACTGGTTAAATTCAAAGTTGCACCGGCGGTGGTTTCAGTTAAGCCGTAACCTTCTAATACCCGAATACCGGCACCACGATAAAAATGTCCTAGTCGCTCACCAAGTGGTGCACCACCTGAAATAGCGGCTTCAACTCTTCCACCAAGACCTGTGCGAATTTTTGTGTAAACCAACTTATCAAATAAGCCATGTTGTAATTTAAGAAGTGGTGAGATCTTCTTTGAATCCAAAGATTTGCTATATGCAATAGCAACTTCAGCAGCCTTATGGAAAATCTTTCCTTTACCAGCGGCCTGGGCTTTGGCTTCAGCTCCGTTGAAAATTTTCTCAAATATTCTTGGTACTGCTAAAACAAATGTTGGCTTAAAGCTTGCAAGATCTGATGGAAGTTTTGTTAAATCACTGCAATGCGCCAAATGAAGACCGGCGGTGATAGAACCAATTTGCACCATTCGACCAAAAACGTGTGCAACTGGTAGGAAAAGAAGTGTTGAACCGCCAGGCTTTAAAAATAGATCACTTGCACCGTTTACAACATTTCCACACTCTGATAAAAAGTTGCCATGTGTTAGTTGTACACCCTTTGGCTTACCTGTAGTGCCTGAGGTGTAAATTAAAGTTGCCAAAGTTTCTGGCTTTAACTTCTCACGTCTCTTAGCAATTTCATCATCACTTATATCTTTACCCTCATGAGTTAGGGTGGCTAAAGCGTTATAAGTAATGTTCCATACTTTTTTGCAAGATGAAGGCAATACTGGTTGTACCAATTCAGCTAATGCAGGAGTTTCAACAATAATTCCAACTGCAGATGAGTCTGTCAAAATCCATTCAACCTGCTCAGCACTTGATGTTTCATAAATTGGAACTGGGACTGCGCCGGCATACCAAATTGCGAAATCCAAAACCGTCCACTCATATCTAGTTTTTGCCATTATTGCCACGCGATCACCAAATGAAACTCCATTGGCGACTAATCCTTTTGCAACCGCTTTAATTTCCTCTTCATATGCTTTAGCGGTTACTGGCTGCCAACCATCACCTAGCGGGCGCGAAACGATTACTCGCTCTGGCTCAAAATGAGCTCTTTCAGAAATTAGATTAGTTAAGTTGCCGGCAACAGCGGCTGGGATGAGTGCTGGGATAGTTATCTCGTTCATGAGCCCACGCTAGCGGCTCATACTTATTTGCGCTAGAACCCACCCTGAGATTGTTGGGCGGCTGTTAAAAGGATGGCTACTTCGCGGTAACCTACCGCTATGTCTAATCCAACAACCTCAACTGTAACCATCTCAGCTGCCGCAGATGATGTGCGTGCTGTTTTATTTGATATCGAGAAATACCCAACC
>KB900561.1 GCA_000378905.1 actinobacterium SCGC AAA028-A23
GCCGGTATTGATTATGAGTCAGCTGAAACTTCCTTCCTGCCGACAATGTCGATCCCAATCGATGCTGACACCGCAAAAAAGGTTTTTGAATTAATCGAGGCAATCGAAGAGTTAGATGATGTTCAGAATGTGTATGGAAACTTTGATGTTTCAGATGAGGTAATGGCGAGCCTTAGTTCATAAAGATTTAACGCTGATTAGGCTTAGCGGATGCGCGTTTTAGGGATTGATCCTGGATTAACCAGATGTGGAATTGGAATTGTTGATTCGGTAGGACCTCAAAAACTTCAAATGATTTCAGTTGGTGTGATCAAGACTGATATTGATGCAGAGTTAGAGATTAGATTAATGCAGCTAGAAAAAGAGTTGTTGGTTTGGATAAAAGAATTTAAGCCGGATGTAATTGCAGTTGAAAGAGTTTTTTCACAATTAAATGTTAGAACTGCGATGGCTACAGGTCAGGCCGCAGGGGTTGCACTACTACTTGCGGCAAAGGCTGGAATCCCAGTTGTAATGCATACTCCCAGCGAGGTTAAAGCTGCGGTCACTGGATCAGGACGGGCCGATAAGAAACAGGTTGCTCAAATGGTGAAGCGTCTGCTTAATTTGAAGGAAATACCAAAACCGGTCGACAGTACCGATGCCTTAGCGCTGGCGATCTGCCATCATTGGCGAGGAGTTGGTAATGCCAGATTGGCAAGCGCCAAGAAAAAGGCTGTAAAGAAAAAATGATTAGTTCAGTAGCTGGTACGGTGAAATCAACCTCAGTAAATTCAGTTGTGGTTGAGGTAGGAGGTATTGGAGTACTAGTTCAAGTTCCAATAAGGACTGCAGCCAGCTTCACATCCGGTGAAAAAGTTAACCTGCACACATATCTAATAGTTAGAGAAGACGCCCTAACACTTTATGGCTTCATGGATATTGTTGATCGAGATTTCTTTGAGTTATTGCTTTCAGTGACCGGTGTTGGCCCAAAGGTTGCGCAATCTATTCTTTCAAATAGTGATGCCAGTTTAATTGCTAATGCAGTGATATCAGGGAATTTAAAATTACTTGAATCTGTTCCTGGCTTAGGTAAAAAAGGGGCGCAGCGATTGGTGCTAGAACTTAAAGATAAGGTAGTTCCCTTTGCTTCAGCAAGTGGCCAAAAAGCTAATTCAGTCAGTCACCAGGTAGAAAATGCTTTAGTAGGACTTGGTTACTCAAACAAAGAAGCAGCCCTGATGGTTAATCAGGTTTTAACAGATGCAACCAAAGCCTCTTTATCTTCAGCTGAAATTTTAAAGCTTGCCTTGAAAAACTCTGGGAAAAAATAATGCGTGAACCCATGATTAATGAATCAGCTGATGATGCTGATCGCGTTGCAGAACTTGCGCTTAGGCCTAAGAACCTAGGAGAGTTTGTTGGGCAGTTGAGAGTTAGAGAGCAGTTAAATCTATTACTTTCAGCAGCTCGGGAACGTAAAGCCAGTGCTGATCATATTTTATTCTCTGGGCCGCCTGGCTTAGGCAAAACAACATTAGCGATGATTGTTGCAACTGAAATGGATGCACCAATCAGAATTACTTCAGGACCTGCTATTCAACATGCCGGAGATCTGGCCTCAATACTTTCCTCATTAGTTGAAGGAGAAATTCTTTTTCTAGATGAGATTCATAGAATGTCTCGCCCAGCGGAGGAAATGTTGTATCTGGCAATGGAGGATTTTCGGGTAGATGTAATTGTCGGCAAAGGAGCCGGAGCAACATCAATCCCATTGGAGCTGCCTCATTTTACTTTAGTGGGTGCAACAACTCGTGCTGGATTGCTGCCAAGTCCACTTCGCGATCGTTTTGGATTTACCGCTCAATTAGATTTTTATGAAAATGATGAGTTGGCACAAATTATCAAGCGAAGCTCAGACTTACTTGAGATAGAAATTCATGAAGATGCAGTTGTTGAGATTGCCTCTAGATCAAGAGGGACTCCAAGAGTTGCCAACAGATTATTAAGACGTGTCAGAGATTATGCTCAAGTTAACAAAGAAAAAATCATTCAGATCGAACATGCGCATTCAGCTCTAAAAATTTATGAAGTTGACCATATCGGTTTGGATCGACTTGATAAAGCGGTTTTAACTGCATTGATTAAGAATTTTAATGGTGGACCTGTTGGAGTTTCTACCTTAGCGATGGCGGTGGGTGAGGAGATTGAAACTATTGAATCATTAGCAGAACCATTTTTAGTGCGAATGGGTTTCTTAGCGCGGACTCCAAGAGGAAGAGTTGCGACGGCAGCTGGTTGGTCTCATCTGGGGATTAAGCCACCATTGTCTGCGCAAATTGGTACTGACGCTACACTTTTTGATCAAGACCCAGACATTGCCCAATAGCTGCATCAACGCTTGCTTTTCTAGCGGGAGTTTTCGCGGATTTCTCAATAATCAACCCTGCGCCTAGAATTACCTCTCATGTCTGCTAATAAAATCGCAAATACTCAATCCAGAGCGGTACGAACCATCTCAATCATGTTGTTAGTGATTGCAGCTCTTACCGGCGTTTCCTATGGAATTGGTGCCACTTCATTCAAATTAGGTTTGGATTTGCAAGGTGGAACAAGCGTAACTTTGCAACCACGTATTGAAGATGGCCAGAATGGAAAAGTAACTGGTGAAGCGATTGATCAAGCAGTTGAGATTATTCGTCAAAGAGTTAACTCATTAGGTGTTGCTGAGTCTGAAGTGTCTGCTCAAGGCACTGGTGTAAACCGACAGATTGTTATTCAGGTTCCAGGGGAGACTGGTCGACGTATTGTTGATTTAGTTGGACAAACAGCTGAACTTAGATTCCGCCCAGTCTTAGCAGAGGGTGCAGCTAATGCAACAACAGTAAGTACAGATGCTGCCAACGCAATTCTTCCGGCAGGCGTTACACCAGAATTAAATGCCGCATATGCAGCACTTGATTGCACTTTGCCTGCAAATCGCCAAGGTGGTGCCAGTGGAAATGAAGCAGAGACAATTGTAAGTTGTGATCGAGTCGGAGGAAATAAGTACATTCTTGCTCCAGCTGAAGTTTTGGGACGACAAGTAACAAAAGCATCAGCACTTTTGGACCCACAAGGTGCATCAGGTTGGTATGTAACATTAGATTTTAATGGCGAAGGAACTACTAAATTCGGAGCAATGACTACCCGTCTAACCTCATTACCTGCGCCTCAAAATCAAGCAGCAATTGTTCTAGATGGTTTGGTTTATTCAGCTCCACGAATCAACGAACCGATTAATACCGGAACTGCTCAAATTACTGGAAACTTCACTCAAATAGAAGCACAAGATCTTTCTAATGTTTTGAAGTATGGCGCCCTGCCATTAGCTTTTGATCGCGGCGAGGTTCAACAGGTTTCACCTTCACTTGGTGCAGATCAACTACGCGGCGGTCTTATTGCTGGAATCTTAGGTTTAGCACTTGTAATAATCTATTCATTACTTTATTACCGTGGTCTTGGCATAGTTTCAGTAGGATCATTATTGGTAGCTGCCTCGCTGGCTTTGCTTGCTTTCTTGCTACTAGGAGAGACTATTTCCTTTACGCTAACTTTGGCGGGAATAGCTGGAGCCATTGTGGCGATTGGTATCACTGCTGACTCATTTATCGTTTACTTCGAACGTATTCGTGATGAGGTTCGAGAGGGTAAATCACTTAAATCCGCAGTGGAAACTGGCTGGTTAAGAGCCCGTAGAACTGTAGTAGTTGCTGATGCCGTTTCAATGATCGCTG
>KB900562.1 GCA_000378905.1 actinobacterium SCGC AAA028-A23
AAAACCTAATTCTCTGGGTAACACGCTGAAAGTTGTAAAGGTAGTTGAGTCCAATTCAAAGCTATTTCCCCAACTCTTGAAGTTGCTCCTCCATGAAGATTCCATTGTTGCCATGAGAGCCATGAATGCCACAAAGCGGCTGATGCGAGCAGATAAGGATTTCTTTGACCCACACAAGGAAGCGCTGGTAAAGAGTTACTCTAAAAGTAAGCACAATGTCGTCAGACTTGGATTGATAACTCTGTACTTTGATTTCGTAAAAGAGTTCTCAGCCACCGAGTTAAAAAGCATCAAGGCCTTAACCTTGAAGTGGATAAATGAGACAGAAGATTGGATGATTCTTGCCCAAGGACTAAAACTCCTTGAAAAATTGGCCAAGATTGATCCTAAGGTTCAACCCGAGTTAATCAAAGTTGCGAAGGTTCTTCAGAAAGATGCGAGAAAGGCTGTATCTACGAAGGCCAAGAAAGTTCTATCAAGTTTCTAAAGTTTGACTCAAAGGGACGTAACAAGAGTTGCAGTGCTGATTGCGAGCATCACGATGGCAGGCAGGATTCCCTTAAAGTGATCTTTTACGCGAAGGTGAGCACCAACTGCAAGGACGAAGTAGATCGACAAGCCGACTGCAGCAGCGATTCCGATTACTTTGATAGCAAAACCGACGATCAATCCGACAGCTGCCAACATTTTGATCAAGCCGAGAATGTTGCAGAGGTTGGGTGGACAGCCAACTGTTTCAGCGGCTCTCATAACACTCGGTAGCTTGAGAAAGTCTCCGATTGCCGATGCTGTACAAAGAACCGCAAGGACGATGCTGAGGATCGAATGGACTGAATTCATCGCTCCAAATTATACTGCCACTTGATCCGGCTTATAGGGCGACTCTTCTTTAATTTGAAGGCCAACGTAAAAAATCCTGTACTTTTGAACAGTGGCAAACAACATTGGCGCATACTTTGAAATTCCGGTTATTGACATGGAGCGGGCAATTAACTTTTATCAAACGCTTCTGGGGATTGAACTTGAACCAGGATCAATTCATGGATATGAGATGGCTTTCTTTCCAGACGAAGATAATGGAGTAGGAATCAGCGGCGCTCTTGCAAAAGGAGACGTGTATAAGCCTTCGATTGATGGAGTATTTCTCTACCTAGAGATTGATGATATCGACCTAGCAATCAGTAAAGCAGTCGAACTGGGTTCTGAAGTTCTACTTAAGAAGATTGAGGCTGATTCCTGCTTTGTTGCAGAGATTAAGGATTCTGAAGGTAATCGGATTTGCCTTAAACAGGACTTCTAGTCCTGTAGGCCCTTGAGACATTCCGGCTTATAGGGCAGTTTTTCTTCTTAGTACTTTGCATTAGTTTGAAATTTATGGGCAGTTTTATGGGCAAAACTAAAATTTATTATGAATTCAAGCGTAAAAATGTTAATTGTTACTCATGTCCGGCTTATAGGGCGACCGTTCTTCCAAATTACTCAGATTTCACCCTCAGAAAATCAAATTTCTTTGATAGATCAAAAGCATATGCACTAGGGCCATTATGTCTAAGGTCAATAACCCTGGATTCTGCATGGAGGAGCAACTTCAAGAGTTGGGGAAATAGCTTTGAATTGGACTCAACTACCTTTACAACTTTCAGCGTGTTACCCAGAGAATTAGGTTTTCCAATCGCTAACTCCGCGGCAAAATCCAGATTCTTAACATCAGCTGCCATATAGAAATTCTACACTATGGAAAACTTGGCAGAAGAGTCGCCCTATAAGCCGGATTTAATATATACCTTTTTTACTCAAGAATTGCTTTATTCTGCTTTTGCCCGAATCCCGAATTTCTGGCCCATGAGTAAAGCAGGCATTTTTAAAATCCAAATCTAAGAATTTCTTTGCTGTGTCTTGCGATTGTTTGTAATTCACACAAAAACCACTCAGCGCCCAAGTCATTCTTGAAGTCATATTGAAAATTGAATCACCAGTAATTAATGTTTCGCTCTCCAAATGAAGTAGAGATATATGACCATCTGTATGCCCGGGGGTATGAATAACTTTTAAGCCACCTGCAGTATTAATAATCTCGCCATCCTTCAACTTCTTCGTGATAGCGAAAGGTTCATAACTTCGCTCTGGAAGTAATTTCATTATCTTGCCAGACAGTCGTGAATCGTCCCTAGCAGGAGTTTTGCCAGTTGGTGGCAATTCTGAATCTTCTTGATGCATCATTACATTCTTAACCCCACAATCCTTAATCATCCTTGCTGCTCCTCCAACATGATCATCATGCGCATGAGTAAGGACTATATTCACTACATCGTTCGTATGCTTTCCAATTCTTGCCAAATCCTTTATAAGTTTTTTAGAAGATCCTTTTAGCCCGCAATCAACTAGGGTGATTGATGAATCATCATTGATAAGAGCATACGAATTAATAAATGAACCAAGTGTTGGAAGCCTATAAATATTTTTTGCTATTTTAATTGCCATAACTTAATATTACTAAGAGCTTAAATTACTTGCGAGTAATTCACTCTGATGTTTAAGATAAAGAAGAGTCGCCCTATAAGCGAAAAGTTAACCCAACGAAGAGCAGGCTAATCTTTCAAACTTTCGATGTCATCGAATACTCGATCCCATAAAACTTCACTTCCTCGCCGGAAGTATCCCATGTGTCCGATTGTCTTTAGCTGGAGCTCACTTGGATTCAAATCAACAAGCCTCAAATCCGCATTAACATAGTGCCTCATGAAAGCATCACGCGAGGCTGGTGTTGCCCACTTATCATCAATTGCATTAAATGCGGTTATTGGAACTTGAACTCTTGCAAAAGAACTTTGCATCTGGAGGCCTGCAGTCGGGTCATCAAACCAATAGTTGGGAAAGCTACACCAATATTTCCATTGGCGATAAATCCCTAGAGGAAGATTTTCACCTAAACCAAATCGTTTCCAGGCAAGATAGCCAGAAGAGCGCGTAATGATTGGTCCTATGACATTCCATAAAAACTTCACTCGTATCTGCTCGCTCTTTGGCATCCAGCCATGCCAACCTGCACCTGTTGCAAAAGTGTGAAGTGATTTAACCCTTGACAGATCTGGAAGAATTCCAAACGCATGGCCACCATAAGAATGACCCACAAGATGAATACCAAGATCATCTGGTTGGGATTGCAAAACGCCAGCTAGATCAAGTCTTGCCCAATCGCGATAATCAACTTGAAATCCGCGCAGGCTCTTTGGAGCAGATTCGCCAATACCCCTGTAGTCAAAGGTAATAACTTCAAATCCGCGACTTACTGCTCGTTGAGCAAAGTTTTGATAAAACCCCTGTGGTACCCCAGTGGCACTAGCAACCACGATTCTTCCTTTAACTTCTGCGGGAGAGAATTTTCTTCCAGAAATCTTAAAACCATCTAGTGCGGTTATTTCAAGTATTTGAAAGCTCAACTTCTACTCTCCTCTTTAGGGAGCACAGTTCCGAAGACCATTGGGTTTCTACTTAAGTTTTGTCTCATGCTCAATTGTTACATTTGCAGAATGGGCTCTCAAGGATTTGTCCACGATATTGCCCAAATGTCCACGATATTGCCCATAGAAATCGACAGATTTGTCCAAGGTTTTGCATAAAACTAAACACTTTTGCATAAGCAAATGAGCGGAGAATCAGTCTCCGTGCTCATGTTAAAAAGAAGAGTCGCCCTATAAGCCGGATTGAAAACTTACTTCATTAGAGTCTACTTAGTGTCGCTCAACGATCTTCTTTAGATTAACCAGCGTCTTAGCGATTGCCTTAGCTGCCCATCGAATCTCGCGTTTCATGAGTAGTTTGGGCGCCTTACGTCCATCCATCCATTGAGTTACCAGAGTTGAATTGGCGCTAATAGGTTTAAGTTCATATCTCCAGATATTGTGAGCAAGGGGTCTCCAGCCAATCACTTCATTGTGCTTGTACTCAACAACTTTATTGCGCATCACATAAGGAATTCCGATACTCATGTGCATATAAAAAGTATCTCCCATTTTGAGGTGATCAGGACCAGTAATACCGCCCTTCACCATCTTGGACCCATCAATCTGTGGGTGCATTTTGGGATTAGAAACAATTGCAAAGATTTCAGATGCAGGAGCATTGATAATTATCTGAGCTCCTACTAGCCATTTATCTCCTGAATCGACGATCGTTGCCTTGTCTTCCAAATCTTACTTCCCTTCTTTCATCATGGCTCAATTATTTCAGATGAGATGTCAGAAAAGAAGAGTCGCCCTATAAGCCGGATGTGCGATGCTTTTGTTCTATAGCTTGCCCCACGTACGTTGAACCAACAATAAGCACTGCCCCAATTGCTCCCAAGGCAAGTAGTTTTTCCCCACCAAGCGCTACACCAACCAAGACAGCCCACACAGGTTCTGTTCCCAATAACAGGCTCGCTCGTGATGAGGATGTGCGCCTAATCCCCCAGAGAGTCAAGATGAATGAGAGTGCTCCTGCAATAAGACTCAAATAAAGCATTCCTGCCCATTGTGCTGACTCAAAAGTTTTAATCGCATCAATTGTTTGATTCCCAGAGAAAATCAGGAAGATAAAAGCACAAGCCAAGCTTTGAAGAAGAGTAATTGAAACCGAGCTATAGCTTTTACCCTTCGTTAAATGACCCATTGATGTAACGTGGATGGCCCTAACGACTGCTGCGGCCAACATTAGCCAATCGCCAAAACTTGGGGCGGCAAACCCTTTATCTGAAACAAGCAGTGCTACTCCAACTACCGCCGTTACCGCTGTAATGAAGAAGGATCGAGGTAACCAATTCTTTGCGGCAATAGATTCCAAAATAGGTGTGAGAACAATGCATAAGCTAATGATTAGTCCAGCATTTGTAGCGGAAGTACGAGCCACTCCTGACGTTTCAAAAAAGAGAATAAGGGCTTGAACTGAACCTAGGCCAAGGCCAAGTAAAGTTTCAGAGCGAGTGATTGAGGTTCGCTTTATTGTCCAAATGGCAAACATTGCTATGGAAGTAATTGAAAATCGAATTGCTAGAAGAGCAAATACCGATGTGTGTTGAGTCAGTTCTTTAGCTGCAAGGTAACTACCACCCCAAAAAGCCGCCACAAGTAATAGGGCGAGGTCCACTTCTCTCTTCTTGAGGATTTGCATGAGAGGCATTATCGAATCCTAACCACTGCCACTCATTCCCTGGCGAGGAATATAAAAGAAGAGTCGCCCTATAAGCCGGAGAGGATCTACGTAGGAATTTCTACCCGACTTTCATGCCCGATTGCCCGATTTTTCTGCCCGTAAAATTTGGAAAACTTGCGATAGGTAATGTCACAAATTGTTTCGAATAAATCAGGAAGGTGAGCGGAGATTTTGCCTCCGCCCACCTAATTTAAAGAAGAGTCGCCCTATAAGCCGGATCCTGTAGTTCTTTCGAACTGATCATCATCCATCTAGATCTGTAATTGCTTACAGATTCAAGCAACCTACCCGTTGGCTCGAGCGAGTAGCTCTCAAATGCCAACAATCTGGTCTTGCTCCAGGTGGGGTTTACCTAGCCATATACGTTGCCGTAAATGCTGGTGGTCTCTTACACCACCGTTTCATCCTTACCATTATTGCTAATGGCGGTTTATTTTCTGTGGCACTAATCCCGCAGGTTTCCCTGGATGGCCGTTAGCCATCACCTCACTCTTTGGAGTCCGGACTTTCCTCGGTATTTTCATAACGCGATGATCCAGACGACTCTTCACCTCCAATGATACTCCAGTAAGATCGCTGCTATGACGGCAATAAAGTTAGCTAAAGATGGCTTATGGCAGAGAGCTAACACATTATTTAAGCCCAATCTAAAGCAGGCAGATATAGCACTCTTAGGTTTTCCAGTTCATAAATCATCCATTACCCCAAACTCCTGCCACCTGGCGCCAAAGGCAATTAGAAGTGCGCTGGCAAGGTATTCAACTTTTTCCGCATCTGGTGATGTTGATCTGCGTGAGTTAAAAATTACCGATCTTGGTGATGTGACGGNAGATTTCACCCTCAGAAAATCAAATTTCTTTGATAGATCAAAAGCATATGCACTAGGGCCATTATGTCTAAGGTCAATAACCCTGGATTCTGCATCCTGAATAGTTGGTATGGAATCAGCAGGTATCCACCACAGAGCTGTAGTTGCTTCAGCCACTCTGACGGACCAGTTTCTTTTCTTTCGCAAAACTTCTAGATGTAACGGGGAATATACAAAGTCCTTTAGTGCTTCAAATGATGTCCAGACTGACATATTGGTCAACACACCTGCGCTGCCACCCCGATCCCAATGAAATGCGTCATGGGAATTGTCGTCTCCCTCCTCCGACTTCAATCTCCAAATAAACCCAGGCGCCGATTCTGCGGCTGAATTTACGGAGTCAATGGCCGCAACAAAATCTGCTAGTCGCTCGGAGTCCAAAGGTTCGATCAGGTGGAAGATATTTACTTGCGCAATATGAAACATCTCCTTTGACATAACGAGTATTTTACCGAGGGACACGTTTAAAAAGAAGGCTTCTAAATACAGGATTATCAGATGAGTAACTGTTGAGGCAGGTCAGACTCCCAATGTGACGCCATCCGGCTTATAGGACGACTCTTCTATTTAATGCCAGAAAATGACTTTAATTTCAAACTCTTTGGCAGAATACGATCTTGGTGATGTGACGGGTGCGGATAGTAGTAATGGAAAAAAAGTAATTGCTAAAAAGGTAAATGGCTTACTTGATAGATATGGCTTACTTATTGCATTAGGTGGAGATAACTCAATCACCTACACAGTTGCCTCTGGTTTATTTGGTGATCTTTCCAAGGTTGGCCTTATTACCTTAGATGCCCACCATGACCTTCGAGATGGAAATTCAAATGGCTCACCAGTTTGGCGATTAATTCAGGCAGGTCTTCCTGGCAAAAACATTGTGCAGATTGGTATTAGTGATTTTGCAAATAGCAAAGAGTATTCAACACGTGCCAAAGAGGCGGGAATCTTTGTTATTACAAGAGCCCAACTTAGAAATAAATCTATCCAAGATGCAATGAAGCAAGCATTTGCCCATCTTGGCCGAAATGTTGATCATATTTATGTTGATCTAGATGTTGATGTTTGTGATCGCTCAGTTGCACCAGCTTGTCCTGCTGCAACACCTGGTGGAATCTCTGCAGATGAGCTTCGCCAAGCAGCCTTTTTAGCAGGTGCTAATTACAAAGTGCGCGCCGTGGATATTACTGAGATTGATCCAAAGCGAGATAGCAAAGATGAGCGAACAGTTCGTCTTGCAGCCCTTTTAGTTCTTGAGATCGCAGCTGGTTATAAAACTCGTTAAATTAACGAAGTAACAATCCCTTTAGCAGCATTTACCGCTCTGCCCTCTTTAATTACCAAAGTTGCCCGCTCCATCTCAGGAGATAAAAATCTATCTGGGCCAATTGGGTCCACTACTTTGCGAAGCTCACTTATTACCGCCTGCGTTGCCTTTGCAGGTTTTAATCCCTTACGTAATTCAACTGCGCGGGCTGCAGTTAATAACTCAATTCCTATGATGTGGGTTAAGTTATCTATTACTTTGCGAAGTTTTCTTGCCGCAGACCAACCCATTGAGACATGATCCTCCTGCATTGCACTAGATGGAATTGAATCAACACTTGCTGGAACAGAGAGTCTTTTATTCTCACTTACCAATGCAGCTTGGGTGTATTGGGCGATCATTAAGCCAGAATCAACCCCTGCATTAAATGCTAAGAATGCTGGCAGACCAACAGATCGTGCTGGGTCTAACATGCGATCAGTCCTGCGCTCTGACATAGAGCCTAGATCTGTTGCTGCAATTGCTAGAAAATCTAAGACATATGCAACTGGTGCGCCATGGAAATTTCCATTTGATTCAACCCTGCCATCTGGCAAAACCACTGGATTATCAATTGCGCTAGATAATTCACGTTCTGCAATAGTTGTTGCGTAATCAATAATGTCACGAACAGCACCATTTACCTGCGGTGCACACCGCAGTGAGTAAGCATCCTGCACACGTGTGTCACCTTCAAAGTGGGAGGCAACAATCTCAGAGCCTTTAAGGAGAGCGTATAAATTGGCAGCACTTGTTGCTTGACCCACTTGATTGCGAAGACCTGCATGTAGATCAGGGGCGAAGACTCGATCTGTTCCTAGTAAGCCTTCAATACTTAATGCAGTGGTGATATCAGCAGAAAGTGTTAGGTTTCTTAAATCAGCTAGTGCCATAATCAACATACCCAACATGCCATCTGTGCCATTGATTAGGGCAAGACCCTCTTTTTCTTTTAACTCAATTGGATTAATTCCAGCTTTTTTCATCGCAACAAGTGAGTCAACAATTTTTCCATCGCTGTCTATAACTTGCCCCTCACCCATCATCGCTAATGCGCAATGAGAAAGTGGTGCTAGATCACCACTGCAACCTAAGGATCCAAACTCAGGAACAACGGGTGTGATATTTGCATTTAAAAAATCAGCATATGTTTTTGCAAGCTCATACCGCACGCCGGTGCGGCCAGATACAAAAGTTCTCAGACGCAAAAAGATAAGCGCTCTAACAACCTCTGCCTCAATTGGTGCACCAACTCCTGCAGCATGGGATCTAATTAAAGATTTTTGTAACTCAACTCGATCCTTTGGATCAATAAATTTATCAGCGAGTGCTCCAAACCCTGTTGATACCCCATAGATAGCTTTGCCANCTTGGGTGTACTCATCAATGTATTTACGTGATTTATCAATTGCACTCTTTGCTTCATCACCTATCTCAACCTTGGCATTAAATCTTGCAACATTAATTACATCGGCAAATGTGACACCTTGTGGTTTTAAAACCACTGTATTAGATCCGTTTGCCATGTTGCCACACCTCATCTACTAAATTAACACCTGGCCGATAGGCAAGGTGAATATATGAACTCTCCTTCAAAATTACAAAATCTGCTCTTGCCCCCACTGATAAATGGCCAACATCATCACGCTCTAATGCCAGTGCTCCACCTTTTGTGGCAGACCAGAGCGCTTGCTCTGGAGTGAAGAACATATCTCTTACCGCCAGTGCAATGACAAATCCCATATTGGTTGTGTAGGAAGATCCTGGATTGCAATCAGAGGCAATGGCAACTGTAATTCCAGCCTCCATCATCCTTCTTGCATCTGGGTAATTACTCCTGGTTGAAAACTCAGCACCTGGCAAGAATGTTGCAACTGTTTTTGATTTTTTAAGTAGCTCAATATCACCATTATTAAAATGTGAGATGTGATCAACTGAGGCTGCCCCAAGCTCAACACCTAAGGCGATCCCATCTCCTTGCGCTAGTTGGTTTGCATGCAACCTTGGTTTTAAACCGGCAGCAACTCCTGCTTTCAATATCTTTCTTGCTTGATCTGTTGTAAAGGCACCCTTATCGCAAAAGACATCTATCCACTTTGCATATGGTTTTACCTGCGTAATCATCTGCTCACAGATTAGATCTACATACTCATCTGCTTTGCCCTTGTACTCACTTGGCACAACATGGGCACCTAAAAATGTTGTCTCCTCCGTTAACTGCTTTGCAATATGAAGGCTTCTAATCTCATCCTTAACAGTTAAGCCATAACCTGATTTAATCTCAACTGTTGTGGTGCCACTATGTAATCCCTCATGCACAAGCCTGGTTGCATTAGCAAGCAGATCATCATCGGAGGCTTGTCTTGTTGCAGCAACAGTTGTGGCAATTCCACCTGCTGTGTAACTCTCACCCTTCATTCGGGCAGAAAACTCTTGGGCTCGATCCTTTGCAAAGATTAAATGGTTATGAGAGTCAACAAATCCTGGGATTACCGCTTTGCCAGCTGCATCAATTGTTTTTTCAGCAGTTGGCGCACTCTCACTTGCTCCAACCCAGGTGACCTTGCCATGTTCGATAAGGAGCGCTGCGTTTTCAATTAAACCTAACTCAGTTTTACCTAAAGATGAATCATTGGTTACCAGCAGGCCAATATTTTTAATTAAGCTTTGTGACATTTACTTATTAAAGTTTTATTCGGTATCTAACATTGGGATATGAACATGTTTTTCGCGTGCTGTCTTATCGGCAATCTCATAACCTGAATCAACATGTCTAATCACACCCATGCCTGGATCATTTGTTAATACTCTGGCTAATTTTTGTGCGGCAAGGGGTGTGCCATCGGCAACTGAAACTTGGCCAGCATGGATTGATCGACCCATACCAACTCCGCCACCATGATGAATTGATACCCAAGATGCACCGGAGGCAATATTGATCATCGCGTTAAGTAATGGCCAATCTGCAATTGCATCAGAGCCATCTAACATCGCCTCTGTTTCGCGGTAAGGGGATGCGACTGATCCGCAATCTAAATGATCTCTACCAATAACAATTGGTGCTTTAACCTCACCCTTTGCAACTAAATCATTAAAGGCAAGTCCTGCTTTATCTCGCTCACCATAACCAAGCCAACAAATTCGAGCTGGCAATCCTTGGAAGGCAACTTTTTCTTGCGCCATTGTGATCCAGCGATGCAGCGCCTCATTTTCTGGAAATAAATCTAAAACAGCTTTATCGGTGCGATAAATATCTTTTGGGTCCCCTGATAATGCAACCCATCTAAATGGTCCCTTACCTTCACAAAATAATGGCCGTATATATGCCGGCACAAAACCAGGAAATGCAAATGCCCGTTTAAAGCCACCTTGACGAGCTTCATCCCTAATTGAGTTACCGTAATCAAAAACTTCGGCACCTTTATCCATAAAGCCAACCATTGCTTCAACATGTTTTGCCATCGCATCTTTTGCGCGAAGTGAAAACTCCTCCGGCTTATCTTGAGCAAAGGAGGCTGCTTCATCAAAATCGACGCCAATTGGCACATAAGAGAGTGGATCATGGGCTGAGGTTTGATCGGTGACAATATCAATTGGCACATCCATCTTGAGTAATTGCGGAAATACTTCGGCAGCATTGCCAACCACACCAACAGATAAAGGTGTGCCAGCACTTTTTGCCTTCAAACATCTAGCCACTGCATCATCTAAATTATTTGCAATCTCATCTAAGTATCTAGTTTGAATACGTTTTTCTAATCTGGTCTTATCAATATCAACAACTAAACAAACGCCACCATTCATGGTTACTGCAAGTGGTTGGGCTCCACCCATTCCCCCGCAACCACCAGTTAGGGTGAGAGTTCCTTGGAGTGTGCCATTAAATTTCTTGTTTGCCACAGCGGCAAAGGTTTCATAGGTTCCCTGCAAAATTCCTTGGGTGCCGATATAGATCCAAGATCCGGCAGTCATTTGGCCATACATAGTTAAGCCAAGATTTTCTAGCCTTCTAAACTCAGGCCAATTTGCCCAGTCACCAACCAGATTTGAGTTGGCAATTAAAACTCTTGGCGCCCACTCATGGGTTTGAAAAACACCAACTGGTTTACCAGATTGGACCAACATAGTTTCATCATCTTTTAAATTAGTTAAGGTTTTAACGATTGCATCAAATGATTGCCAATTACGAGCTGCTTTTCCGGTGCCGCCATAGACAACTAAATTTTCTGGATGCTCGGCAACTGCAGGATCTAAGTTGTTGTGAAGCATGCGAAGGGCAGCCTCTTGTCCCCAACCTTTGGCAGTTAACTTATTGCCAGTTGCTGCATGTAGTACACGGGCGCCTTGGGTGATCATTATGAAAGCGTACTCCCTACTTACATTCCACTGTCTAGTACATCATTTAGTATGGAATCCGCATGTGAGTTCTCCTCACGTGGAATCCATTGATATGAGACCAATTTTGGATCATGGGCGGCAAAGGCTTGCTTTGCTAGCTCTTTCATATTTGGATGCTTAACCTTCCACCTGCCACTCATCTGCTCAACCACTAATTTTGAATCCATCTTCACTAAAACTGTTGCAGCAGGATCAATCTCATTGACAGCTTTTAAGCCAGCGATTAACCCGCTGTATTCTGCAACATTATTTGATGCCTCACCAATTGATGCACCAATTTCTTTCACAACCTTGTCATTTTCAAAGATCACAGTTCCATAAGCTGCAGGTCCTGGATTTCCTCGACTGCCACCATCTGCGGTAACAACAAAATGTCTTGGCATTTAAATTCTTACCAATATCCGGCGGCACTCTTCACACCTTAAAAGCTCATCCTTTGCCAATGATTTAATCCGCTCCATCTCAACTGCATTTATTGCCAGATTGCAGCCATTACATTTATTGCCAACCAACGGCGCAGCTCCTACTCCGCCATTTGCTCCCCTGATCTTTTCATATAAATCTAGTAATGGCTGTTCAATCTTTGTTCCGACCTCTTTTCTGGCCAAAAGCTTTTCATTGATGAGTAAATTAATTTCTGTTGTGGCGCTAGTTAATCTGCTATTTATTTCAGTCTTTAAAGTCTCAAGGGATGCTAAATCAGTACTTAATGTATTTCGGCGGGCAGCTACTGCATCATTTCGGATCATGATCTCAAGCTCAATCTCCTCCAAACTCTCCTGCCGCTTTTTTAAGGTGGCAACCTCATGTTGGAGTTGTTCTAACTCCTTTGGGGTGGCATTGCCGGAGGCAAGACGTGCTTCATCTTTTTTAATTCGATCGGTAACAGTTTCAACATCAACCTCACCGCGGCGAAGCTCAAGTGCGATTTGATCAGATTCTGCCTGCACCAAAGCTAACTCTTCAGTTGCGGTAGCAATTCTTTTATCAATGTGAAGTAGTTGCTCAATTTCAGGAAGTGATTTTAATTTTGTATTTGCCTGCAAAATCTCATTATCAATAATTTGTAACTCTAAGATAAATGATTGCTGGGCAACGGAGGCTTGCATCAAGCACCCCCTGCTCTTTATGAGTAAATATGTTAAGAACAAATTTTTAGTTGTTTTACTGCAAGGCCAAGTTTACCACCTGGTGTAAATACCAAATACAACTGTTTTTCTCTTTATTTCTTCGCTTTATTTACTCTGCTTTAAAAAATGTAAGCAAAGTTTTTAGATATAAGAGGTTCAAAGTGTTTCTATTTTGTTTTTACTTTTGAATACTCCTAAAGATTAAATAGCCAGATTTTTAAGATTGAATGGGTTATTTCATATGACTAATCAAAGCCAGCGCAGGTAACCCTCAAGGGGTAGTTGAAGGTGGGGTGAATTTTTGTGGATAACCATTAAAAGATACCCAATCGTTACTATCAAAGGCGGAGAAACGTTCGGGCATGGGTAGAGAAATGGTTGCAAATACATAAGAATTGCGACACCACCTAACCGGTGAAAATCACTGACTTAGTTAAATGGCTAAGTTTTTTACAAAATAGAAAGTGAGAGCATAGTGAGAAAAGGCTCTAAATTAGCATTTGTCGCATTGTTGACATCTGCAGCACTAGTAATCACAGGATGTTCAAGCTCTTCAGATGACGCTTCTGGCGGAACTAAGGCTTGCGTAATTCTTCCTGACTCAGCATCTTCACCTCGCTGGGAAAATGGAGATCGTCCTGCAATCCAATCTGCATTAGCTGATGCTGGATTTGATTCTGATATCCAAAACGCAGAGGGAGATACTGCTAAGTACGGAACAATTGCAGATCAACAACTTGCTGGCGGTTGCGGAGTTATGATTCTTGTAAACCTACAAGGAGCAGCTGAAGCTGTAACAACAAAAGCTAAGGCACAAGGAATTCCAGTAATTGCATATGATCGCCCAATCGCTGGTGCTGATTACTATGTATCTTTCGACAATGAAGGCGTTGGTGCTCTTGAGGGCCAAGCAATTGTTGATGGTCTAAAGGCTGCTGGTAAGGATCCTGCAAAGGCATCTGTTGTTTATGTTGGTGGAGATCCAACCGACGGTAACGCAAAGATGTTCTATGACGGAGCAGTTTCTGTTATGTCAGCTGCTGGAATCAAGCCAGCATTTGAAACTCCTGGAACATGGGATGGCGCAAAGGCTGGAACAGCTTTTGAGCAGGCATACAGCAAGCTAAAAGGAAAGATTGATGCAGTTTGGGTAGCAAATGACACCAACGCTGCAGCAGTAATTCAGGTTCTAGATAAGAACGGCAAGACTCTTCCTGTTTCAGGACAGGATGCATCTGTTGCTGGTCTACAGAACGTATTACTTGGAAAGCAGACCACAACTGTTTGGAAGCCATACACAATCTTGGCAACCGCAGCTACTGATCTAGCAATCGCTCTTCTTAAGGGTGAGAAGCCAACTGTTAACAAGACCCTTGCTGATGGAACTCCATTCAGCGCTCAGACACCAATCAACGTAACACCTGATCAGGTTAAGGACGTTGTTGCTGCCGGAGATGCCTCTGCTGCAGAAATCTGCACAGATAAGGTAAAGGCTGCTTGCGAGAAGTACGGCGTTAACTAAGTAAGTAGTAAGACAAGTGCACTGCGCCGGCTCTTAAATGAGTCGGCGCAGTTGCCATAAGTAAACTCTTTATCAATTGCAAGAATAATAATTGGAGTAAAAATGGGCGCACCGTTGCCAGTAATTGAATTACTTGGAGTTGAAAAATCCTTTGGTGCAGTAGATGTTTTAAAAGGTGTTGATTTTGCAGTTGAACCAGGAAAGGTAACTGCACTAGTTGGCGACAATGGAGCTGGTAAGTCCACCTTAATTAAAGGCTTGGCTGGTATTCAGCCATATGACAAGGGAATTGTTAAGTTTGATGGCAAAGAGATCTCAATTGAATCACCAAGATTGGCAGCCTCATTAGGAATTGAGGTCGTGTATCAAGATCTAGCCCTTTGTGACAATCTAGATATTGTCCAAAATATGTTTTTAGGTCGGGAAGAGGTTTACCGCGGAACTTTAAATGAGTCTGCGATGGAGAAAAAAGCTAGCCAGACTTTGGCAGGTCTATCTGTTAAGACAGTTAAATCTGTTAGACAAAAGGTTGAGCGCCTCTCAGGCGGACAGCGCCAGACAGTTGCAATTGCAAGAGCTGTTCTGCGCGATACCAAGGTTGTGATCTTAGATGAGCCAACTGCAGCGCTAGGTGTTGCACAAACCGAGCAGGTATTGGCGCTAGTTAAGCGCTTGGCAGATAAAGGGGTGGCAGTAATTATGATCAGCCACAACCTAGTAGATGTATTTGCAGTGGCTGACAAGATTTATGTCCTCTACCTAGGCAAGATGGTTGCAGCATTGGATGCTAAAACTACAAATCAAAATGACATCGTTGGGTATATCACCGGAACCAAGAGTGCACAGATGGGCAACAAATGAGTACTACAAATAACACAATCGGCACAGGATATGAAGGAAATATCCGTGAGCAAATAAGTGGCTACTTCCTAAAGGTAAAAAGCGGTGACATGGGTTCACTGCCTGCGATGATTGGTCTGATTGTTTTAGCAATTCTCTTCTCAATCATGAGCCCGGTTTTCCTAACCTCTTTAAACTTTGCAAATCTATTTAACCAAGCAGCTGCCTTGATTGTGATGGCAATGGGATTGGTCTTTGTTTTAATTCTGGCTGAGATTGATCTATCCGCTGGTGTTACCGCAGGTGTTTCAGCTGCGATGTTAGTTATTGGATTAAATGCTGAGTTGCATTGGACACTTGCAATTGCGATTGCAGTTGTTTCAGGTGTTGTGATCGGCTACTTCATTGGAATTATTGTGGCAAAGGTTGGTATTCCATCCTTCGTGGTAACCCTTGCCTGCTTCTTAGCCTTCCAAGGATTACAGCTATTAATTATTGGCTCAGGAGGTTTATATCGAATTGAGTCCAGTGAAATCTTGGCAATTCAAAACTCAAACCTTTCTATTGTGCAAGGTTGGATCTTTTACTTAGTATCAATGTTGCTACTTACCTACTCTGGCTTTGCTGCACGCCGCAGAAGAAGTAGAAATGGTCAACCAAACCGGCCAATTACATTTTTGTATGTAAAGATTGCAGTTGCCGGTGTTTTGGGATTAGTTCTTGTTGCGGCATTAAATCTAGAGCGAAGCTCAAATAAGGCATTCCCAATTCATGGTGTGCCAATTGTTGTGCCAGTTGTATTAGCACTTTGGGTCTTCTGCACATTTATTTTAGATCGCACCAAGTTTGGTCGATATGTTTATGCATTAGGTGGCAATCCTGAGGCAGCACGCCGTGCTGGTATTCAAGTTAATAATGTGAAGATTGCCGTCTTTACAATCTGCTCAACTCTTGCTGCTATCTCAGGAATTATCTCTGCAAGCCGAATTGGTTCAGTTGATGCCTCGATGGGCCGCACCATGGTGCTAAGTGGTATTGCTGCTGCAGTTGTTGGTGGCGTTAGCTTATTTGGTGGAAAGGGCAGATTATCTCAAGCAGTAATCGGTGGCTTTGTAATTGCCATTATTGATAATGGTTTGGGATTAATGGGCTTCAACGCTGGAATTAACTTATTGATTACAGGTGGTGTTCTATTACTTGCCGCAAGTGCTGATGCGATTTCTAGAAAGCGTGGAAACGTAGTAGTTAGATAGAGGAACTGATACAGCAGGGATAGCATGAGTAATCGACTGAAAGTTCTATTCTCGCTAGTCGTTGTACTGGCTCTAGCAAGTTCAGTCTTTCTCTTATCGCCAGGAAAAAGCGTGGAAACATCTTCTGAGTACTTTGATGAAATGAAGCTATGCCAACTTCCAACCGACTTGAAAAATACAGAACACCTAGGTTTTCCTAGACCTGAAAAAGCTATTAAAACTACAGGCTCGCTAAAGAGCTTGGTTATTCTCGTCGATTTCAAAGACCTTCCCTACAGCGAAAAATCTTTATTGGAATGGCGAAATCAGCAGATTCCAACTTTCGAGAAATTTACTAAACAAATGAGTTATGGAAAACTTGATTTTAAAGTTGATATTCATCCAAAGGTTATTCATCTAAATAAATCAGTACTTACATACAAACTGGATGTTTCTCGTTTCTCGCCTGAAGAAAAGAGACAAAATGCAGATTTTATGAGTTTAATAAATGATACGGTTAGATTGGCCGATTCAGAAGTTGATTTTTCACAATATGAATTTTTTAACATCGTTGCGCCTCCAACAGATAATATCGGAATCAACGGTACTACTGGTCCATTTGGCATGAAATTAGACAATAGAATAATTAATTATGCAACTTTTGGTTCTATAAATGAATATTACGGCGATTCTAAAAAAAGTATCTGGTTTTTGCATGAAGCAGGACACGCTATGGGTTTAAGTCATCCTTATGCCTACTATCAAATGTGGGGTGCAATGGGTAGTGGAGATACAAATGCACCAGAGTTTCTTGGCTGGGAAAGATTTCTTCTTAGTTGGTTTGATCAAAGTAATGTGTTGTGCATAGCAAACCAGAAAATTGACTCTTACAGTGTAAAAATATCCCCTTTGTACAAATCTGGTGCTCATGCAAAAATATTGGTCTACAAACTTAGTAAAAACTCTGCAATAGTTGTTGAGTATAGAAGTGCAAAAGAGCTTGGAAGCGTTGATTCATCCCAATCCGGAGTTCTAGTGTATAAAGTGCAAACTAATATCCCCGCAGATTTCGGGGCTGTAAGTTTACTGTTTGGCAATATTTCACGCCCAAGTAACACAATAAAAGCCGGTGAATTTGTTCGTTATGAAGACCTAGAAATAAAAGTTGATGAGTTGTCAGATAATGAAGCATTTGTGACAATAAGTAAGAACTAAAACGGTTAATTCTCTTTTGATAGTTAAGTTTTGATTCACTGGCTGCAATAAATTTCGCTGCTGTACTTATTGTGTGGGCGGTGAGGGTTTCGACTAGTTTTCCTCATCCAACCATTTCATATATTTACTTTTTCTTGACTTAGCACCCATGTTAGTCAATGGAATGGAGAATTTCTAGTTGCTGAACAGAATGAGGTCAGATATAGCGGGAAACGGTTGCATTGGGTAATCAACTAATTTAGGATCTATTTATGTTGAAGAGAAGGATTGCATTCTTAGCAATATTTTCTCTCATTTTATCTCTACCCCTAATTCCAGCAAATGCCGCTACTAAAGCTGGTGGCACATGTAAAAAGGCAGGACTTAAATCAGTAGTTTCTAATAAGTCATTCACATGTATAAAGTCTGGAAATAAATTGGTTTGGAATAAGGGTGTTTTAATCGTTAAATCAGCGCCAAAGGTTACTGATTTAACCTTCAATAATTTGTTCGAAAATAGAAAAGATATTTCTTACACAGTATGGAAACGCACATCAGATTCAATTAAGGTCAATAAATCCAAAGCTGGTGACATCTCAATTTTTACAGGGCCAAATACAAAACCGTATTATGATGATTACCAAAAACCTGTAAGTCAGGTCTCCAAGATATTTCCAAATGATTTAGAAGCAAAGAAGATTCTTGTAATTCGCTATAATTTCAAAGATTTGGATTGGGCCGAAAATACCGCAAAAGCTGAATTGCTTCCGGCAGATTACAACCAACTAGTTAGTTATGCCAGAGGTCCTATAGCAATAGGAAATTGTGATTCACTTACCGCAAATTGCAGCGGTTCTAGGCAGATCACCCCTCCAAGTGGCGTAGCCGTGATTTTACAAGGTGTTGAAAACTCCATGAGGCGAGAAATCAATGCAGCACTTGTGTTTACTTCTGGAATGCTTGAAGCTCACGAATATTTTCATTCTCTACAACGAATTCCAATTATGGATAGAGGAATCGAAGAATGGCCACATGCTTGGTTTCGAGAAGGTGGCGCCGAATTGGTTCAAAACTTAGCAATCAGCTTCGACAATTTTGCTCAATACAAAAAGTTTTTAATTGATGATTGCTACTACACCTGTAAAAGTATGACTTCCGCACAGTTTGAGGAGTTCCTAAACACTGCAAAAGAGGAATTTGTGCCTGCCAAATTTGATTCTTGGTTGAACTATTCCCTGGGAAGCCATGTAATAGAAATCTTGGCTGCTGTAAAAGGCACCGATGTTTTAATTGATATGTATGAAGAAATGGGAAATGGCCTAAAATTTGATGAAGCATTTGCAAAGATTTTCGGAATTGCTTGGAAAGATGCTATTCCCATCATTGCTAAAACTATTCATGCCAACTTACAGGATTTGTAAAACCTGATGATCAATCAATACTTTTAATCTGTGGGCGGTGAGGGTTTCGTCTAATTTTCCTCATTCAACCATTTCATATATTTACTTTTTCTTGACTTAGCACCCATATTAGTCAATGGGTCTGACATTTACTAGATATTGAACGGATATAGGTCAAATATGGGCGATACTTCTTTAAGTTACTGTTTTTGAACCTTAGGCCTTCTCACCAGGATTGTAGATGCAGTGATTGAGAGAACAACTGCAAGTAGAAGTCCTGTGTATTGGACAAGTGTTATTGCACTCTGTGAATAAGCAACGCTTCCTAAAACGAATGAAAATTCACCTATTTGACTAACTCCAACACCGAGATGAAATGGCGTTGCATTCATTTTACCTAACTTCGCAATCAAAATAGTAGGTAAACTTTTTAACGAAACCATCATTACTAACATCAAAAGTGCAAATGGCCATGCTTGAGATAAAAGTGATGGCTGAATCAAGGTTCCTATAACAACAAAAAATAGAACTGCAAAAAGATCCCGAAAGGGAAGAATCGCTTTTCTTACCTCATCAGTATCTTGACTTTGATTAATTGTTAGGCCAGCTATAAATCCAGCCAATGCCATTGGGATATCAAATACGACTGTACCCACAGCCGCTAAGACTAAGCCAAATGAGACTGAGTAAATTAAAAATAGATCTTTCTCCCATCTGACAGATTTTAGAATTATAGGGAGTATTTTTGATGCAACTACTGAAAGAGCGGCAAAACCAATTAGTCCACCAATTGCCATTATGAAAGGGGTTTCACTTGTCCCAAAAATAGTTAATATCAAAGCAGCTAGTGAGACCCCAACAAGATCTTGGACTAATGACCATCCTAAGAGTGCTTCTTCAGTCATACTATTAGTAGCTCTTCTTGGGCTTCGAGTCATATTCACAATTACCACACTCGACGACATTGCTATAGATAAGGCAAGCATTAATGAACCAAATAATGAAATATCAAGCAAATAAAAAATTGGTGTTCCAATTAATACTCCAAACATCATCTGGGTAGGTACACCCCATAGAAGTGTTTTTTGTTCTTTGCTAATTTTCTTTAGATCTAACTCAATTCCAACCTCAAATAAAAGCAAGACAACTCCGATGTCAGCCAGTAATGCGAGTTGATTATTTTCTGCTACAAATCCTGGGGTAAATGGTGACACCAATAGCCCTGTGGCTAAGTAGCCAATTACTGACGGTAAACCAATTCTTCTTGCTAGAAATCCCATGCTCGCAGCGGCGGTCAAAACTACACCGACATTAAGAACTAACGGTGCTGTTTCAACGATTGATGCCATTTACGAATTATAGAGATTATTTAGCATAGATGGGTAACCTTTTTAATTCTAGGTCAGATATGGAGGATGGCCCTAGTAATAATGCCTCAACGGTTACACTCTATCAATGATTAAGAAGCTAATTGCATTTTTATCAATACTTTCCCTATCTATTTCATTCACCTCTTGCGCCCCTGAATCTATGCCAACCGATGTCACTGCTGAATCTATGCCAACCGATGTCACCGCTGATTGCAAATTACCGGTAGCTGATGGTCGAGGTGATGTATCGATCGGTGGCTGGCCACGGATTGATGAAAGATTAATATCAACTGGAGATGTAACGGCAACCGTTGTAATGGTTGATTTTCCAGATGCCCCAGCAACTATGACTCCAGCAGATGCTTTTGCTCGGATATCCCCTGCTGCTGATGTATTCAAAGAGATGTCATATGGAAAATTAAATTACACATTTAAACCACAGTTAAAATGGTATCGCATGAGTAAAAACTCAAGTAATTATGTTGCAGGCGGTTGGACATTTGATAAACATCGTGACTACATTACCGAGGCAGCAAAGTTAGCTGATGCTGATACTGATTTTAGTAAGACTGATAGCTTAATTATTTTAGCTAATCCAGATGCAAGGGGAATGGGATACTCCGGCCCTGCTTTTGCAGCAATTAGAAAAAGTGGTATTACCCTCGATGGTAAATACATTTCTAATGGCGCAACCTCGGCCTATGATTTAAATGACTGGAAATCAATCTGGTTAAATCACGAAGTTACTCACACTCTAGGTTTAGTAGATCTATACGCATTTACTCAAAGCAACCCGGCTAATCGCCATGATGGCCTTAGATATACAGGTGAGTTTAGTTATATGGGCTTGAGTAGTTATGAGAGCAATGCGCCAAGTTTATTTGCATATGAAAGATGGAACTTGGGTTGGATTGATGACTCTCAAATTAAGTGCTTAAAGGATGTTAAATCAACTGAATTAATCTCACCAGTTCAAACTTCTGGTGGAGTTAAAGCTGTGGTTATTCCAATATCTAGAACCAAGGCAGTTGTAATTGAAAGCAGAAGAGCACTCGGTATAGATAAAAATATTGCGAAATCTGGAGCTTTAGTTTATGTAGTTGACTCGTCAATTCAATCTGGTCAAGGTCCGGTAAAGGTATTTCCATCTGATGTAAGCAGTGACCCTCGTTATTTGAAGGCACCAAGAGCACTCGGTGAATCTATAACTACTGAGGGCATAACGGTTAAAGTTACTAAATCAGATGATTCTGGGGATACGGTAGAAATAACTAAATCATAATTTACTGATTGTGGGCGGTGAGGGTTTCGTCTAATTTTCCTCATTCAACCATTTCATATATTTACTTTTTCTTGACTTAGCACCCATATTAGTCAATTGGTCTGACATTTGGAATTCGGAACGGATTTAGGTCAGATATGGGCGTAGATTAGTAGGAATAGTTAAATTAGTAATCTATAATTTCTTTATGCTTAAGAAACTAGTTTTTTTAGTGTTAACTCTCAATATATTAAGCTCAACTAACAATGCATATAGCGCTGAAGATAATTATGTATCAGCAGAAAAAGCATGCCTCCCTGATCCAGTAGCTAAAAATACAAATAAATTCATAGAATTAAAAGAATTTTCGTACAGTAATTGGCAAGTTAAAAAAAATAACCTTCAATCTCAAGCAATTGATGCAATATGGGAAGCGGCTGATAAAAAATTTAACTTTGATGGTGATGCATATGCCTGTGGAACACGAATGCCTGATGAAAGAAATTTCAGTTTTCCAATTAGCAAGAATTTGTCCTCATCAATTCTTGCGGATCTGAATGCTTTAGGTCTGTCACCAGTGGATGCTTCAGAATCTAATCTTAATATTTATAAAGAAGCAATAAATATTTGGATTCAAAATGAAGTTAATAATTTAAATTCAAGGAACATAATTAAAAGAACTGCTAATCAGCTATCGCAACAATGTAGTATCCAAGGACTTGCGACAAAAAATAATCTAGCTGATATCACAAAAACAGTGGATCTTTTTGAACAAATGATTAATTTGCAAACAAATAATAATATTAAAGCTGAAAAGGAAAAAGATCTTAAAGATCTGCTTGTAAATATTATTAATACAGAGGTTGGTTTAAAAACATGGATAGAGAAATTACCCTTTTACTCTCAACGAAATCCAGAATGTAAGGAATATCCAATTTACCTGAAACAATCCAAAGATCTTTTGATACGGATCTATGATTTAAAAAATACTATAAACTCAAAAACTCCGCAGCCTCCAACCAAAACTAAAGACAAGTTCTCTGAGAAAGAATTTGATGCTTTACTTTCAGCTAGCCAGAAACAATTATCTGATGCAGGATTTAAAGTTCAAAAGTCTATCTGGTGCTCTAATAATAAAGCTTTAAAGCAAGTCGTTGGGTTAAATCCAAAATGTCCAAAGGGATATAAGAAGGCTAATTAATACCTTTAATGTGTTCCTCCCATTTGTGCTGTAAGTATTTAACTCCTCCATTTTAACTCTAGTTAACTTACCGCCGATTTTCGGCGGACATATAACTAAATAAACATAATACGTGGGCGGTGAGGGTTTCGAACCCCCGACATCCTCGGTGTAAACGAGGCGCTCTACCACTGAGCTAACCACCCGGTGAGAGTAGGAATATTACTAGTAGATTTGAATTACTCCCAATTAACCTTGTTTATAAGGCTGAAAGAGCGGCTTTGTATTCAGCGATATTTCTAGCCTCGCCTAATCCATTAACCACCATCCACTTGATCTTGCCATCGGTACCAATGATAAATGAACCACGTGTAGCGCATCCTCGATTTTCATCAAATACACCATATGCCTTAGCGATCGCACCATGTGGCCAGAAGTCAGAGAGAACTTGGAACTTATATCCCTCTTGTTCTGCAAATACCTTATTTGCATACATTGGATCACATGAGATTGAAATCAATTCAACCTTATCATTTTGAAAAGCTGATAGATCATCACGAAGAGCACATAACTCACCAGTGCAAATACCTGAGAATGCAAATGGATAAAAGATCACAACCACATTCTTTTTGCCTTGGTATGAAGATAGTGAAATCTTCTGGCCATGTTGATTTACTAACTCAAAATCTGGTGCAATAGATTCGATTGCGAGCGCCATTAGATATCTCCTTTATTTGGTGGTTATTACCTTTGGTGGTTATTACCTTTGGTGATTACTACTTTGACTTCTTTTTATTGCTGCCTGCATGACGAGCTATTAATCTAGTTGCAGTCCAATCCGCTCCAGCTGGGAAAGATGTGGTTTGTGACATTCCAGCAGTTGGAGCTGCATCCTGCACATCACTTGGCTCAACATAACCAGGACGGCCAACCTTTGGTGTTAATAACCAAATCGGTCCATCCTCGGTTAAATAAGTTAGTGCATCAACTAATTCATCAACTAGATCGCCATCACCATCTCGCCACCAAAGAATTACTGCATCAACAACCTCTTGGGCTGTTGCATCTAGTGGTTGCGAACCAGTTTTAGCGATGATTGCATCACGTAATGATTGATCGCAATCAGTTTGGTTATAACCAACCTCAAGTATTAATTGGTCAGTGCTTATGCCAAGCCGTTCAACGGTGGCAGCAGGTGCCTGGGCTGAATTCATTAGGAGTAGTCCACCCAACTTTGGCTGATGGTGCAACTCCTAGGCAGTGGTTTTAAGCCAGATCACGCCTAGCCCCTGCTTTAAATATGACCAAACACCCCTTTAGGAGAGAGAATAGGGGCGTGAGTGAAAACTTTAAGGCCCCAGACCATCTGGTGGACCAACTCGTAGATACCGATCCAAATGAGAGCGCAGAGTGGCGCCAATCATTTGATGCGGTTTTAAAAAACGCAGGTCCGGTTAGAGCTCGTTACTTAATGCTTTCGTTATTACAAAGAGCAAATGAAAAAAATGTTGGTGTCTCAGGCCTTCGCACAACAGATTACATAAATACAATTCCACCAGCACTTGAGCCAACCTTTCCAGGAGATGAGTTTTTAGAGAGAAGAATTCGCGCATACATCAGATGGAATGCCGCAGTTATGGTTCACAGAGCCCAACGTCCTGGTGTTGGAGTTGGTGGACATATCTCAACCTATGCATCAAGTGCTTCCTTATATGAGGTTGGATTTAATCACTTCTTCCGTGGTAAAGATCATGCAGGTGGTGGAGATCAAATATTTTTCCAAGGACACGCCTCCCCTGGTATGTATGCCAGAGCATTTATGGAAGGACGTCTTACCCAAAAGCAATTAGATGGTTTCCGCCAAGAGTTATCACATGATGGTGGCGGATTATCTTCATATCCGCATCCAAGATTGATGCCAAACTTTTGGGAGTTCCCAACAGTTTCAATGGGTATTGGACCAATCAACGCCATCTACCAAGCAAGATTTAATCGCTATTTAAATGCCCGTGGTTTTAAAGACACAAGTGATCAAAATGTTTGGGCATTTTTAGGAGATGGTGAGATTGATGAGCCAGAAACGCTAAGCGCTATTTCACTTGCTGCCCGTGAAGGCTTAGATAACTTAACCTTTGTTGTTAACTGTAATTTGCAAAGATTAGATGGACCAGTCCGTGGCAATGGAAAGATCATTCAAGAGCTTGAATCTGTATTTGGTGGTGCTGGTTGGAATGTAATTAAAGTTGTTTGGGGAAGAGAGTGGGATCCACTACTTGCAGCAGATCGTGAGGGTGCATTAGTTGATTTGATGAATAAGACTCCAGATGGTGATTTCCAAACCTTTAAATCTGAAAATGGCGCATTTGTTAGAGAGAACTTCTTTGGTAGGGATCCAAAAACAGCGGCAATGGTCTCATCTTGGAGTGATGATGATATTTGGAATCTAAAACGAGGTGGCCATGATTATCAAAAACTATATGCTGCATATAAGGCTGCCAGTGAACACAATGGCAGACCAACGGTAATTTTGGCTAAGACAATTAAGGGCTGGACTTTGGGCTCACACTTTGAGGCAAGAAACTCAACTCACCAAATGAAGAAGATGACCTTGGATGATTTGAAGAACTTTAGAGATCGATTGTTTATCCCAATTAAGGATGAAGAGTTAGATGCGAAGTTACCACCATATTGCCACCCAGGAATTGATTCTCCGGAGTATCAATACATGATGGCTCGTCGCAAAGAGCTAGGTGGATTCCTGCCAGCAAGGCGAAGTGCTTCAAAGCCGCTGCCACAACCAAAGGATGAAAGTTATGAGTCGGTTAAACGCGGCTCAGGCACCCAAGAGGTTGCTACCACTATGGCATTTGTCAGGTTACTTAAAGATTTAATTAAAGATCCAAATATCGGTAAGAGATTTGTGCCAATTATTCCTGATGAGGCAAGAACATTTGGAATGGATTCATTGTTTCCAACGCTCAAGATTTACTCACCACATGGACAGAGTTACACCTCAGTTGACCGAGAGTTGATGCTCTCTTACAAAGAGTCTAAAGAGGGTGTTATTTTGCATGAGGGTATTAATGAGGCGGGTTCTGTTGCATCATTTACCGCAGTTGGCTCCTCCTACTCAACCCATGATGAACCAATGATTCCAATTTATATCTTCTACTCAATGTTTGGATTCCAACGAACAGGTGATTCATTTTGGGCAGCAAGTGATCAATTAGTTAGAGGATTTGTACTTGGAGCAACCGCTGGTAGAACTACGTTAAATGGTGAGGGTTTGCAACATGAGGATGGTCATTCACTTCTACTTGCCTCAACCAATCCTGCAGTAGTTTCCTATGATCCAGCCTTTGGATATGAGGTCGGCCATATTGTTAAAGATGGTCTTAGAAGAATGTATGGAGAAAACAGTGAGAATGTTTACTACTACCTAACTGTTTACAATGAGCCATATCAACAACCAGCAGAGCCTGAGAAGTTAGATGTTGAAGGATTACTAAAAGGAATTTACCTACTTAAAAAGCCACTTAGATGGCGCAGTAAGAAGGTAGCAATTCTTGCCTCTGGCGTGAGTGTTAATTGGGCCCTTAAGGCACAAAAACTTCTAAATGATGATTTCAAGATTGCTGCCACAATTTACTCAGTCACCTCTTGGAATGAGCTTCGCCGGGATGGTTTAGCAGTAGATCGACATAACTTATTAAATCCAGATAAGAAGATTTCAGCCTTTATTACTAAAAAACTAAAGCGGGAAAAGGGTCCAGTTATTGCAGTCAGTGATTTTATGAGATCTGTGCAAGATCAAATCTCACCTTGGGTCAAACAACCCTTCTACTCACTTGGTACTGATGGCTTTGGTTTATCTGACACACGTGGTGCACTTCGCCGTCACTTCAAAGTTGATGCTGAGTCAATTGCAGTTGCCGCTCTTTCTCAATTGGAAAAAGAGGGTGCAATTAGTAAACGTAAAGTGAAGAAGGCGATCAAGAAGTACCAAATCAATGATGTTACTGCGGCTGAAGCCGGAAATACTGAAGGTTCAGGTTAAGTACTACCTTGGAATCACTGGCTTTACTTGCAACGCTCATAATCTCTTTAACAGCTCTAGGTGGCCCAATCTCCTTAGCCTTAACATTTGTGCCACAAAAACTACTACCACTTGCAGTGATAAAGATATTGGCATTCTTGCTTGGTTTACTTGCCATCGTAGTTGGCTTATTTTTGATGATTAATGTTGATTCCAATGGCGCACTTTTGATGGGTGGTTTTGGAGTTGCAACTGCATTGGTTGCGATATATCGAGTAATCAAGGTTATTCCGAAAATAAAGTAAGTGGAGGTGCCGGGAATCGAACCCGGGTCCTCTAGCACTAATTCAAAGTTTCTACGGGCGTAGTGCAATTAACGCTTTCTCAGTCCAAACTCTCACATGCACAAGTAGTTTGCGGACTCAGTTACAGATTTATGTCCCCATTAACCTCCGTAACACGGTTAGGGGTAAGTCCTCTAGCGACGTTAGATCCGAAGGCGAGAACAAACTTCGGGTAACGGATAACAGAGCTAGCTTAGGCAGCTAGTTGATAATCAGCGGCAGTTTTACTTGCGCTTATAGTTTGCCATGTTTTTGTGGTTAACGAGATCATCACGGCTTCCTCGGCCCGCTTGCCTTGAAGTAACGACTAAAGTCGAGACCGTTCACCCCCAAGATTAAAGCGAATTACTATTCAATATTTAGTTGTGTGCTTATTGTACGGAACAGTGATGACAAGTAAGAAATCACCGATGAATTATGCGGAGAATTCTCTCTCTAAGATTGAGTAGAGCCACATATCGCACCATTCGCCTTTAAAAAACTCACCTTCAATAAATGTGCCTTCGCGCCTCATTCCAAGTTTTTCAGCAAGATTTGCAGAAATCTGTACCCGAGTATCAATATCTGCAATTACTCGGTGTAAATCAAAGTTAGTAAATGCGTATGCAAGTAGTGACTTTGTAGCTTCAAATGCATATCCCTTGCTCTGAAAATCTTGATGAGTAACCCAACCTATATTTGAGGTTTTATGTTCTTTTGAAATCAATCCCATGTTTGATTGCCCAATAACTTTGCCAGAAGTCTTTAACTCCCAAACCAAAACAATATGATCATTAATCTCCTGCAAATTACTCTTTGCAGTATCTATTGTCTTTTGTGCTGCCTCTTTAACCTGCTCCATCGTTCTAGCAGGCCAAGGTATATATCGGACAATATGAGGATTAGATTGATACTCATATAAATCTTGCACATCACTCATGAGCATTGGGCGTAAAACTAAACGCTCCGTTTCAATTCGCAATGGCATTTAATTAATTTGATTTACCTGATCGCCGATTAGAAACTTCGCGCTCAATTTCACGATTAGATTGGCGCTCCATCAATGTATTTCGCTTATCATGTGCTTTCTTACCCTTTGCAACTGCAATCTCAACCTTTGCTTTGCCATCTTTAAAGTAAAGTGAGAGTGGAATTAAAGTAAGTCCACCTTGCTTGATCACACCAGATATTTGAGCAATCTCTCGTTTGTGTAGTAATAATTTGCGATCACGCCTTGGTGGATGATTTGTCCAAGAGCCTTGGTTGTACTCAGGAATATGAATTCCACTTACCCAAAGCTCACCATCTTTTGCCATGGCGTAACCATCGGTAAGGGATGCTCTGCCTGCTCTTAAGGATTTAACCTCAGTGCCGGTAAGCACCAAGCCGCATTCATAAACAGTTTCGATAAAGTAATCATGACGAGCACTCTTGTTTTGGGCAATTACTTTTTTGCCTAACTCTTTGACCAAAAGCAACCCCCAATCTTAAGTATTACAGGCGGTGGTTAAACCTTGAGGTATTTACGTAATGTTAGAACTGAGGCAATGCCAGATACCACAAGGCCAGTTAGCAATAGCCAGGCAGATGCAACCCAAACATCACTCCAACTAAAGAATTGAGTAAAGGTTAAAAGCGGTGCAACTTTGGAATCAATAATTGCTTTAAAGCCAACTAATACACCTGTTGAAACTAACCAACCAAAGACTGCTGCAAATATACCTTCGAGCAAGAATGGCAATTGAATTGAAAAGCTTGATGCACCAACTAGTTTCATTACCCCAGTTTCTCTTCTTCGGTTAAAGGCGGCTATTCGAAGTGTGTTACTTATCAGCAAGGCAGCGGTTAAGACTGAGGCTGCGCCAATTAGTAATGCACCATTTCTTAATACGCCAAGTAATCTAAAAAACTTATCTAGTATCGCTCGTTGATCTTGGACTACATCAACACCGGGCCTGCCGGCAAAAGCACTTTCAATTACTGCAAATTTAGTTGGATCTTTTAACTTAACTCTAAAGGATTCTGGTAATTGATCAGGGGTAACATTTTGAGCAATTGCTGAGCCCTTAAATCTTTCTTGGAATCTTTTGAATGCCTCACTTTGTGATTCATAGTAAACCTCATCGACAACAGGCAATGCTCTTAAATCTTTTTGAATACCAATTTTTTGATCAGCTGTGATCACACCTTTTGCGCAAGATTGTCCTTCAGAGAGAGATCCGCATAAAAATATTGATACCTCAATTTTGTCATACCAATAATCTTTCATTACCCGCACCTGTGAGTTTGCTAGCAATCCAATACCTAATAATGAAAGGGAGATTGCAACGGTAATAACAACTGCAAAGGTCATGGTTAGGTTTCGGCGCAGGCCGATTCCCACCTCACTCATTACAAACTTAGCGCGCATCTTCTAACCCTATCTTTTCTATCTCTGCTTTAGCCGGTATAGCCATAGACACCACGAGCCTGGTCGCGAATTACATGGCCACCTTCTAATTCAATTACTCGCTTACGCATTTGATCCACAATTCCAGCATCATGAGTAGCCATTACAACTGTGGTTCCCTCACGATTGATTCGATCTAGTAATTTCATAATTCCAACTGAGGTGGCAGGATCTAAGTTTCCAGTTGGCTCATCTGCAATCAAAATTGTTGGCCGAGAAACATAAGCTCTTGCAATCGCAACTCTTTGTTGCTCTCCTCCTGATAACTCACTTGGCTTTCGATCACCCTTTTCTTCAAGTCCAACTAGCTCTAATACCTCTGGCACATCTCGGCTGATCTGTTTATTTGAATAACCTAGAACATGTAATGTGAAGGCAACATTTTCTGAAACTGTTTTATTTGGTAACAATCTAAAATCTTGGAAAACTGTTCCAACCTGTCTGCGAAGTTCTGGCACCTTATGGTTTGCTAAAGTGTTTAAATCTTTACCAGCCACATGTATTACCCCAGTTGTTGGCCTTTCTTCTCTGAGAACTAGTCTTAAGAATGTAGATTTACCAGAGCCTGATAAGCCAACTAGAAATACAAACTCACCCTTTGCGATCTCAAGGTTTACTCCATCTAAGGCAGCTTTTTCTTGCCTTGGATAGAGCTTTGTGACATTCTCAAATCGAATCAAAATCAAAGCCCTTCAATCAAGTAATTAAATCGACTGATCCTAGTTTAGATAAGCAAAGACATTTATTTGGTTATTTAATGGCTATTTCCACTATTTAAACCTGAGAATTACCGCTTGAGTGTGAGATTACTCGCGCTCTTTGCGCCATTTAATGCCAGCCTCAATAAATCCATCAAGATCACCATCTAAGACAGCAGATGGATTTCCAACCTCAAAATCTGTTCGTAAATCCTTAACCATTTGATAAGGAGCTAATACATAAGATCTCATTTGATTTCCCCAAGAGCCAGAGTTATCACCCTTTAATGCATCCATTTTGGCACGCTCTTCTAATCTGCGTCGCTCTAATAACTTTGATTGCAAAACTGCCATAGCAGTTGCACGGTTTTGAATTTGTGATCTTTCATTTTGGCAAGAGACCACAATTCCAGATGGCAAGTGAGTAATTCTCACCGCTGAATCTGTGGTGTTAACACCTTGACCGCCAGGGCCTGAGGAGCGATAAACATCAACTCGTAAATCTTTTTCTTCAATTTCAATGTGATCACTTTGTTCAACAACTGGCACAACCTCAACACCTGCAAAGGATGTGTGGCGGCGAGATTGGGAATCAAAAGGTGAAATACGAACCAAACGGTGAGTTCCTTGCTCAACTGAAAGCCTGCCATAGGCATAGGCGGCTGAGATTCTAAAGGTGGTTGATTTAATTCCAGCCTCTTCAGCATATGATGTTTCTAAAACATCAATTTTGTAATTATGTCGCTCGCAATATCTAACATACATGCGCATCAACATTTGCGCCCAATCAGCAGCCTCAACTCCACCTGCCTCTGAGCGAATGGTCATTAATGCATCTCGTTCATCATACTCACCACTTAGAAGTGTTTGTACCTCAAGATCATTAATAACTTTTGTTAACTCATCCAACTCTTTATCAACATCTTTAAAGGCGGCAGCCTTATCACTTTCACTCAAAGCTAACTCAACCATTACCGGTAGGTCATCAAGTCTTGATCTAATTGAATTTATCTTATTAATTGTTGATTGGGCTCTAGATAACTTACTTGTGATTACCTGCGCTGCCTGCGGATCATCCCAAAGATTTGGCACACTTGCCTGCTTTTCTAAATCATCAGCTGTTTCAATTAATTTAGGCAGGTTTAAAACCTGTTCAATTGATTTAAGAGTTAAATCAACCTTACCTATCTCAACTTGATAATCCCGGGCGGCCATGGGGTAAGGGTAATCTAATTAGGGATGTATACCGAACTTGCGCCAACCTTGGTCGAAATTATTACTTCATTTAACTCACCCATTTGAATAAAGGGTATTTGCACCGGCAATTTCCCGTGGATTGATATTTGAGCCGTAATTTCATATAACCCGCAATCAAAGGAATCAATCAAAACTTTTTTTCCAGCAACACTTGCCTGTGAGATCAAAAGCGAAAATTTTTGATTAGCTGATGAGCAATCAAGTGGCACATGCTTACTTGATGAAAAACGATTTAGCTCTGCGTAGTAGGCAAGTAAGTTAATAGATTGCGCAGATTTATTCACCGCCGCCTCCCCCAAATTTGTTAACTCTCTTTTTACTGCATAGGCAGATGCCACATTAATTGAGATAAATGAGAGCAGCATGGCGAAGATAAAAAAGCTAAATGAGAGCGGTATTAATGAGCCGCGGCTTTTACCAAGAAGTAGTTTTTTTATCGCCATAAATCAACATACTCAGTAGCAGATGCCTTGAAATCACTTCCTGAGGAAATTGTTGCAGTTACTTGATTTCCTGGTTTAAAGCATGGGTATGTATTACAACTTATCTCTAGATTTATTTGACTCACCCGTGCCTTTGATTGGGCCCACTTAGATTGATATATATCAATAACTTGAAATGCTCTCACTCTGGCAAGCTCCTCATTTGGACTGGTGACAAATGCTCTAACCACCTGCCGGGCTAAGTTAGTTGCTTCATGAACTGCAACTGATTTATTTTGAATTGCAGTAATAAAGATAAGAAAGATTGTAAAAAAAGGCAGGGTAAAGATCAAAAACTCAGAGATAGCCGAACCCTGGTTAGATTTTGATAGAAATCTAATTATTTTCATTCTCATCAACTGCGATTGAAATAACCCTTTTACCTGAGGTAAATCCAAAATCAATGAACTTATCTATAACTCCCCTTTGGTCAAGAAGTAGTACAGATCCACCTCCTGCCAGTGAATGGCGTTCATAATCTATGGAGCCACCTTTGATTGCAACCTTTGCAAGCTCTGCTTGAGAGAAATTACTTTCACGCATAATGCTAAATTGCATAAAGACCAATTGAAACATCACCAGAAAGACAAATAGTTGGGGAATTAAAGTTAGAAAAGATTCAGCTGACCCCCGACTCTTTGCAAATAAAAGCTTGCGCAACTTACCTGATACCGCCCATCGCATCTAATGAGTTGCGCAAGATTGTGGTTAATTTAGGAGCTGCAATTGACCAAATGCCAGTAACTAAGGCGGTGGTCATTAATACCACCAAGACCCAACCTGGTACATCTCCCCTACTTGATCCAGTTAGAAACTCTCTTATTTTGATTTGAAGCTTTACATAAATTTTAGTCATCTTTACTCCATTCGCAGGTGAGTGAAAGATACTTAACTATTTAACTCTTTAATTGAAATTGTTTATCTTGTGTGGAGAAGTAATCATCCACTAGTAATTTGCTTGGTACTTTAAGTTATAGGTTAATTATGTAATCTGCTTTAGAAGCAGTTGCCTCTACAATTTTTGCATTAACCTCATCAGTTCCTCTTGCCCATGCATATGCAGCATCAGCATCTTTGCCGAATTTCTGATGTCTCTTAGTTAATCTGTCTAACCGTAAGTCATCATCGATATTTACATACCAAATCTCATCTAACTCCTCAGCAACTCCTTGCCAGCCCATCTCATTTAAAAGTAGGTAATTGCCCTCTGTTAAAACTATTTTGGTCTTAGCCAATACCACTCCATCGGCGGCATAGGACTCCTCAATCTCGCGATGAAAAACTGGGAAGTAAACATCCTTATCAATATCATTTCTTAATCTGCGCAATAGATTTACATACCCTTCTGAATCAAAGGTATTCGGAGCCCCTTTTCGATCAGCTAATCCAAGACGGGCAAGTTGGCTATTGCTTAGGTGGTAGCCATCCATTGGAACAATTGTGGCAACACCTTTTGGAAGATTACTTAAAATATGTTCAGTTAGTGTTGATTTTCCAGCACCAGGTTTGCCAACAATTCCGATGATTATTCGTTTATTGGTAGAGGCATTAAACGCATTTATGCGCTCTATTACTTGGTCGAGTGAATTGATTAAATCTGGCACTGTTACAGCTTAGTTTTTATGCGCAGCTACAATTTTGTTTTCAATATACTCTCGAGCAGATTTTGCCATTGACTTATTATCTGTCCATAGATTACGCCAGATACCAAGAGTGCTAGATAGATCTGGGGCAACAACAGTGGATGAGAATGATTCAAAGGTAATAGTTCCTTTGTAGCCAATTTTTGCAAGGGCGCCAAAGAATGAGTCAAAATCAATATTTCCAGTTCCAAGTGGGCCACGGTGGCTTGCACCAATATGAACATAACCCAACTTATTACCAGCCTCTAATACAGGTGATACTAAATCCTGCTCTTCAATATTCATGTGATAGATATCCAGGTGCACAACCACATTTGGCTCACCAATATCTTTGATCATCTCTAATGCTTGGCTGCCGGTATTTAAAAGATTTGATTCATAGCGATTAACTGGCTCAAGTCCTAGCGTGATTCCCTTTGCTTGGGCTGCAATAGCTAAGCGCTTAAGGGCGGCAACTGCGTTATCACGTGCTTTCTTTGTTGGTGGAAACTTATATTTTCCAAGGGCGCTGAAGATAACTCCGCCTAGGTAATCTCCGCCTAATTGTTCAACCACATTTAAAGCATCCATTAATCGAGCTTCACCGCGTTTGGCAATTTCAGAATCATCATTATTGATATCTGCATCAAAGGAAAGACCAAGTGAGCAAGCACCCTTTAAGCCAAACTCTTTTAGAGTGGCCTTAGTATGTTCAACATCAATTGATTTTGGATCAAGTGCTGGAATTTCAATTAATCCATAACCTGCTTCAGCGGAGTTCTTAATCGCTTCGCGGCATTGATCCTTAGACCAACCTCCCACCCAGACAAGTGCATGAACGCCAAGTAGATTTGGGATGGTTGTCATTTTTTCATCCTTTTCCTGATTTTGCTCCGGTTATCAATGCTACCAACTCATCACCTGACGTATCTTTAGAGCGTAATCCAGCCATCACATCTCCTTGGCGCATTACCCAAATTTGATCTGACAGACGAAGAACTTGATCAAAATTATGACTAATCAAAAGAATGGCCAGCCCTTGAGCTTTCATTCTCTTAATCAAATCTTCAACCTTTGCAGTCTCTCTAACACCCAGCGCTGCAGTTGGCTCATCCATAATTACAACACTTGAACCCCAGCCAGCAGCACGGCAAATCGCAACCGCCTGTCGCTGACCACCAGATAAGCGCCTAGTGCGAGATTTAATTGAAGGAATATAAACATCAAGATTCTTAAGCATCTTGGTCGCTTCTTCCTTCATCTTTGATTTATTCAAAATCTTGAAAGGACCAAATCCTTTGGTAATTTCACGGTTTAGGAAAAGATTTTGCCAAATACTCAAATCTTCAATCAAGCTAAGAGTTTGATAAACCGTCTCAATCCCAAAAGATCTTGACTCTTCTGGATTAACAAACTCAACAACCTCACCGTTGATTTTAATTTCACCCTCATCAGAGTTATAAACTCCAGAGATACATTTAATCAAAGTTGATTTACCAGCGCCGTTATCGCCAATAATTGCGGTAACTTCACCAGGTTTAGCAAACATTGAAACACCCTTTAGCGCATCAACGCTACCAAATGCTTTCTTGATGTTTACGCACTCAATTGCATACGGCTTAGTGGTCATTTATCTGTCCTTACTAACGCAGCTGAGAGAATCACAACTAAACCAATTGATAGGTATTGGTAGTAAGCAGCAACACCAATTACGGTCAAACCATTTGATAATGATTGAAGTAATAGGGCTGCAATAAATGGGCCAAATATTGTTCCTCGGCCACCAAACAAGCTAACGCCACCTAACACCACAGCGGCAACGCTATTTAAAAGAATTGAGGTATTTGCTGCCGGCTCAGCAGAACCAATACGAGAGATCGCAAGTGTTGCTGCAAATCCAGCAAGAGCGCCAGAGATTACATATACAGCTACTTTGATTTTAACGACAGAGATTCCCATTGCTCGAGCAGACTCTGGATCTCCACCAACTGCAAATACGTGGGTACCAAATCGAGTATGGAATAACACAAAGTGGGCAACTACAACTATTACAAAGGCAACCATCATTAGATATGGAATATTTGCTTTATCGCCTATTGCAAGGGTTGCAAGTGATTCACTAATAACCTGACGAGGCTTTCCATCGCTTAGAACTAGTGCGGCACCTGAAGCAACGCTTAGCATGCCAAGGGTGACAATAAAATCATTAATTTTTCGCTTTGCAATGATAAGTCCATTTAGTAGACCAACAAATGTGCCAGCGATTGTGCCAATTAATACACACTGCCAAAGTGGCCAACCATTGGTGAAAGCCAACCCAAAGGTCACGGCGCCAAAGGTCATGGTTGAGCTAACAGATAGGTCAATGCCCGCGGTTAAAACTGTGAAGGTTTGGCCCACTGCAATAATCGCAGGAATTGAGGCTGCTACCAAAATATTATTTAGGTTCCAAAGTGTTAGGAACTCAGCTGGCGCAATGGCGCCAAAGAATGCAATAACAAATACGAAAGCGACTACAACAAGCCAGTCAGACCAGAAAAACGGGTCTTGAATCTTGGAGCGCACTCGGCCCAAAAAGTTAAGGTCAACTGCACCCTCTGATGAGGGTGCAGTTGATTTTTTACTTATTTTTTTCACTTACTTACTTACGCCAAACCTAGTTCTTCTTGATTAGTTTTGTGTAAGGGTTTGTGTATGTACCAGGAGGTGTCTGGTTAGGGAAATATCCACGTGTGCTCTTGTTTGTTAGAGCAGCAGTGATATTTGCGCTATCGATGATGTAGTAAGGAGTGATTGTTTGTGCAGGAACCTTGCCACCTTGTGCGGCAATGATGCATGCTTCAACGCCCATTTGACCCATTACATATGGATATTGAGAAATAGTTGCTGTGATTGATCCAGCCTTTACTTCGTTTAGGGCATCAGCGATACCGTCAACTCCGTATACAGGGATCTTTAGACCAGCAGCCTTGATTGCCTTGCCTACGCCTTGTGCCATTTGATCGTTAGCTGCAAAGAAACCAGCTAGATCTTTGTTGGCAGTGATCATTGCGTTTGCTGCATCTAGTGCCTTGGTTGTATCCCAGTCAGCGTTAACTGGACCAACAAATGTTGCTCCAACTGCGCCAGCCTTGAAACCATCAACGCGTGCTGCGCTGGTTACGTTTCCAGCAAGACCTGCAATAAGACCAATCTTCTTTCCTGCTCCAATTGCGGCAACCATCTTCTCTCCGCCAGCCTTACCAGCTGCGAAGTTATCGGTTCCTGCAAATGAAGTGATCTTTCCACCAGCAGCCTTAAGTGATGCTGCATCTACTGGAGAGTCAATGTTGATAACTGTCTTCTTCTTCTTGGTGATCTTACCAATAGCTTGTGACAGGTTGTTTGAAGAAATTGGAATTACAATATAGCAGTCATAGTTTTGACCAGCCAGAGAATCAAGCTTATTAGCTTGTCCAATGTCATCGTTTAGTCCTGGAGCTGCTTGTACATTTGCATAAACTCCATACTTAAGTGCAGTCTCTTCGATACCTTCTTTGATACCGATGAAGAATGGGTTATCTAATCCCTTTACAACTGCTGCAACACGGATGCTCTTTAGCTTCTTAGTTGCTGCTGTGCTTGTAGTAGTTCCAGCGATCAACAATGATGATGATGCAACTGCAACTAGTGCCACTTTAACAAAGCGGTTTAGTTTCAAAATATCCTCCTATGGATTTGATTTATGAATCACATTCCCATCACAAATGTATTGGGGCCGATCTTCACGTCGGACGACCCTATAGGAGTATTAGGTAAGTTAAAAGTGGGTAGTGATTAAAATAACTTTTTGTTATAAACCTCATGCGGGCAGGGCAACTACTTTATTGAGGCTAACCCCATGGCACAGATTTCATTGGCTATCAGGGAATCCTCAACTGTTGCTAAGTCAGGGTTTATCACCCCGGATGAGATTTCCTTAATCCAAGCTTTTAACTCCTCTATATAAGAAGGTTCAAATCTGGTCATCCAATTCTCAGCCATCTTTCCACCCTTTGGTGCGCCACCAACTCCGTTAACTTGGGTGTAAACATCGCCATGAGTTCCAATTTGAATAGATCCTTTTTCGCAAACTATTTCAACCCGACAATCAAATCCATAATTATTAAAAGCAACAATGTCACCAACCATTGTTACACCACTCTTAAGCTTGCCAATCAGGATAAGTGGATCATTTAGACCCTCTGGTGACAATGATGATCGTTTTGGATAAAAACTTGTAATTGATTCCCACTCATCTTTAAAAAGCCAGCGATAGATATCGAAATCATGAATTGCAATATTGGTAAATAAACCAGTTGAGGTTGCACCAGTTGATGAAACATTTCTAGTTACAGTGCGGAAAAATGTTGGCGCGCCATAATCTCCAGTTGCAATTAATCTGCGCACCTCTTGATAGCAAGGATCAAAGCGGCGCATAAAGCCAAAATTGATCATTTTCTTTCCCGCTTGTCCTTCATATGCTCTTATCTTTGAAGCGATATCTCGGGCGTCTTCTAGGGTTGTGGCAATTGGTTTTTCACACAAAATAGGTTTCTTTGAAGCAATGGCAAGGTTTAAGTGAGCAACATGCAGAGGATCTGGCGAGGCAATAATTACTGCATCAACTCTTGAATCATTCATTAACTCTTCTGGGTTTGAAGTTGAGATTAAAACAGTTTTAAGCTCTTGGGCAAGTTTTTCTACCTTTGTCAGATCAACATCAGATAAGCCAACAACTTTGGCCTCTGGAATATGGTCGCGAATAAATCTTGCATGTCCGGCACCCATTACACCTGTACCGATGATTCCAACATTAATCATTAAAGATCAACCTGACTTCAAAATTACACTGCTATAAGGAACTGCATCACCTGTGTGAATAATTGCCAGTGATTGTCCTACCTTGATTTTAAACTCTTCATGAGGAATCAAAGTTACTGGGACATGTTCATAATGTTTTTTATACTTTGCAACCGTTGCTGAATCAACCTTTTGAGAAAATTCATTTGCTAAATAAAGACCTGTTAAATCTAATAGCGGCAAGATGGCATCTAATACATCAGGGATAGTTGGAAAACCTTTAACCAATGCAAGGTCTACTAATTCAACACCTGGATAACTTGGGAATGGGCCATCAACAATTGCCAATGTGTTGACATGTCTAAATTGCGCCAGCACCGATGCTAGCTGAGCATTAATAATTCCATCTTTAAGCATTAACGTTCCTTCTCTGAAGACATTAGCTTCAAAATATCATCTCGCTTTGGTAAGGATACAGTCGCACCTTTTTGTTGGACAGAAAGTGCACCTGCAGCCGTAGCGAATCGGATTGCGGTATCTAAGTCAAGCCCTTCGCTTAATCTGGTGGCCAATGCCCCGCAAAATGCATCACCTGCTGCTGTGCTATCAATACTTTCAACCTTGAAGGTTTTGTAGAGTTTTTCATTATTTTCTTCAACTAAAACTGCCCCATCCTCACCCATTGTTATAAGAGCAGCATTTGCACCTTTAGCAAGTAATTTTTTGCCTGCTGTGATTGCTGAATCTAAATCAACTACTTTAACTTGTGTTAAAAACTCTGCCTCAAATTGATTTGGGATGATTAAATCAATCACTGAGTAAAAACTATCGCTAATAACCTTTGCAGGAGCTGGATTTAGAAGAGTATAAAAACCAGCAGCTTTGGCCTTCTTAAATGCTGCCTCAACCTCAAGAATTGGGCTTTCAAGTTGAGATAGCAATATCTGCTTACCTGCAACTTTATTCATTAAAGAATCGGTTAGATCAGATGATTTTAAATCTGCATTAGCACCAGCAATTACAATAATTCTGTTTTGGCCTTGGTGATCAACCTCGATGATCGCAGTTCCACAGGCGCCTTGTATTTTCCTAATACCTTCATTACTGATGCCTTCAGTATTCATTACATTATTTAGTAGTTCAGAGTTTGAATCATCACCAAGTACGCCAACCATCGCTACTGCTCCACCTGCGCGGGCGGCGGCAACTGCTTGATTTAAACCTTTACCACCTGGAAAAGTTTCAAACTTATCCCCTACCACCGTCTCGCCAGGTAGTGGCATTCTCTCTAGATAGGTAACAATGTCTAGATTTAAACTACCGAAGATTAAAACTCCCATGCAAAGCTTTATAAACCTACTTCAGTAAGTGACTTAGAGAGTAGTTCTAAACCTAACTTCGCATCTGCTTCAGAAATATTGCATGGTGGCACCATGTGAATACGATTGAAATTGTTAAATGGCATTAAGCCATTCTTCTTACATGAGGCAACAATTTCATTCATCTTTGGGCTTGATGCACCGTATGGTGCAAGTGGTTCACGAGTTTTTCGATCCGTGACCATATCAACGCCCCAGAAAACTCCAGCGCCTCGGATATCACCAATCACTTGGTGCTTCTTTGCTAATTCATTAAGTCCTGGCCCAAGAATCTTTTCACCAATGCTGGCCGCATTTTCAACCATCTTTTCACTCTTCATCACATCAATGGTTGCAACCGCTGTTGCGCAAGCAATTGGGTGGCCAGAGTAAGTAAGACCGCCAGGGAAAACTCTTTCATCAAAAGTTTTTGCAACTTTCTCAGGGATTATTACTCCGCCAAGTGGGATATATCCTNAGGTAACTCCTTTAGCAAAAACTATTAGATCTGGAATTGATTTTGAGTGTTGGAAACCAAACCATTTACCAGTTCTACCAAATCCAGACATAACCTCATCTGCAATCCATAGAATTTCATATTTATCGCACAGTGCCCGCAAACCATCAAGGTAGCCAGCTGGTGGAACAAGTACGCCGGCAGTTCCTGGCACAGATTCAATTAAAATTGCCGCAATTGTTTTTGGTCCTTCAAAAATAATTGTTTGCTCTAAATGTTCAAGTGCGCGCTGACACTCTTCCTCTTGGTTAGTTGCCCAAAATGCGGTGCGATAGAGATAAGGTCCCCAGAAATGCACATGTCCATAACCAAACTCATTTGGGAATCTTCTTGGATCTCCTGTTGCATTAATTGCAGAGCCAGTATTGCCATGATAAGAACGGTATGTTGATAAAACTTTGTGCTTATTGGTGTGAAGTCTGGCCATTCTTATCGCATTTTCAATTCCATCTGCACCACCATTTGTAAAGAAAACTTTCTTAAAACTATCTCCGGCAACACCGGTAATTCTCTTTGCTGCTTCATTTCTTGCTTCATTTGCATGTTGTGGTGCAACGGTTGCTAAAACATCTGCTTGTTCTTTAATTGCTGCAATAACCTTTGGATGCTGATGACCAATATTTGTGAAAACTAACTGACAAGAAAAATCCAAGTACTTCTTTCCCGTAAAATCCCAGAAATAAGAACCGGCACCACCGGCTACTGTCATCGGTGAGATTTGCCCCTGTGCTGACCATGAGTGAAATACATTTGCTCGATCGTCGGCAAATACCTTTGCTGCTTTGTCTGGATTATTTTCTGGGGTACTCACATTGCTCCCTAATTGCTCGCTTATTTCCTAACCCAATCTAATCACTTATGCGGGCTTTTTGGTAGGAAGGGGTAATTTCATAGCCGCAAAACCTTCAGGTATGGTTGCCATATGGAAACTATTTCACATTGGATTAACGGCGCACTATCAACTGAGAAAGCAGATCGCACTGGTGATGTATATAACCCAGCTACTGGCCAGATCTGCGCAAAGGTAAATTTTGCAACACCACAGACGGTAGATCACGCCGTAGATGTAGCAACTAAAGCATTTGAGACGTGGCGCCACGCTTCATTAACTAAGCGCACTCAGGTCCTATTTGCATTTCGTGAATTAGTAAATCAAAACAAGGAAAAATTAGCTGCGCTAATCACAAAAGAGCATGGAAAAGTTTTAAGCGATGCTTATGGCGAAGTTACTCGCGGTCTTGAGGTTGTTGAGTTTGCTTGTGGAATTCCACATCTATTAAAGGGTGGCTTTTCTGAAGAGGTTTCAACCGGTGTTGATGTTTATTCAATTCGCCAGCCATTAGGACCTGTTGCAGTAATTTCACCATTTAACTTCCCAGCGATGGTACCTATGTGGTTTTTCCCAATCGCGATCGCTTGCGGAAATACAGTGATTGTTAAGCCATCTGAAAAAGATCCAAGTGCCATCATGTTGGTTGCGCAACTACTTAAAGAGGCTGGATTACCTGAGGGCGTATTTAACGTAGTTCATGGAGACAAGGTTGCAGTTGATGCGTTGTTAACCCATCCAGGAATTAAATCTGTTTCCTTTGTTGGTTCAACTCCAATTGCAAAATATGTTTATGAGAATGGCACAAAAGCTGGAAAGCGAGTGCAGGCATTGGGCGGGGCTAAGAATCACATGATCGTTCTGCCAGATGCAGATCTTGATTTAGCAGCAGATGCAGCAATTAACGCAGGCTTTGGATCTGCCGGTGAAAGATGTATGGCGATCTCAGCAATTGTGGCAGTTGAGCCAATTGCCGATAAGTTAATTGAAAAAATTACTGAAAGAGCAACAAAGATTAAAACCGGTGATGGCACAAAGGGTGCTGATATGGGACCACTTGTAACTAAGGTTCACCGTGACAAGGTTGCCTCATATATTGAAGCTGGTGAAAAAGAGGGTGCCAAGATTGTTTTTGATGGCAGAAAAGTTGCCGTAGATGGAGATGGCTTCTGGCTTGGACCTACCTTGTTTGATCAAGTTAAGACCAGCATGAGCATCTACCAAGAAGAGATCTTTGGACCAGTTCTAAGCGTTATTCGCGTTAAGAGCTATGACGAAGCGTTAAAGATGGTTAATGATCACCAATATGGAAATGGAACTGCGATTTTTACCAATGATGGTGGAGCAGCTCGAAGATTCCAAAACGAGGTAGAGGTTGGAATGGTTGGAATCAACGTTCCTATTCCAGTACCAATGGCTTACTTCTCATTTGGTGGTTGGAAGAACTCATTATTTGGTGACTCACATGCACACGGAACTGAAGGTGTTCACTTCTTTACCCGTGGCAAGGTTGTTACAAGTAGATGGTTAGATCCAAGCCATGGTGGAATTAATTTAGGTTTCCCACAAAATACCTAAATTAGCCGCGAATTGTTTTTGCTAATTCCTTAAAGTCATTAACCATAAAATCAATCTCTGCTTGACCATGCGCTAAAGAAATTAGCCATTGTTCATCTAATCCTGGTGGAGTCATAATTCCATGGTTTAGCGACCATAAGAATGAAAGCTCTGCAACTTGGAAATCTGTTGCTTTGTAATCTCGGTAATTTCGAACTGGCCTATCTGACCAGGTAACACAGCCCTTAACACCAAAGCCAACAGTGTGTGCTGGTAATTCATATTGATCGATAATCTCTTTGATTCGAGTTAGCGCTTGAATATTTAATGATTCAGCTTTTTCAAGTGCTTCGGTTGTGCAAATCTTGTCTACAGCTTTAACTGCAGCCATCGCTAAAATATGTCCATTAAATGTACCTAGGTGTGGCATACGTCCATCGGTAACTGGTTTCATAAACTCAGTTTTGCCACCAAAGGCTGCAAGTGGTATTCCACCACCAATAGATTTTGCAAGACAAATTAAATCTGGAATCACGCCAAGACGTTGGGCGGCTCCTTGTGGTCCAGCTGTTAATCCAGTTTTTACCTCGTCAAAAATTAAAACAATTTTGTATTGATCACATAGAGCGCGAACTGCCTCTAGGTATCCCTCATCTGGCAAAACAATTCCGATATTTTCTAAAACTGGTTCAACAATAAAACAAGCAATAGTTGCAGAGTGTTTTTGGAAGACATTTTCAAGTGCTTCAATGTTGTTATAAGGAACCACATATGACTCACCTGGCACTGAAGCATTTCCGATCACAGAGTTTGGAGACTCAGCCGGTCCTGCTTTATCTAGTGAAGGTTTGGTTGAAACCATAAGTGCATCACCACTTCCGTGGTAACCACCTTCGACCTTTACTACTCCCTCTTTACCGGTGTATGCGCGAGCAGTTCTTACTGCATACATGGTGGACTCAGTTCCTGAGTTGGTAAATCTGATTTGATCAATGCCGAAGCGGCGACAGAGCAACTCTGCTGCCAGCCTTGAATCTGGAGATGGGGCGGTATACAAAGTTCCAATATCTAACGCCGACTTAAGCTCTTTAATTACCTCTTGATTTAAATGGCCAGCAAGCATTGAACCAAAGCCCATTGAGAGATCTAGCATCTTGCGACCATCAACATCATTCATCCAAGCGCCCTTGGCAGACTTGATTGAGATTGGATATGGATCAAAAGATTGGAAAGATGAGTGAGCGCCAAGTGGAATTGTTTTAAGAGCTGTTAAGTACTCTTCACTTGAGCTACGAAGATTAGATTTATAAAGTGCTAACTGTTCCTGAAATAATTTTTCAAGGCGAACAGGATCCAGCGGTTTTGAATGTGTTGGTACTGAACGAAAGGTTTGGTTGTGGTGCGTTTGTGTTTTCATGCGATTTTGTACTGTCAAAGGGTCCAAATAGACCTAAGTTTGGCGTGCACACTCCTAGTCAAACGTTTGTAATTCTTTCCTAGTTTAGCAGAGTTAAACTTTAAAGCAACTAATTGAAATTTACGCATAAATTTAAGTTTTTTTGTAGAAAAGTAACATTAATTTAACAAAGTTACTTTTAAGAACTATGGGGTAAATGCTTAAAAACAGGTAATCTTCCCCTTGTGATAAAAAGTAGAGTTGACTTAACTCCTCAGCAAATTGAACATTTAAAAACTTTAGTTACTGGTCAAGTTTCAACAAATGAAACAATTTTAGATCAACATGGTAGAGATGAATCTGCAATTCCACCTGTTAGACCATCGGCAGTTGTTATGCCACACAGTACTGAAGAGGTTTCAAAGGTTTTGGCTTACTGCAATAAAGAAGGAATACCGGTAGTTGCATTTGGTGCCGGCTCATCCCTTGAAGGCCATGTCTTGCCACTATTTGGCGGCATATCTTTAGATTTAACTCAGATGAACAAAATTATTGAAATTCGATCTGATGACCTACTTGTTCGTGTCCAACCTGGAGTGCATAGAGTTGAGTTAAATGAAAAGTTAGCCCGTTCAGGATTATTTTTCTCAGTAGATCCAGGAGCTGATGCAACATTGGGTGGCATGGCCGCAACAGGAGCTGCTGGAACTACCACGGTTAGATACGGTTCAATGCGGGACAATGTTTTAGCACTAACAGCAGTGATGGCAGATGGAACTGTTATTCGAACTGGAAGAGAGACGAGAAAGCTTTCTGCAGGATATGACCTAACTAGATTATTGGTTGGCTCCGAGGGCACACTTGCTGTTATCACAGAACTTACTCTTCGGATTTTTGGAATTCCAGAAAAAATGGCTGCAGCCATAGTTAGATTCGAAAATCTCTCAGATGGAGTAACTGCAGCAACTGCGATTGTTAGATCTGGTATTTCAATAGCAAGATGTGAATTCTTAGATGCTAAGTGCATTAAGAATGTTAATGCCCATGATGGCCTGACTCTGACTGAGGTTCCAACTTTATTTTTTGAATTCCATGGCTCCCCTCAAGGTGTTGCAGAGGATGCAGAGTCTGTGAAGGCCATTGTTGAAGAGTTTGGTGGTTCTGAGTTTGAGTGGACAACAGATGAAGGTGCAAGAAGAAAATTATGGCAAGCACGTCACAATGCTTACTGGGCTGGAATTGCTGCTAATCCTGGAATGCGTGCAGTTAGCACAGATGCAGCAGTACCACTTTCAAAACTTGCTGAAGCTGTAACTGTGGCAGATGAGATTTTAAGTAAGCATCCTTATCCATTTTCAATATTAGGACATGTTGCCGATGCAAACTTTCACTGTTTTATTGTTACCGATCCAGCAAAACCTGAGCAATTAGAGAATGTTCGCCACCTTACCCATGAAATAACTATGAAAATTATTGAAATGGGTGGAACCTGCACGGGTGAACATGGAATAGGCTCAGGGAAAATTCAGGCTTTAGAGGCTGAAACTGGAGCGCCAGCGGTTAGTATTATGCGCTCGATTAAAAATTCACTTGATCCAAATAATATTTTAAATCCTGGAAAGGTTTTTAATTAAATGAGTTTAACTGTCTGGGAAATTACGATCGCAGCTCTTCTTGCAGTATTGCTATTTGACTTAGCACTTGCCATAGTTCGTCGGAATAAAGAGACCTCCATGAAAGAGGCCGCAGCTTGGACGATTTTTTATGTTAGTGCAGCGATCATATTTGGCTACTCACTAGGTGAGTGGAGTACCACTCAAGCCCGCGGAGAGTTTTTTGCTGGCTGGATTACCGAGTATTCATTATCTGTAGATAATTTATTTATATTTATTTTGATTTTGGCAAGATTTAAGGTTGATAAGACTAAGCAACAATTAGTACTTTTAGTTGGAATTATTCTTGCGCTTATTCTTCGAGGTATATTTATTGCACTAGGTAGTGCTGCAATTTCAAGGTATACCTGGGTTTTTTACATTTTCGGTGCATTCCTTCTTTATACCGCCTACAAACTTATTATGGAATCAGGTGAGAAAGAATGGAAAGAAGGTAAATTAATAACTTGGTTTAGGAAAAAAGGTGCATCTCCTTTAACAATCGTATTAGTTGCAATTGCATTTACCGACCTGGTATTTGCACTAGATTCAATTCCAGCAATCTTTGGATTAACAAAAGACCCATACATAGTTTTCACTGCAAATGCTTTTGCGCTGATGGGCTTACGCCAGCTTTATTTCCTTCTTGGTGGATTAATGACCAAGTTGATTTATCTGAGTAAGGGCCTAGCAATAATTCTAGGTTTCATTGGTGTTAAGTTAATTATCGAAGCTGTCCACGGTAATGATATTCACTACGTACTAGGGGTTGAAATACCAGAAATATCGACTCAATTCTCATTGACGGTCATTATTGGAACATTGGTGGCTACAACTATTGCAAGTCTGATCGTTAGTTCTAAATCAAAGGTGGCAGAATAACCCTCATGATTGAGGGCGCAAACAAGTTTCAAGTATTTGAACCACACAGCTCCACACTTCCTCCGCTGCGCCCTTACTTTCGAGAGTTTTGGCGCAGAAGAGAGTTTTCTACCGAATTATCTAAATTTTCCGATAAGGCAGAGTACTTAGAGTCAAAACTTGGCAAGGTTTGGTTAGTTTTAAATCCATTATTTTTAGCAGTTGTTTACTTTCTTCTTGTCACAGTTATCCAAGGTGGCAGAGGGCAAAGCGGTGGATTCACAACACTTTGCCACATTTTAATTGGGCTATTTACCTTTTACTTCGCTCAAAATACGATTCTATTAGGCGCTCACTCAATAACATCTGGTGGCAGTTTAATTCTTAATCAAGCATTTCCAAGAGCTTTGCTGCCGTTGTCTAGTGCGATAAGTGCCGCTAAACAATTTTTACCTACTATTCCTATCTATGTGCTAATTGTTGTAATTGGAAAGTTGTTTTTTAATGACTCATCTTTACCTGGTTTAACAATTAGTTATGTCGTTTTGCCACTTCTGTTTTTACTTCTAGTTGTAACAAGTTTTGGTCTTTCCCTGCTTTTTGCAACCATGAATGTTTACTTCCGAGATACCACCAAACTATTGACCTACATAATGAGAATCTGGCTTTATGCCTCACCAGTTTTATGGCAGCCAGATATGTTAAACGGCTGGCACCGAGTAATTCTCTATTTGAATCCACTTGGGCCAATACTTTCAGCTAATTCAAGAATTTGGATTGATGGATTATTGCCAACGCTTTCACAAATAATTGCTTGCCTATTTTGGGCACTTTTCTCATTTGTACTTGGTGCATATTTCTTTATATCAAGGGAGCGCGATTTTGCCGTCCGCATCTAAAGAAATTAAATCAATGCCAGAGAATTTGGCAATCAAAATTGAAAACTTGTCTATTAGTTATAAAATCAATGTTGAGTCAAAGAAAACGCTTAAGAATGCAATCATGCGAGCAAGTAAAGGTGAGCGCGTTAGAACTCGTACAGTAGAGGCGGTCAAAGGTCTAGATTTGGAAATTCCACACGGATCTGTAGTTGGAATTGTTGGTGCTAATGGTGCTGGTAAATCAACTCTAATGCGTGCAATTGCTGGCATCTTGCCGCCAACTGCTGGCAAAATTAGTGTTAACGGCAGAATCTCAACACTTTTAGCTCTTGGAGTTGGGTTTAACAAATCACTTTCTGGTCGAGACAACATTATTTTGGGTGGACTTGCAGCTGGCATGAGCAAGGCTGAAATAGAAGGTCAGACTGAAGCAATTGCAGATTTTGCTGACCTGCCCGAGGGATTCATAGATATGCCAGTACGAACTTATAGCAATGGAATGTATAGCCGAGTTGCATTTGCTGTTGCTGTAAATATGACGCCCGATATTTTATTGTTGGATGAAGCGCTTTCGGCAGGTGATGCGGCATTTAAAGAAAAATCATTTAATCGTATGAGACAACTATGTGATGAGGCTCGAACTATTTTGATCGTATCTCATGCACTTTCTTCAATAAATGAGTTGTGTAATCATGCAATTTGGATGCATAAAGGCAAGATGCTCGCATCTGGTAAGCCGGAAGAGATCACTGAACAATACTTAAAGTTCTTAAATGTAGGAGAGTTGCCCTCAAGCTACGAAGATTTATAGAGGCAGTGCAAAAACTACAGCGGTAATAGCAACTGCGAGCATTGCAGATTGTGCCAAAATTGAAAGTGCTGTTGTTCTATCAGCTTTGCGGTCTTCCTCGCTTTGTACACGCTTAACATCACCAAGGCCACCGAAATTAAAAGTGCCAGCCAATCCATAAGCTAGGCAGAATTTTTTTCTAGATTGAACAAAACCAATTGCAAAAATTATGGCTGGTATGAATATAGAAAGCCGAGCAACTCTTGATTGATCAGTTATAAATAATGTTGTTGCCGTTGTAAGAGTTATAGCAGCCCCAATTAGAGCAACAAATTTCCTTCTTCTAACCTCACCTTTACCTATATTGCAAGAACCAGCAATATATTCAGTACTCATCTAGGCGTCTTCTCGTTCTTCATCATCGCTCCAGACTTCATACTCATCACTTTCAGTGCGAGCTAGCCAGTTAAATACACTCTTGAGCGCACCAAAAATAACCAGCACGCCAGCAAGAAGTGCGAATAATCTTTTGAAGGCTTTAATCATGAGATAAATCTACTATCTATTTGGTGAAGGCGGTGCTCAAGATGCGTCGGTGGCGAGTTTTTCCAGTGAACTCCCAGATACTCTAAAGACAGTCCATTGGTCCATCGGCTCAGCTCCGATGGATTTATAAAAATCGATCGCACTCTGATTCCAATCCAATACCCACCATTGCAATCGTTTGTATCCTCTTTCAACACAAATTTGAGCAAGTTTTCGCAATAAGGCTTTTCCATGACCTTGGCCCCGATACTTTGGATCAACATAAAGATCCTCAAGATAAATTCCATGCTTTCCAAGCCAAGTTGAGTAATTCAAATGCCAGACGGCAAAGCCAGTTACCTCATTCTCTAGCTCAGCAATCAAGCAGTAGACCTGAGGATTTGCACCAAAAAGTGATTGCTCCAGATCTGAAATGGAAAGTACTACCTCATTTGGCGCTTTTTCATACTCTGCCAAATCTTTAATGAATTGAATTATTTTTGGTAAATCAGCCTGAACTGCATCCCTAATTTTTAACTGCATTATTTAATTTTTGCGCTATTAAAAGCTTGCTCAATATCGGCCCATAAATCATCCACATTCTCAATTCCAACTGAAAACCTAATCAAATTCTCTGGGACTGTTGTACTTTCTGTTGGCCATCGACGACGCCTTTCCCAGATTGATTCAACTCCACCAAGGGATGTGGCATTTGTAATCAACTTAGAACTATTACACATTAGATCAACCTGCTCAACTGTTGCTTTCACTTCAAATGAGATCATCGCGCCAAAACCACGCATAAATGATTTAGCTAGTAAATGATATGGATCTGAAGGCAAACCTGGGTATCGAACCTTTGATATGCGTGGATCATTTGCTAAGCGGTTTGCAAGCTCTAACGCATTTTCTTGAGATCTTTGCATACGAAGTGCGAATGTGCGAAGTCCGCGCAAAGCAAGCCAAGCTTCAAATGGGCCTGCAATTGCACCCCCATACCTGCGTGATTGTTCAAGCCTTGAATACAAAGCTGAGTCATTTGTACTTAATGATCCAAGCAAAATATCACTATGACCAGACAGGTACTTAGTAACTGAGTGAATAACAATGTCAGCGCCAAGAGCAAGTGGATTTTGCAAAAGTGGTGTAGCTAAAGTGTTATCGACTGCTACTCCACAACCTGCTGCTTTTCCAGCACTAATTATTTTAGGAAGGTCAACAACTTCAAGTAAAGGATTAATAGGTGACTCTAAATAAAGCATTTGTGATCCAGCAATTGCAGCCAAAGTTTCATCTAGGTTTGCCAAATTCACAAACTTAACCTTAAGTTTTTCACTTTCATGCAATTTCTTTAGAAGAGTTGTGGTCCCTTGGTATCCATTATTTGCAGCAACAATTACAGCACCTTCAGGCAGAAGAGCAAAGACTGCACTGATCGCTGCCATTCCGGATGAAAATATTAAAGTTTTTCCACCTTCAAGAATTGAGATTGATTCTTCTAGCGCACTCCAAGATTCATTTCCATATCGGCCATAACCAATCGGTCCGCCTTCATGAAAGGTTGAATTCAAAGCAATCGGTGGATTTAGTTCGCCATCAGCTTTTTTAGCTGGCCTTCCAGATGCAACAACTTTTGACTCCGGACTTAAATCCTGCCAATTATGATCTTGGTTCATGCATTTAGCCTAACCCATCGTTTAAAAATATTTATTTGTTCTGAATATCTGATTTTTAAGCATTATTTCTTGGCTCAAGGACAAGTGCAACCGAGTTTATGCACCATCTTTGATCCGTTGGTACTGCATAGCCTTCACCAGAAAATACATGTCCTAAGTGTGAGCCACAGGCTGAGCATCTAACCTCAGTTCTAATTCGAGGAAAAAGAGAACGATCCTCTATTAATTCAACTGCATCATCTTCGGTTGGTGCATAAAAAGATGGCCACCCACAACCAGAATGAAATTTGGTATCGGATCTAAATAATTCTGCTGCACAAGCCTTACATTTATAAACGCCAATAGTTTCGCTGTCGGTGTACTCCCCAGTGAATGCAGTCTCTGTTGCCGCTTTACGCAATACCTCATATGAAAGCGGATCTACTCGATTTTTTAATTCTTCCTCATCAACCTTAACTTTGTAAGGTTTGCCATTTGAATTTACTGATTTAATTTCATCCATTTTAACTCATCACTTCAATTGGGTATGCAACTCCAGTTGAAGAGTGACAGTCATAACCATTTGGGTTTTTCTCTAAATATCTTTGATGATAATCCTCGGCAAGCCAATATGTAATTGAGGTAGCCGGAAGTATCTCGGTTACGATCTTTCCTATCCCTTGCTTACTTAATTCAGCTTGATAAACATCTCTACTTGAAAGTGCTTGGGCCATTTGTTCAGCTGATGTTGTGTAAATCGAGGAACGATATTGAGTTCCAATATCTCCGCCCTGCTGATTAAGTGAGGTTGGGTCATGCATAACCCAAAACTCTGCCAAGAGTCGTTGATAGGAAATTACTGCTGGATCAAAAATAACTTCAACCATTTCTGCATGATTAGTTGTGCCAGTACAAACCTCTTTATAAGTTGGATCAGATTTATTGCCACCCATGTATCCAACCGAGGTTTGCATTACGCCATCTAATTTCCAGAATCTTCGCTCTGCACCCCAGAAACAACCAGTAGCAAAATAAGCAGTTTGACTCATTTGCTAATTCTCTCTTATTGGTAAGGCTGGTGCAATATCGCCAATCACGAGATTAATTTCACCATTGGCCGCATGATTAGCCCTCGTAGCTTCAAGGGCTAGAGCACTGCCTTCCGCAGGCGGGTGTATAGGTTTGATTCCCGCCTAGAGCACAAAAATATCCAGATAGTGAAACAAATCTAGAAATATTCTAATTTCACAGCAAAATATCCTTGTTTATTAATTCAATTAAAGAGAGAATAAGCCAGTTGATTTTATTTACTTTAACAATTAACACTCACCTAACGAAGGAGCTGCTGCCCTATGGATTGGCGACATGAAGCAGCTTGTCGCGAAGAAGATCCAGAGGTTTTCTTCCCGGTAGGAAATACAGGCCCTGCCTTAGCCCAAATTGAAGAGGCAAAAAAGATTTGTGAAAGATGCTCAGTTAAAGAGCCTTGCCTGGCTTGGGCATTAGAAAGCGGACAAGATGCTGGAGTCTGGGGCGGGTTATCAGAGGATGAAAGACGGGCTATGAAGAGAAGAGCTGCAAGAAACCGTGCTCGTCAGATTGAAAGCCAAAATACCTTTTAATTAATTCCAAAAACAACTTCGGCTTTAGTTAAGTTGTTAATTCGATTTAAAATCAAATTACCATTCAATTCATTTTTTGTCAGTGTATTGACTATTTGAAGTCCTAAATTTGCAGATTTTTCAATACTAAACCCTTCCGGAAATCCTGGGCCATCATCACAAACACTCACTACATACTTATTCCTATCTCGAGCGATCTCGACCGTCAAACTATTGCCTGAATGGGTTAAGCCATGCTCAAGGGCATTATGAATCAACTCAGTGATTATCAGAGAAAGAGCTGTTGCGGTCTTTGAATCAAATGAGCCAAAATTTCCAACCTTGTTAAATTCAATTTTCCTTGGAGACAAGTCAAGAGAGTTTTTAATTATTTGCTCAAAAACTGAATCAAACTCGACAAATTCAGATGATTGATTAGATAAAGTTTCATGAACCAGGGCAATTGATCCCACCCTTCTAACCGCTTCATCTAGCGCCGCACTTGCAATTGGATCAGTTACCCGTCTTGATTGTAAACGCAATAATGCAGAAACGGTTTGAAGATTATTCTTCACCCGATGATGTATCTCTTTAATTGTTGCATCTTTTGTAATTAGAGCACGATCTCGGTTTCTAAGCTCAGTAATATTGTGAATCAAAGCGATTGCTCCAATTCGATCTTGGCCATCAGTAAGTGGAATAATCAAAATATCTATCACTGCCTGGGCGCTTTCATATTCGGCTCTGCGCAGGAATTTTCCACTCAGCAATGTTTGCCATGACTCATCTGTTGGCTGATTATCGCCCTGGCCAAGTCCTGCAAATACCGAACCTAAATTCTCTCCCTCAATCTCTTTTTGGAATCCAACTCTGCTCAAAGCAGATCTCGCATTTGGTGAAGCAAAGAAAATTGTGCCGTTCACATCTAACCGAATTAATCCATCACCAACTCTTGGAGCGGACTCAGAGTTATATAAACTATTTCTAATTGGAAAATTGCCTTCTGAAACCATTTTATAGATTTTATGAGCAATTTCTCGGTAGTTAAGTTCAAGCTTAGAAGGCTGGCGCATTAGTTCTGAGTTACGGTGTCTTGAGATGATTGCTAGAGTTTTTCCATTAAATATGACAGGTATGGTTTCTTCTTTAATCATTATTTGGCCGACTAATTCAGGTTTTGCATCTCGAATGATTTCTCCTGAAGATAATGCTTGATCAATTAATGGTCGATCTCCCCAATTAATCTCTGTCCCAATTAAATCCTCAGTGAACACGGTTGCGGCAGTTGTTGGCCTAATCTGGGCAACAGCTAAATATCCTTCAGGCCAAGATTTCTCATCTCGACGTATTGGCAACCAAAGTAAAAGATCTGCAAAGGATAAGTCGGCTAACAATCTCCACTCAGCAATTAGCTCTGTAACATGCTCAATTTCACTTGAGCTCATTTTTGAGTTCTCTGAGATTAGCTCTGAAAGGGATGCCATGAGCCAATGGTAGAGCCACTTTTATATCTAATGGCTACCAATTTTTGCTATCTGCTTGTTAAAGGTTGTATTGCGCCAAAATCTTGCTAATCCCCTGGTTTGTGACTGCTCCGATCGGCGATCATATGGAACTTGAACATGGATTTGTGAATCAATTAATTCCAGAAACTTAGCCTGAATCACCTCACCTTTTCGATCAAATCTTTGTTGATTTAAGACATAAAGTATTTTTGGTGGATTGATGACCTTCTTAAAGTCTGATACAAATTCTGATAGATAGATCATGCCATTATCATTTGCTTTCACAACATAGATTATCGATTTAGCACAAATTAAACTCTGGCTCAACCACAGTGCTGATGCTCTCCGGTCGGAGAGAATCTTTGTCAGATTTATGCAAGCCCCAGCATCTATAACTACTGGATCACTTCCAATATCTGAAAGAGTTTTATCTAATTGCGCTGCACTAATCACATCCACCTGAGCTGAGGTTAACGGCCTAAGATTATGATGAGTTGGTGCAATAACTCTGGCTGAAGTAGCAACAGCTAAATGATTTGCAATCGTTGAGATTCCAGGCGATCCAAAGCTTCCAAACACAGCAGTTAAGTTATCAACTCGGGCTAATTGGTGAATTAGTGGTGGCCTACTCACTTGAGCAAGTTGACCAAGTAAGAACTGCTTGTTAACTCCAGGTGATAGTTCGACAAAATTTTGTGCTTGAGGAGTTTATTAGCAATTCCTCGATATGGGAGGTGGTTAAAAACTCTTTAGAGTATATAACGATGATCTCTAAATCATATCTGCTTAGAAATTCTGTAAGTAATTGCAGGTTTAACGCTCGGAAAATAATGTTACATCCTTGAGAGTGTAAAAGGTGTGCAACCGATTCTTCATCATCATTATTTGAAATAGCGGTAACAACATTTAGCTTTGCTTCAGCGAGTTCTAACAAGAATTATTCTGCTCTCAGCAATGTAAGTTAAAACTGGCAAAACTTGGTCGTTATTCAAAATAACTAGCACGCTAACAACACCGGAGTTGTTTCTCTCTAAAACCTTGTCAACACTTATCTCTGAAGCCAATAATGCTGGATTGAATTCAACTTGCGCATTTCCTTTCTTGACTGCATATAAATCAACAATATCTCCTCGTCCTAATGCGATAGGTAAATCTGATGCATCAACTGTTATTGGTACTAACCTTTGATAGGTGCTATCAATCCCGGCTCCAAGTGCTGCTGCCGGAATTAAATCACCGCTTGCAATACTTGTTAGGACAGTTGTACCGATGATTTGAGCATTGGTTGAAAGGTAGTTTTTTGCTGATTGGGCTAGTAAAACAGAGGCAGTTGTTACATCTGATTGTTCAATAACTTGGCCTGGAGCCAAAGATCCTGTACTAGCCCAAACCAAAACTGACCGGTTTGCTTCCTTAGATATCAAGCTTGCTGATGTAAGTGCAATTATGAAAAGAGCTAGACCTAACGCAAGTCTTGAGTTTTTGAAGATATCAAATTTTGTCACATTCACTCTCATTTTTTACCAGTAAAACCTAAGGCAGAAATCATCCTTTCGGATGATCTCAGTTGGCCTGAAGTAAATAAAGGTTTGAACTATGACACTTGCACAGAGATTAATCGAACCTGCTAATTCAGGAATTAAAAAGCTATATCTAGTCCCAACATTGGATAAAGAGTTTGGAAGTGAGCTCTTTCACCCCAAGTTCTCACCAATTCCCTCAGCTTTGACTGAGTTACCAGATCTACATCAGTTCAGTCAAGCATTTGTAATTAAAATTATTGAAGTTTGGTCTGGTCGAAGATCAGTATTGCAAATGAATCGAAATTGCCATCGCTCAGTTTTAAGAAGAATTACAGAGCTCGCAACGCCTGCAACAAAAAGTTGCCAAATCCGGAAAATTTATATTGCCCAACCAATTGAAGGTGTTCTGGAGATTACAGTCACGCTGCGAGTTTTAGATCGAGTTCGATCACTTTCGCTACGAGTTGAAGGTGTTGATAAGCGATGGATCTGTACTGATTTGAATCTGCTTTAAGAAGCTCCGTGACACCTTTTATATTTTTTACCAGAACCACATGGACATGGTGCATTTTTTGAAGTTCCACCGGCAGCAGTTGGCTCAACATCGGCTGCTGAGTATTGAAGTGCGGCAACTGGCGCTGGCGCTGGTGTTAATCCTTTAGCCCCAACTTGATCTCCTTCTACCTGAACCTCAACATTAAACACAAAGCTAACTAATTCCTCTTTCATTGCATCCATCATGGCTGCAAAGAGATCAAACCCTTCACGTTGATATTCAACTAATGGATCACGTTGAGCCATTGCTCTCAAGCCGATGCCCTCTTGTAAATAATCCATTTCATAAAGGTGCTCTCGCCATTTTCGATCTAATACTGAAAGCAAAATCTTTCGTTCCAACTCTCGCATTACAGTTGGAGTTAGTTGAGCTTCTCGGTTTTGATACGCCTGCCTTGAGTCCTGAAGTATCTTCTCAAGCAAATACTCGCTATCTAATGCAACTGCTCCACCAATTTCGGCCAACATTTGTTCATCTGTAAAGGAAATTGGATACAGATTTCTAAGTGCATTCCATAAGGTTTTTAGGTCCCAATCTTCAGCAACTCCAGTTGCAGTTGCAGAATTAACATAAGCTGAAATGGTTTGCTCTAACGAAACTTCAACCAACTCTTTAATGTCCACACCTTCTAGAACCTCACGACGCTCTGAGTAAACAACTTCGCGCTGCTTATTCATAACATCGTCATACTTCAACACATTTTTTCGCATTTCAAAGTTCAAAGATTCAACCTGGGTTTGTGCAGATTTAATCGCGTTACTTACAATTTTTGATTCCAGTGGAGTATCTTCTGGCATTCCAGCAGCGCCCAAAAATCTTTCAACCATGCCAGAGTTAAATCGACGCATTAAGTCATCTTGAAGTGATAGATAAAATCTTGATTCACCAGGATCACCTTGTCGACCAGATCTACCACGTAACTGGTTATCTATACGACGAGACTCATGACGCTCAGTTCCCAACACATAAAGTCCACCCAATGAAACAACGGTTTCGTGTTCTTTAGCAACTGCCATTTTTTGTTTTGCAATTTCATCTGGCCAAGCCTTCTCATAATCCTCTGGAGTCTCAGCCGGATTTAATCCTCGTTTTTGTAGTTCAAAGTCGGCCATAAATTCAGGATTGCCACCCAACATAATGTCAGTTCCTCGACCAGCCATATTGGTTGCCACAGTAACCGCGCCAATAGTTCCAGCTCTAGCAATAATGGCAGCTTCGCGTTCATGTTGTTTTGCGTTTAATACTTCATGTGCAATGCCACGTTTTTTCAGAATTGAAGATAACTCCTCTGACTTTTCAACACTAACAGTACCAACTAAGACAGGTTGGCCTTTTTTATGTCGATCAACAATGTCATTTGCAACCGCTAGGAATTTACCCTCTTCAGATTTATAGATTAAATCTGACTGATCAATTCTTTGCATGTTCTTGTTAGTTGGTATTGGCGTAACTCCGAGCTTATAAATCTGCATAAATTCTGATGCTTCTGTCATTGCCGTACCAGTCATACCGCTTAGTTTTTTATACAAGCGGAAGTAATTTTGTAGGGTAATGGTCGCTAAAGTCTGATTTTCATCTTGAATTTCAATGCGCTCTTTCGCCTCTAACGCTTGATGTAGACCTTCGCTGTATCGGCGTCCAGCAAGCATTCTTCCAGTATGTTCATCAACAATTAGTAGTTCACCATTCATTACAACATAATCTTTATCCCGCTTAAAAAGCTCTTTTGCTCGGATTGCATTATTTAAATATCCGATCATTGGTGTATTTGCTGCTTCATACAGATTTTCTATACCCAGCGCTTCTTCAACTCTGGTTACGCCTTCTTCCAAAATTCCTACTGTTCGTTTCTTGATATCGATCTCATAGTGTTTATCAAGAGTTAACTTCCCAACTAAATTAGCAAACTCTACATACCACTTAGTGGGTTTATCGGCTGGGCCAGAGATAATTAAAGGAGTTCTTGCTTCATCAATTAAAATAGAGTCAACTTCATCAACAATTGCAAAGTTATGTTCTCGCTGCACGCAATCTGCAAGGCTCCAAGCCATATTATCTCTTAGGTAATCAAATCCAAATTCATTATTTGTGCCATATGTTATATCTGCTGAATAAGCTTCGCGACGTTCAGCCGGTGACATACTTGCCAGAATTACTCCAACTTTTAATCCTAAAAATCTATGTACTCGACCCATCCACTCGCTATCACGTTCAGCCAGGTAATCATTGACTGTAACAATATGAACGCCTTTGCCAGTTAATGCATTTAAATAAGCAGGAAGAGTTGAAACCAAAGTCTTTCCTTCACCAGTTCTCATTTCGGCAATATTTCCACGATGCAAGGTTGCGCCACCCATTAACTGAACATCGTAATGTCGCTGACCTAAAGTTCTTTTAGCTGCTTCGCGCACAACTGCAAATGCCTCTGGCAAAATTGAATCTAAACTTTCGCCTTTTTCATGACGTTGCTTAAACTCAGAAGTTTTGTTACGTAATCCATCATCGTCAAGAGCTGAAATTTGTGACTCAAATTTGTTTACCTCTTGAGCAATTTTTGCTAACTGCTTAACAGCCTTGCCTTCACCGGCGCGCAAAATCTTGTCTAGCAAACCCACAAGGATCCTCCGGTGATCTCTAAAATATTTTCTAAAATGCGTAGTGCCTTATGGTATTAGAGAATTAAGCCCCACCGCACACGCAGAAACCAAGGCGGTCACGGTCATTTTGGCTTCAGAAAGGGCTCTAACAGCCTCTAACATCGAAGAACCAGTAGTGACTAGATCATCAATCAAGAAAATCGCTCCCTGAGGAAACTCACAGCCAATTACCCCGAAATTGCCCTTTGTATTTTCCGAACGTTGACTGCTATTTAATTTACTTTGATCCTTAATGTTCTTCTTTGCAATGAGGATTGGTAAATACTCAACAGCGAGATTACGGGATGCAATTTTCTTGACAACTTCAAGAGCTAAAAAGTTGATGTGGTCTCTACCCCTTCTGCGGATTGAGGATTTTGAAGATGGAACCGTCACGATAGAGATTAACGAATTAATCTTCATATCCTTAACTGCAAAAATTATTGATTCAGCGATACTTTCTGAGAGTGTTTTGATTGCCTCGTGATTAGAACTCTCCTTGGCCAATAAAATAATTGAGGCTGCCTCAGTACCGTAGTTACTTTTGAAATACAAAGGGTTGCTGCCTACATAACTTTTTTTAACAGGACTTTTCCAATTTAGCTGGCAGTTAAAACAAAACTTTGAATTAGGTGAACTACATCCGATACAAATATCTGGGAAGACTAATTCTTTTAGTGAATTCAAAGCTCCAAACATTTATGTGTTATAGCAGAGATTCACTTTCAATTAATTAATACTTAAAACCTGTTGAAATAAGGTCATCTGGCTCTAGTGAAATCGGAAATGATTGAACTGAATTACCATGTTGTTTAGGAAGAGTTAGCACAAAGTGAGCTCCTTGTTGAGGTTGACCCCAAGCCCATAACTGTCCCTGGTGCAGTTTTGTGTCTTCAAGTGCAATTGATAACCCAAGTCCTGTTCCACCACTGGTTCGTGCTCTGGATGGATCAGCGCGCCAAAAACGATCAAATAGGAAAGGAGCATCTGATTCTTCAAAACCTAAACCGTAATCTCGAACTCCAATGGCCACTTCATTTTCAGTTTCTTTAATCTGAATTTTAACTTTGCCGCCCTCGCCATGATCAATCGCATTTGATATTAAATTTCGCAGAATTCTTTCAACTCTTCGGGAGTCTGCTTGAATAAATATTTGATCTTGTGGTGATGAAAAATCAAACAAATTTGATTTACTTGGATGCAAATAATCAACCGTTTTCTTCACTAAATCACAGATATCAACCTCTGTTACTCCCAATGTAGCTGCCTCTGCATCAAACCTACTTACCTCTAGTAGATCTGAGAGTAATAGTTCAAACCGATCGATTTGATTGACTAATAACTCACTGCTGCGAGCAATATTTGGATCAAAACTACTCTTTTGTTCATAGATAACTTCAGCAGCCATCCTTAAAGTTGTTAATGGTGTACGTAACTCATGTGAAACATCAGAAACAAATCGCTGCTGCAGTAAGGAGAGATTTTCTAATCTTAAAATTTGTTGTTGAATCGATACTGCCATTTCGTTAAAGGATTTGCCAAGACTTGCTAGCTCATCTTCGCTAGAAACTGCCATACGACTAGTTAGATCACCTTGCGTAAATTTCTCAGCTACCGCAGCAGCCTGCTGCACCGGTGACACAACCTGTCGAATTACAAACTGAGTACTTAAACCGATAAGAATTACAAGTAGCAATCCGGCTGCCAATAAGGTCCAAGTTACGACGGCAATGCTCTCGTACTGCGCGGTCAAATTAAACAGATAATAAATCTCATATGTTCCATTTCTAGGTATGTTTAATTTTCCACCAATAATGAAACCAGGTAATTGTTTTCCATCTGAATAATTGACTGTAATTCTCTCTTCTAGCACTTCATTTGCTGCTCGCACTTGTTCTCTGAATTCATCTGGAATTGAGTCCAGTACAAGTAATGAAGGAACAGTTTGATAGATACTTCCTACTTTACTGTTGGTGGCAATTGGTAAAATCACTGTCTCTCTGCCTGAAAGTGAACCATCTTCTTTGCTAGATGCAATAAATTCCTGAACTTCCTTATTTAATCCAACATCTCCTTGGAATTTAGCGATTTTAAAATGTTTTTGGGCAAGATAAATAGCATTTGCTGTCTCAACTTTGGATATAGATATTTTCTCATTGATAATAGTTGAGGCCACT
>KB900563.1 GCA_000378905.1 actinobacterium SCGC AAA028-A23
GACATTCCGTGGAGTGAACGTGCTTCACGTGTCTCATTTGGACGAGAGATCGTAAGAGTTGAACCATCTTGCTTAGCTGCAATTGGTTCAGCAAGTACATGAGTCAAAGTTCCCTTTGGACCCTTTACTGAAACAGATTGACCAGCAACATTTACCTCAACTCCAGATGGAATTGTGATTGGCATTTTTCCAATACGTGACATCAGATCACCATACGTAGGCGAGAACTTCTCCGCCTACACCTTGCTTATTGGCTTGCTTATCAGTCAGCAAACCAGAGGAGGTTGAAATAATTGCTACACCTAATCCACCTAATACCTTAGGAAGGGCGGTTGATTTTGCATAAACACGTAGTCCTGGTTTTGAAACTCGGCGAAGACCAGCAATTGATCGCTCGCGGTTTGAACCAAACTTAAGATCTAAAACTAGAGTTTTGCCAAACCCAGTTGGATTGCTTTCAATATGAAAACCAGAGATAAATCCCTCTTGTTTTAATATCTCTGCAATTCGTGCTTTAACCGAGGACGAAGGCATTGAAACCTTGTCATGGTAAGCCGAGTTGGCATTACGCAAACGTGCAAGCATGTCTGCGATCGGATCTGTCATTGTCATTACTTTGGCCTCTGGCCTTTCTCGAAATGGTTTCCGCAATTTTGCGGACCTGCTTCGTAGTTGATAGTTGGGTTTTGTATTACCAAGAAGCCTTGGTGATACCTGGTAGCTCTCCAGCATGTGCCATTTCGCGGAAGCAAATACGGCAAATACCAAATTTTTGATAGACCGAATGAACGCGGCCACAACGTTGGCATCTTGTATAACCGCGAACCTTAAACTTTGGTTTACGGCTAGCTCTTACCTTCAGTGATGTTTTTGCCATTAGTTGGTGCCTCTCTTAAATTTCTCGGAAAGGGAAACCAAGTGCACGAAGCAACTCTCTTCCCTCTTCATCGGTTTTAGCAGAAGTAACTAGCGTGATATCCATTCCACGGGGACGATCGATTTTGTCTTGTTCGATCTCTGGGAATACAACCTGCTCAGTTAATCCAAATGTGTAATTACCATTTCCATCAAATTGCTTTGGTGAAAGTCCACGGAAGTCGCGGATACGTGGCAATGCGATTGAAAGTAGACGATCAGTGAACTCCCACATACGATCATTGCGAAGAGTTACGTGAGCGCCAATTGGCATGTTCTCACGCAATTTAAATTGCGCAATTGATTTACGTGAGCGAGTTACCTGCGGACGTTGTCCAGTAATTGTGGCAAGGTCGCGAATAGCACCTTCAATTAACTTTGAATCACGTGCAGCTTCGCCAACACCCATGTTCACAACAACTTTAGTAAGTGTTGGAATTTGCATCACATTCTTATAGCCAAACTTGGCTTTAAGAGCTGGAGCAATCTCTGCTTTATAACGTCCCTTAAGACGTGGAGCTAAATCAGTAGACATTAGGCATCCTTTCCTGAGCGACGAGAGATGCGAACATTTTTGCCAGCATCATCTTTACGAGCGCCAATTCGAGTTGCTTTGCCATCGCCATCTACCAACATCACATTAGAAATGTGTATTGCAGATTCAACAGTGGTAATTCCGCCAACCTTCACACCGCGCTCTGAGGTAGTTTCCTTGGTGTGGCGCTTTACGCGATTAACACCTTCAACTAGAACTCTTGCACGTACGCGATCAACTGAAATAACTGTGCCAGTTGTGCCTTTATCTTTACCGGCAATTACTTGCACGGTATCGCCTTTACGAATGTTTGCCATTTTTTATAGCACCTCCGGAGCAAGTGAAATAATTCTCATAAATCTCTTATCTCGAAGTTCGCGAGCAACTGGTCCGAAGATACGTGTGCCACGTGGCTCACCATCATCTTTAACAATTACTGCAGCATTCTCATCAAAACGAATATATGAACCATCAGCACGACGGTTCTCCTTTACGGTACGAACGATGACAGCTTTAACAACTTCACCCTTCTTTACCTGGCCACCAGGAATTGCATCCTTAACAGAGCAAACAATGATGTCGCCAATACCTGCATAGCGACGTGATGAGCCACCGAGAACTCGGATGCAAAGTAATTCCTTTGCGCCGGTGTTGTCGGCAACGCGTAAGCGTGACTCTTGTTGAATCATTTTTGCCCCTTACTTGGCCTTCTCAAGAATCTCAACCACACGCCAGCGCTTTGTTGCTGATAGTGGACGAGTTTCCATGATTAAAACGCGATCGCCGATGCCAGCAGAGTTGCTTTCATCGTGAGCTTTTAACTTGCGAGAGCGAGTCAAAACTTTGCTGTACATACCGTGCTTGATTCGATCTTGAATTGAAACCACAACAGTTTTGTCCATCTTGTCGCTAGTAACAATTCCTTCACGAGTTTTACGGAATGGACGCTCTACTGAGTTAGCTGATGCTTTTTCTTTACTCATGCGCTGACTCCAATCCCTAGTTCACGTTCTCGTAAAATTGTGTAAATCCGGGCAATCTCTTTGCGCACGGCAGTTAATCGACCATGGTTTTCTAATTGGCCAGTTGCTGCTTGAAAGCGAAGGTTGAATAACTCTTCCTTTGCCTCACGCAATTTCTCGTTCAACTCATCTGTTGAACTAGCGCGTAATGTTTCAGCAGTAGTCGTTGACATTAGAACTCCTCTCGGCGAACAACTCGGCACTTCATTGGCAACTTGTGCATCGCACGTGTCATTGCCTCAGTTGCGACAGCCTCTGTTACACCTGAAATTTCAAACATAACTCGGCCTGGCTTAACGTTTGCAATCCACCACTCAGGAGATCCTTTACCAGAACCCATACGAGTTTCGGCCGGCTTCTTTGTTAATGGACGATCTGGATAAATATTGATCCAAACCTTTCCACCACGTTTGATGTGACGAGTCATTGCAATACGAGCCGCTTCAATTTGGCGGTTAGTTACATATGCTGGCTCCATCGCTTGCACGCCGTAATCACCAAA
>KB900564.1 GCA_000378905.1 actinobacterium SCGC AAA028-A23
AAATGATCAAGGGAATCTTGGCATCGATGTACGCACGAGAGGCATCATAAATTGTGGTTTGTTCTCCGCCTGCAAGGAAGTTTTTAGTAAATCCACCCTCAACTCCATTTAACAGAAGATTTTTTAAACGAATATTTGCAAAAGTTCCTCGGATCATAACTTCGTGATTACCTCTACGAGAACCATATGAGTTGAAATCAGCGCGCTCAATGCCATGTTCGGCTAAGTATTTACCAGCAGGAGAATCTGCTTTGATATTCCCAGCTGGAGAAATATGGTCAGTTGTTACAGAATCTCCAAGTAATGCCAGTACTCTGCCGTTAGAAATGTTTGTAACTGGGACAGGATTTTTTGGCATTCCATCAAAGTATGGCGGCTTGCGCACATAAGTAGATTTCAAATCCCACTCAAATGTATTACCAGTTGGTGTGTCTAGTGACTTCCAACGATTATCTCCCTCAAAAACTGTTGCATAATCTTTTGTAAACATATCTGAAGAGATAGAGGAGGCAACTATTTTCTCAATCTCAGCAGTAGTTGGCCAAATATCCTTCAAAAATACGGGTTTGCCATCTTTGCCAAGTCCAATTGGATCTTTTTCAAAATCATGGTTCATAGAGCCAGTTAATGCATATGCAACTACTAGAGGTGGTGAGGCAAGGTAATTCATCTTTACATCTGGAGAAATTCTGCCCTCAAAATTTCGATTTCCAGAAAGTACCGCTGAAACAGCTAAGTCATTCTCATTAATTGCTTTGCTTATCTCCAAAGGCAATGGGCCTGAGTTGCCGATACAAGTAACACATCCATATCCAACAAGATTAAAGCCTAGTTTTTCCATGTAGGGAGTAAGCCCTGATCGGTCGTAATAATCGGTGACAACTTTTGACCCAGGAGCAAGGGTTGTTTTGACCCATGGTTTGCTACTTAATCCTTTTTCAACGGCATTTTTAGCCAGTAAAGCAGCACCAATCATCACAGATGGATTTGAGGTATTAGTACATGAAGTAATCGATGCGATTACCACATCGCCATTTGTCACTGTGGTTGGCTTTCCATTTACCTTAACATCAATTTTATTTCGGTTAGTTTTGTCTGAAAAGTAAGTTGGAACAATAGTTTCATATGAGCTCTTGGCATCTTTAAGTGAAATTCGATCTTGTGGCCTCTTTGGCCCGGCAATTGAGGGAACAATTGTTGAAAGATCTAACTCCAATTTTTCAGAGTATCTTGGTGAGGCTGAAGGATCATGCCATAGACCATTTGTCTTGGCATATTTTTCGACAAGTTCTAACTGTTCAGTACTTCGGCCAGTTAGTTTTAAATACTTAATAGTTTCTTCATCAATTGGGAAAATTGCACATGTTGACCCATACTCAGGCGACATATTTCCAATTGTTGCTCTATTTGCCATTGGTAGAGCAGAGACACCAGGACCATAAAATTCAACAAACTTTCCAACAACACCATGCTTGCGAAGCATTTGAGTAATTGTTAAAACTAAATCTGTAGCAGTTGTACCAACCGGTAATTGGCCATTAAGTTTGAAGCCAACCACTCTTGGAATTAACATAGAAACTGGTTGGCCAAGCAATGCCGCTTCAGCCTCAATTCCGCCCACTCCCCAACCAAGCACACCCAAACCATTAACCATTGTGGTGTGAGAATCAGTACCAACAACAGTGTCAGGATAGGCGCGAAGTTTTCCGTCAACTACTCGATTCATTACAACTCTTGCTAAATATTCAATATTTACCTGGTGAACAATTCCTGTACCAGGTGGCACTACTTTGAATTCATCAAATGCTGTTTGGCCCCACCTTAAAAAACGATACCTTTCTTTGTTTCTCTGATACTCAATATCAACATTTTGTTCAAACGAATCCTTTGTTCCAAATAAATCTGCGATTACTGAGTGATCAATTACTAATTCAGCTGGAGATAATGGATTTACCTTTGCTGGATCTCCGCCTAATTCGGCTATCGCTTCACGCATTGTGGCCAGATCAACTATGCAAGGTACGCCTGTAAAATCCTGCATAATCACTCGCGCTGGTGTAAATTGAATCTCAGTATCAGGTTCAACTGATGGGTCCCAAGCAGCTAATTTCTTAATTTGATCAGCCGTAATGTTTGCGCCATCTTCAGTTCGTAGAAGATTTTCTAAAAGAATTTTTAAGCTAAATGGTAAATCTTTAGCCTCTGCAAAACCGGTGATATCGAAAATTTCGTAGCTTTTACCGGCTACTTCCAGTGTGGTTTTGGTCTTAAATGAGTTTTTACTCAATGCCCCACACCTCTTTCCCGTGAATCTCTTCCAATCCTATCTCCTTGCGGGCGAAAATCCAGCCACGCACTCTATGTGCTGGGTCATTGGGAAAAGATCAAAAGCCTGAATGTGATCCAACTTATAACCAAGATCTTCCAAAGTTTTACTATCCCGAGCCAAGGCAGCTGGATCACATGCAACATAAACAATTTTTCTAGGTCTTAATTTAACTAATTGTTTAATTACAACCTCACCTGCACCAGTTCTTGGCGGATCCAACAAAATCAAGTCTGCTTTTTTAACTATTGGAAGTTGCTGGGCAACCAATCCTTGAATGATTTTAACATTTTCCTTATTCAAGAAAATTCTACGTGCATCTGCAATCGC
>KB900565.1 GCA_000378905.1 actinobacterium SCGC AAA028-A23
TCTGGTTGATCATCTATTAGAGATTGGTGCTCAGGTATCAATACTTGTTAAATCCTTTAATAAGCAAGCATCTAATAATCTTGAAGTGATAGCCCCTGGCTTTACCCACACTCAACATGCCCAACCGATTACCTTCGGCCAGGAATTAAGCAAGCACTCCCATGCCTTACTGCGAGATGTAGATCGAATTTTTGATTGGATAGAAAGAAATAATTACTCACCGTTCGGTGCAGGTGCTTTAGCGGGATCATCAATTCAGCCTAACCCGCAATCCACAGCATCAAAACTAGGATTTTCTGGAGTTATGGAAAACAGTATTGATGCAGTTAGCGATCGAGATTTTGCAGCAGAGGCTTTGTTTATCATGGCAATGATCGGGGTTCATTTATCTCGTATCGGCGAAGAGTTTGTATTGTGGAGCTCAACTGAGTTTGATTGGGTTGAGATTGATGATGCTTATGCAACCGGTTCATCCATCATGCCGCAAAAGAAGAATGCGGATGTGGCAGAGCTTGCAAGAGGAAAATCGGGAAGATTTATTGGTAATTTAACCGCTTTAATGGTTGTCCTTAAGGGTATGCCATTTGCATACAATCGTGATTTGCAAGAGGACAAGGAACCAATTTTTGATTCAGTTGATCAATTGTTAATACTTCTTCCAGCTATTTCTGGAATGGTTGAGAGCGCTAGATTCAAATCAGATAACATAGAAAAAACAGCATCATCTGGATTTTCACTTGCAACTGAGATTGCTGATTTCTTGGCCAAGAAGCAGGTTCCTTTTGCAACCGCCCATGAGGTAGCAGGATCTTGTGTAAAATTTTGTGAGAAAAACGGAATTGAGTTATCCCAGATGAGCGATCAACAATTAATCGCGATTCATCCAAAGCTCACCAAGGATGTTAAGAATTATCTAAATGTAAATGGGGCTGTTGCAAGCAGATCTTCCAGCATGGGTACGGCGAAAAATTCAGTTTCAGCTGCAATTTCATCCTTAAATAAAGAAACCTCCAAGGTGGATGAGCGTATTTCAAACCTGCGAAAGCAGTTTTCAGGCATGATCACCCCATGAGCAACGCATTATTAGAAGACCTTAAATGGCGTGGATTGGTTGCCCAATCAACCGATATCAAAGAGCTCGAACAAGCTTTATCAAAACCAATCTCTCTCTATTTGGGAGTTGATCCCACCGCTCCCAGTATGCATTTAGGTAACTTGGTGGTTTTTCTTGTTCTACGCAGATTTCAATTAGCAGGCCATCGCCCCATTGCTTTAGTGGGTGGAGCTACTGGGTTGGTTGGTGATCCAAGTGGCAAAAATGATGAACGCACCCTTAATGAGGAGATAATAGTTGCTGAATGGGTGGCAAAAATTCGCAAGCAGGTTGAAAAAATTCTTGATTTCAAGGATAAAAATGCGAGTGCAGTTCTTGTAAACAATTTAGATTGGACCAAATCAGTTTCAGCTCTAGAATTATTAAGAGATATTGGTAAACACTTCTCGGTTAATCAAATGCTTGCTAAAGATTCGGTAGCTAATCGCCTAGCCAGCTCTGGAATTTCCTATACTGAATTTTCATATCAGGTTTTGCAAGCTTTGGATTATTTAGAACTTTACCGCCGAAATGATTGCAAGTTGCAGATCGGTGGCTCTGACCAATGGGGAAATATAGTTGCTGGCTTAGATCTTATTCGTAAGGTCGAAGCTGGCTCTGCTCATGCTTTAACTGTGCCATTACTTGCCAAGTCAGATGGTTCTAAATTTGGTAAAACTGCAAGTGGGGCAATTTGGCTGGATGAATCAATGACTAGCGCCTATGAGTTTTTCCAATTCTGGTTAAATAGCGATGATGCTGATATGCCTAAGTTGCTAAAGATTTTTTCTATGAAAGATAAAGCAGAGATCGAACGATTAATTGAAACCGTTAATACCAACCCAGGAGCGCGCGAAGCACACCGCGAACTTGCTAGGGAGATGACTACATTGATCCATGGCGCTGAAATGTCGAGCCAGGTTGAAGATGCTGCTAGAGCTTTGTTTGGCCAAGGGGAGATATCGGATTTAGCGCTCAAAACTTTGGATTCAGCCCTTGCCCAACTGCCTAAAACGCAGGTGAAGAAGGGAGAACCCTTCCCATCCTGGGTTGATCTGCTGGCTGCGACTGGGGTAGTCGACTCAAAGTCGGCGGCAAGGCGGATTGTGAAGGAGGGTGGGGCATATTTGAACAATAAAAAGGTCGAAAGTGAGGATTTCACCCCCTCCAAGGATGACCTTTTACATGGCAAATACCTGCTTTTGAGGAAGGGAAAGAGGGATCTGGCCGCGGTTGAGGTAATCAGCTAAAACCAGCAATTTTTCAAGAGAAGGGCGATTTGACCCCCCTTCGGCAATGAGGCTATATTTCACCTCCCCATACGAGACGGACTTCAGAAGAAGGCCGGGTGTGGAAAACCCCGATTTTTAAGGTTTGTAGGCA
>KB900566.1 GCA_000378905.1 actinobacterium SCGC AAA028-A23
AGGCCAGTGATAATTACATGGCCATTATCAATTGAAGTAACTCTTGTAATTGGTACAAAAATTCTTTTTCTTGGTGGAACTTCAACAATGAATCCCAAAATTCGTGGCGGTTGATTATTGGAACGCAGGGTTGCAACAGCATCCCTAACCTTGCCAAGTTGATCACCATTGGGGTCAAAGACCGCAGTGCCAGCTAATCGGGCTAGGAATACTCGATTTAGGGCTGAGCCTTTACTTGTATTCATAGGCTAAGGGTATCGGCTCGATACCGACTCATAACAATAATTAAATTTATAGATAGGTTCTACCCATGAAGGATCAAGACCACACCAAACTGCCTACAGGCAGAGATATTCCATTTTTGATTCTTGGGGTGCTTGGAATTGGCTCATCGGGCCCAATTATTGCAAAAGCAACTATGTCAATTCCAACCATGATTTTCTGGCGAAATTTAGTTGGTGCATTAATCATGATGCCATTCGCGTTAGCTCGTAAAGAGTGGAAAACTAAATCACAATTAAATGCTATCCGCTGGGCAGTTGTTGCAGGCATACTTCTTTCTACACATTTTATTTGTTTTTTTTGGGCGATGAAACTAACTAGTGTTGCAACTGGTACTGCACTAACTGCAACGCAACCAATTTTTGCAGCGTTATTTATTAAATTAGCTGGTGGACATATTCCAAGGAAATCTATCGGAGGAATGGTTATCGCCTTCATATCAGTTGTAGTGATTACTGGTATAGATCTAAACCTTTCAGTCAGGGCATTCCAGGGAGATTTATTGGCAGTATTTGGCGGAGCTGTCGGAGCTGCTTACATGATGATTGGCGCTAGTGCCCAAAAAAATATTTCAACTTCCACCTTTACTTCAGTTTGTTATTCAACATGCGCAATACTGATTCTTCCAGTTGTACTTCTGACAGATTCAAATCTGACTGGCTACTCTGCAAATGAATGGTGGCTACTAGCGGGCTTAATAATTGGAGCACAGTTTCTTGGTCATACTTTGTTTAATTTCACGCTCAAACGTGTCTCTCCGGCTGTTGTCTCTCTTGTAGTATTTTTCGAAGTTCCAGTTAGTGCGTTGTTAGCATTTGTTTGGCTAGGCCAGCAACCACCTGCCGGAACTATTCCTGGAATTATTGGATTGTTATTTGGATGCACACTTTTTGTTTTGAGATCAAATCAGCCGGAGTCAAAATAAGTGATAGATCTACATACACATACAACTTTTAGTGATGGCACAGATTCACCAACAGAATTAATTAACAAAGCAATGGCTGCGGGAATATCAGTAATTGGATTAACCGATCATGATTCAACTAGCGGCTGGCAAGAAGCAGTTAATGCATTAAGGCCTGGTATATCCCTTGTGCCGGGTGCTGAAATATCTTGCCAAACTGAAGATGGCATAAGTGTGCATATTTTGGGATTGTTATTTGATGAGAACGACACTGCACTAGCAAAAACCATGGCCCAGACAAGAGAAAATAGGCATGGGCGAATGGAAAAAATCATTGCTCGAATTAATCAGGCTGGCATAGATATAACTATGGCAGATGTTTTAGAGCAGTTATCTGATGGTGCAACTTTAGGAAGACCACATTTAGCTGATGCATTAGTAAAAAAAGGTGTTGTATCAAGTCGCGATGAAGCTTTTACTCAGATGCTGCACAATAAATCTAAATATTATGTATCCCATTATTCACCAACACCAGAGGATGCAATCAAACTCATTAAGTCTGCTGGTGGAGTGTCAGTTATTGCTCATCCGATGGCTTCACATCGCGGCCGAACTATCTCACTTGAAACTTTTGGATCACTTATTCGAGCAGGGCTTGATGGAATTGAAGTTGACCACAGAGATCATTCACCAGATGAAAAAACTCAACTTATCCAACTAGCCCGTGAATACAATCTAGTTATGACTGGTGCAAGTGATTATCATGGAAATGGCAAACTTAATTTGTTAGGTGAATACAACACCCACCCAGATCAATGGGAGCGGTTAGAAGATAGAGCGGACAAGCGCCGAGTTATTGCTGGTTAATTATTGGTTTGCGAAACCAACGCGACGATCTGAAGATTCACCAACTTCAAC
>KB900567.1 GCA_000378905.1 actinobacterium SCGC AAA028-A23
AGTTAACCTGGTTTCAAGGGCGGCAGGATTTCGCTCAATTGGTCGCCAGGTGTGTTTAAGTTTTAAGCCAAAGCCTTTATTAACATCACCAGCTGGTTCAAGTAATGACCAAACAAGTAAACCCATTAATGAAACCTGCTTTGCAGCTCCCGTTGCTGGGTGTTCTAGTGCAAATGCATATGCTTCAAGTTGTGGTTGATAAAGATCGGTTTTATCAGAGTCTTTAGCCTGGAATTTACAATCAATAATTCCATATGTGCCATCGGCAAATTCAATCAATAAGTCATACTTTCCGCGGATTGCATACTTAGTTGGCTTACCTGCAACATTAATAAAAGAAGACTTAACCCAACCACCTAAATCAGCGACCTTGCCAGAAGGCAGAACCGGAGCAATATCAGCACAGGTTTTACCGGCAAAGTAATTCTCTTGCATATTTGCTAAGTCGCCAACTAATGGCATAAATCCTGGGGTGCGAAGTCCGTGGTTGTAATTTAGCCACAAGCAACGATGACAAGATCCCCAAGAAAATGTTAAATCTGATGGAGAGATAAACTCTCTAGCACTTCCAACTGCATTTGATGAAGCCATATTCTCTCTTTTCATTACGCACTAAATAAAGTGCCTGATTTTGGTGTTCTTAAGTGATAAGTCTGCCCCTAGCCACTGACATTGGGCTAGATCGCCACGATTTTTAATTCAACTACCCAATCAGAGCGGCCGAGAATATGGTGAAAAGACCAAGGCCGATCATTACAACACCGCCAAAGCGGCGCATAAAAATCAGACGCTTAACATCCCCAGCTAGCCAATTGCGAACAGTTCCCGCTAAAAAGCCATAGCTGCCATCTGAGATCAATGCGACTGCGGCAAATATCGCACCTAAAATTAATAATTGCGCTGTGACATTATCTTTTTCCTGATCAACAAATTGGGGCAAAATGGCGGCAAAGAAAACGATTGATTTTGGATTTAATACCCCAACCCAGAAGCCATTTTTAACAGAGGTGAAAAAGGATGGCTTAAGACCTGAAGTATTTTGCATATCCTGAGCATGGACTCTGCTGGCAGCGATTGCGGCAAAACCTAAATAAATTAGATAAGCACCACCTGCCCATTGGATTGCGTTGTAAAAAAGTTTGGAGCTTTGTAGCAGGGGGCCAAGGCCAAAGGCAACTAAGACAGAGACCAAAAACATGCCAAAGGCATTGCCGATAACGGTTGCGATCGCAGCCAACCTGCCCCAGGCAATTGCCCGGGCGATGGTGAAGAGAACCGATGGGCCAGGGGCAAGAATGATCAGGATTGTGGCTATTAGGTACTCCCACAGGCGTGAGGGGATGGCATCTGAGGTGAACACGCGCTAATCCTATGGGTTGCCATATGGGGGGTTAATAGGTTTAAATACTCGATAGTATCGATTCGATATATCTAGTAGATAGGAAGCCTGTGCGCTCGCGATCTGAGTCCTTAGAGTTTGCCCTCCTTGGGTTGCTCTCACAAGGTCCACTTCATGGGTATGAGCTTCGCAAACGGATGAGTGCAATCTATGGGCCATTTCGAGCATTAAGTTTTTCAGTTTTATACCCACAACTTCGCAAGATGCTTGAGGCTAATCTAATTGAAGAGTCATTTGCCGATGCAGGTGGTTTATCTAGGAAATCTCGAATTGTTTATGACTTAACTTCAAAGGGACGGGAGCGCTTTGCATCACTTATGCAAAATGCCAGCCCAGATTCATTTGAAGATGAAGGCTTTGAGGTTCGATTCGCATTTTTTGGTCCAACACCAAGAAATAACCGAGTTCGAATTTTGGAAGGACGCCATCGACGTTTAGTTGAAAAAGCGGAGATCGTCCGCAAAGACCTATCAAAAATTCCAGAAGG
>KB900568.1 GCA_000378905.1 actinobacterium SCGC AAA028-A23
AAACCAACGCGACGATCTGAAGATTCACCAACTTCAACATAACTAATCTTGCTTGCAGGCACTAAAACTTCTCGACCTTTGGTATCGCTTAGCGCAAGTACACCAGAGGATTTAATAGCTTCATTAACTTTTGCAATTACTTCAGATTGCGTACTTTCACATTCAAAATTGAGTTCATGAGTGCTATCTGAGATACCTATTTTCACCTCAGTCTTTGTTGTGCTCTTTGATGCAGTTTTTGTAGTAGCCATACCCAAACCCTATCTAGTACTTGATGCGTTTGCTAATTTAAGATTGTGATTTAGGAAACCCAGAGATTCCTCGCCAAATTAAATTCATAACCAACTCAGTGGCCCGCTTTCGATCAATTTTGCCATCACGGTCCAACCAGTGCCTTGCCGTAGTTTGAACAGTGCCAATAATTCCCACTGCGAGCATCATCGACTCTTCTTTACCTAATCCAGTATCGATTGAAATTACTGCGCTAACCGCTGCCGCACAGTCATAGGTCATGCGATTAAGCCGCTCTCTAACTTGCGGCTCTAAATTCATATCACTTTCAAAAAGTAGGCGGAAAGCCTCACCTTCGTTATCAATAAATCCAAAATATGCCTCAACTGTTGCAGCCACTCGTGAAGAGTTTTCACGATTTGAAGCAATTGCTTTTTGAATTGCAAAAACCAAAGAATCAATATGTAAATCTAGTACAGCTAGATAAAGATCAAGTTTTGAAGGAAAGTGTTGATATAAAACTGGCTTACTTACATTTGCACGATCTGCAATTTCATCCATCGCTGCAGAGTGGTATCCAGCAGCAGTAAAGACTTCAAGAGCTGCAACTAGAAGTTGGGCACGCCTCTCATCGCGAGGCAGTCGAGCAGATTTATCTTCACTCATCATTTAATTCTAATCTCATATTGGAGAGATTGTCAGGTTTTAAGCAATTTATAGTTATATTGTGCGTGTGAATTCATCAAAAAGATTACTTCTCGTCCATGCTCATCCAGATGATGAGACTATAAATAATGGTGTAACTATGGCCAAGTATGCGGCTAATGGAGTTGAGGTAACTCTTGTTACTTGTACACGAGGTGAAGAAGGTGAAGTACTTGTTGAAAGTTTAGCCAATCTTGCAAGTAGTTCTGATGACAAATTGGGAGAGCATCGAGAGATTGAACTTAAAGATGCAATGCATGAATTAGGGATTAAAGATTTTAGATTCTTAGGAGCGCCAAATTTAAAATGGCGCGATAGTGGAATGATGGGAACTGCTCAGAATGATCGAAAAGATGTCTTCTGGCAAGCAGATTTAGAAACTGCAGCCGCCGAGTTAGTAAAGATAATCCTTGAAATCAAGCCACAAGTTCTAATTACATATGACGAGATTGGTGGATATGGGCACCCAGATCATATTAAGGCTCACCTAGTTGCAATGCGGGCAGCTGAACTTGCTGAATCTCGTGGATGGAAAATTGAAAAAATTTATTGGAATACGATGCCAAAATCAGTTATTCAAATGGGCATTGAGAAAATGAAAGAGGTTGGCTCAGACTTTTTTGGGGCTGAAAGCGCCGATGATCTGCCTTTTGCTAAGCCAGATGAATTGGTCACATCAGTTGTAAAAGCACCTGAATACGTTCCACAAAAATTAGCAGCAATGAAGGCACAACAAAGACTGAG
>KB900569.1 GCA_000378905.1 actinobacterium SCGC AAA028-A23
ACAACCTTTTAGCAATGGCTGCAATTAGCAGTGACAATTAGTTTTAGATTATGGCGTTGCTTTAATCTTCTAGCTTTAGCCCTGATCTCCATCAGGGATAGATTTGGTGAATCATCAATAAATAGTGGGGCATCTGAGATCTCACCCATTCGGCGGGCCATCTTTGCCCACTCCTCTTCACCAAGTTGGCCAGATCTAATGTTGTTAAGTGGAACTCGTGCTTCGGCTGAAAGCATTCTCATTGTGATTTCAGAGCGGCTCATTTCAAGTGAGAAAATTACTGAGGTCTCTCGCTTATGAATTGAGGCATAACGTGCGATATCTAATCCAAGTGTTGATTTACCGACTGCAGGTCTTGCAGCTAAGACAATCATATTTCCTGGGTGGAAACCATTTGTTAATGCATCTAAATCTTTAAATCCAGTCTTAACACCTTCACCAACTACACCGGATGAAATCTTTTCAATCTCATCATAGGCTGCAGGTAGTAATTCAGATAACTGAACATAATCTTCCGCTTCACGTCTTTCAGTTACTGCATAAACCTCTGCTTGTGCCTGATCAACTGCATCATCAACTTCACCTTCATCGGTGTAACCAAGTTGAACAATCTTGGTTCCTGCCTCAACCAATCTGCGCATGATCGCTCGCTCACGAATAATCTTTGCGTAGTAACCAGCGTTAGCTGCAGTTGGAACTGATGAAATTAATGTGTGAAGGTATGGCGCACCACCTGCTCTTACCAAATCACCACGTTTTGTTAATTCAGCTGCGACTGTTACTGGATCTGCTGGTTCACCTCTGCCATACAAATCAATAATCGCATCATAAATTAATTCATGGGCTGGGCGATAAAAATCTCGCTCTCTTAATATTTCTACAACATCACTAATTGCATCCTTAGATAAAAGCATTCCACCTAATACTGATTGCTCGGCAATTACATCTTGTGGTGGGGTGCGTTCAAACTCAGTTGAGTTGTTTTTGGCCCGGTTTGAATTACTTGGAAACTCTGCGATGCTCATAAACCAACCCTCCCATCTACCACTGACAATTAATCAAAACCATTTAAATTCAATACTTTTACGCTAGGAGCCAAAGATAATCCCTTTAGATACTGGCTGGTAAAAGCTTTTTCTCACCTGTGCAATCACCTGTGCAGTATCTGCACAATAAGGTGGATAAGGGTGTGGGTAAGTAACAAAATGTG
>KB900570.1 GCA_000378905.1 actinobacterium SCGC AAA028-A23
GGTGGATGCAATGCGAGCCATTGCCAAAGCGTATCCTTTATCTCATGGCAAGATCTAATTCAAAATCAGAGTTTGCAGAACGAATCAATTGGCCCCTTTGGTTGTGGCTATTTCTTGGGATGATGCTTGGTTCGATCTATCTGACCTTTTGGGCACCCTTTGGACATCTAACAGCTGGGGTAGTTTCGCTAATCATCGCTCTAGTTCTTGTCTACAGCTCGCGAAGATCAGCCTTAGAAACAGTTGTGATAAATGATTGGCTTTATGTTGGTAATGCAAAAATTGAAATCAAATATATTAAAAAAGTTGAATTACTAGAAAAGGATCAGTTTTTAAAGATTCGAGGAGCCCAGGCAGATCCAGCAGCATTTAATGCAACTAGATTTTGGGTTACAACTGGCGTTAAAGTTGAGATTAAAGATAGAAAAGATCCAACGCCATATTGGTTGATTTCAAGTAGAAAAGCGAAATACTTAAGTAAGGCTTTGAATTAATCGCAATCGCGACAAACAGCCTTTGGACCTTCACCGCGAGCACGTTGATTTACATGCTTAACCAAGAAACAACGACTGCATGTGAACTCATCCTCTTGTTTAGGGACAACCTTTACAGTCAACTCTTCGCCCGATAAATCTGCACCAGGAAGCTCTAGATTCTCAGCTGCCTCAGCCTCATCAATATCTACTTGACCAGATTGTGCATCGGCCCGACGAGCTTTTAATTCTTCTAATGATTCTTCATGTAACTCTTCATCGGTTTTTCTGGGGGTGTCGTAATCGGTAGCCATCATTCACCTCCTTGAAACTAAGTAAAACTCTCAATAACTTTTGGATGTAACAATTACTCCAACTGGGCGGATAATCCCCTATTTGGAAGGCATGTACCTAATCAACGCTAGGCGTGTCGGAATTATTCCTTATTAAGTTGCTGCGTCCGACGCTCAGCTTGGGCTTTTCGCCACTTTGCTATCTCTCCATGATTTCCTGAGAGTAAAACCTCCGGCACTTCTAACCCGCGCCAAGAAGCTGGCTTTGTGTAATTTGGATACTCAACTAATACCTCATCATTGGCGCCAGTAATTGAGTGTGATTCTTCTTTCAATGAATCTGGATTTCCAAGAACTCCT
>KB900571.1 GCA_000378905.1 actinobacterium SCGC AAA028-A23
TTATTACTTTATTGGTTAACAGATTTTGAAATATATGGTGTTTGGCCAGCAGTTCTTGGTTTCTTATCCTCACTTGCCACAATCATCTGGCGAACTGCCAGAAAAGAGGATGATTATGAAGATGGCGCTAGCCTCTAACTAAATCTGCCGCCCCGATTAAGCCCGCTTCATTTCCAAATTTTGCAGCAATAATCTTTGGTGAGGTGTGAGTGCCAGCAAATGGCATGTATTTTTCCATCGCACTTCTTACTGGCGTTAAGAAAAGCTCACCAGCATCGACAACGCCGCCGCCAATAACAATTGCTTGTGGGTCAAGAAGTAATGTGTAAGAGGCGCAAGCATTTCCAAGCCAATCCGCCTGCTTATTAAATGCTGCAATTGCTAATTGATTTCCAGCTTTTGCAGCAGCGGTTAAAATTGTGCCGGTTAGTTTTGAGATATCTGATTCACAAAGAGCTAAAAGCTCTTTACCCTCTGCAGGATTGGTTGCGATCGCCTCTTTGGCATATCTCATTAACGCGCTTCCAGATGCATACTGCTCTATGCAGCCATGAGAGCCGCAACCACACAAAACTCCATCTCGCTCAACAATCATGTGGCCAAACTCAGCCCCAATTCCACTTGCTCCCCTAAATAATTTGCCATCAATTACTAAGCCACCACCCATGCCGGTACCAATTATAAAAAATATAACTGGGTTTAAACCATGGGCATTTCCAAACTTAAACTCCGCCCACATTGCAGCATTTGCGTCATTTTCAGCAATAACTGGCAAATTAAATACTTTGCTAATCTCAGAGACAAAATTTAGTTGACTTAAATTTGCAATGTTGGGTGCGCCCGCGATGGTGCCCTGATCTTTTAATATTAAAGCGGCAACGCTGATACCAATACCAGCTATCTCATGTTTACTTTTAAATTCCTTAATCAAATCAATTATGGTGGCAATCAGTTCTTTTCCACCTGAGGAAGGCGTAGCACGCCGAGCAGAATCAATAATTTTGCCAGATGAATCAACAACACCACCTAAAACCTTGGTGCCACCAATATCAATACCGATAGTTAAAGCCGAACTTGGAATAAGTGAGCTCAATTAATTTTCCAGTTTTTCCTTTA
>KB900572.1 GCA_000378905.1 actinobacterium SCGC AAA028-A23
AAACCAAAGCTGTTAAAGATGGAGATAGCTGGATAATTTCTGGAAGCAAAAAATGGATTTCTAATGCAGGTGTATCTGAGTTCTACACAGTGTTGGCCTCAACTGATGCAAGCAAAGGTTCAAAAGGAATCTCAGCCTTTATTGTTGAAAAATCAGATCCAGGTGTTTCATTTGGAGCACATGAAAAGAAGATGGGATTTAGAGGTTCACCAACACGTGAGGTTTACTTTGATAATGTCAAAGTAAATGATGATCGCAGATTAGGTGAAATCGGAAGTGGTTTTTCACTTGCCATGAAAACTTTAGATCACACCAGAATCACAATTGCTGCCCAAGCACTAGGAATAGCACAAGGTGCACTTGATGTTGCTAAAAAGTATGCCCACGAACGGCAGCAATTTGGAAAACCAATCTTTGATTTTCAAGCTGTTCAATTTATGTTAGCTGATATGGCAATGCAGATTGAGGCTGCTAGACAATTAACGTATGCAGCTGCAGTTAAGAGTGAACGTGGTGAAACAGATCTGACCTTTTTCTCTGCCGCAAGTAAATGCTTTGCAACAGATGTGGCAATGAAAGTTACGACCGATGCTGTTCAGGTACTAGGCGGATACGGATACGTAACTGATTATCCAGTAGAGCGAATGATGCGGGACGCAAAGTTAACTCAAATATATGAAGGCACTAATCAGATTCAACGAGTAGTGATGGCTCGTAATCTTGATACTTTGACTAACTAAAACCTGACGATAATCTCAGGCGTTGCCGCAGCATTAACTTTTTGATCATGAGGCTCAACCGGAAGAATTTCACTAGTTAATTCACCTCGATGTAGAAGTGCAATCTTCCATGCCTTACTTCTTGCCAGCGCTCGATCATATGAGCCACCACCTTGACCTAATCGATTGCCGGTTCGGTCAACATGAAGAGCTGGAACAATTATTACCTCAAGTTGGGTTTGAGTATCTGCCTCACCAATTGGCTCAAGTGTTTTCCCAGATTTTTTTTAAACTATCTACAGACCCATCCCAGGCTACCCACTCTAAATCTTTATTCGCAAGCATTCTTGGTAGAAATAACTTTTTGCCAGAGCTAATTAATCT
>KB900573.1 GCA_000378905.1 actinobacterium SCGC AAA028-A23
AACTTCAACGCCGGAACCTTGGGTAAATCAATGGTTGAAGGAAGAATTAGTGCAGGTGTAGTGGTCGGTGATGGAAGTGACATCGGTGGCGGTGCATCAATTATGGGAACACTAAGTGGTGGTGGCAAAGAGATTATTTCAGTTGGCCAACGCACTCTGCTGGGAGCTAATTCTGGAATTGGAATTAGCTTAGGAGATGACTGCATAGTTGAGGCTGGCATTTACATAACAGCTGGTTCAAAAATAACTTTGCCTGATGGAAAAATCGTTAAGGCTAAGGATTTAAGTGGCGCAAACAACCTACTATTTAGAAGAAATTCTCAATCTGGTTCACTTGAAGTATTATCTAAAACCGGCACTTGGAGTGGCTTAAACTCAGTTCTCCACAACAACTAACCTTTAAGTAAGTTTTTTGGCGATGTAATAAAGCCAACTCCCCAAGACATGTGCATGGTTGCTAAAACTAAAGGCATAAGAAGTTTGTCAGTAATTTTCCTACCGATCATAAATCCACCAATTACTATGGTAAAGATATAAACCATTAATGGAAGCAGTAATAGCGGAGTAACAAAAACTCCTGAAACTAAAGAAAATAGATTTACAACCAATGCAAATGGTGGAGCTAAATAGCGGAAGCTGCTTGTATTACTGTGAGTTCGAGTTATAACTCGACGCCACCTGCCATACTGGAAATACTGTCGGGCTAACTTAGAAAAGGTTTTCCGAGGTCGATATGTAACAACTAATCTTGGATCAAACCAGATTAATCCACCTTGTTTTCGAATTCTATAATTTAACTCCCAATCTTGTGCCCTAATGAATCTCTCATCAAAACCGCCTGCGGCCAAAATTGCTGATTTCTTAAATGTTCCTAAATAAACAGTCTCTGACTCACCCGCACCGCCACCGGTGTGAAATTTAGATGGTCCTACTCCCAATTTAGAGCGCATTGCCTGCGCAATAGTTCTTTGCAAGCCTTGATCACTATCTGCAAACATAATTCCGCCAACATTTACCGCGCCTGTTTCTTTCATAATTGATACCGCACTCTTGATATATGTTTTGGATATCTCAGCATGGCCATCAATCCGGCAAATAATCTCAAAAGAGCTCGCCTTTATTGCCAAGTTCAATCCTGCAGCAGTTAAACCAGTTGGATTTTTAACTAATTTAACTCTTTTGTCTTTTGCAGCTATTTTCTGTGCAATCAAATCAGTTGAATCTTTAGATGGTCCTAGAGCTAAAATTACTTCTAATTCACCATCATAATCTTGCTGAAGAATGGCTGTGATGCAATTTTCTAAATCAGACTCTTCGTTTAAAATCGGCAAAATTACCGAGACTGAAGGTGCAGATAAATCATTCATGCCCCCTCCATTCTTTATTTGTACCCAACTATTCCCTGCCCATAATCTAGGATAAGAAGATGAAATCTGCTCGAAGCATCAGGATCTTTACCGGTATTTCGCTGGCAACTCTAGCAATATCTGCAATTAGCGCCTTAGCTTTTGGGACAGTCACCGCATCTATAAACAAAATAGATGCATTCGCTGGAATAGATGATCGACCTGACAAGAAGTCTTCAGCAGTTAACTATTTACTTGTTGGATCAGATACACGAGAAGGATTATCTAAGGCCGAGTTAAAAGCACTTCGTGTTGGATCGGTTGCAACAGCTGCTGGAAAACGATCTGACACTATGTTGCTTGTTCATATTTCAAAGGCTCGAGATAAGGCTGTTCTAGTTTCGATCCCTCGTGATACATATGCACTAATTCCTGAACATCTAAACAAATCAGGTAAAATGGTTCCCGCTACTCACTCAAAAATTAACTCAGCTTTTAATTGGGGTGGAGCTCCTTTACTAATTCAAACTCTGGAGCAAATGACCCAATTAAAAATTGATCACTATGTAGAGGTAAATTTTGCTGGGTTTGCAAGAGTTGTTGATTCATTAGGTGGAATTGAAGTTTGTACTAAGAAAGACATTGATGACCCAAAGAGCCATTTAGTCCTTGCCGCAGGAGTGCATACATTAAATGGAATTGAAGCTTTGAAATATGTGCGAACAAGAGAGTTTGATGGATTAGGAGATCTTGGCAGAATGCAAAGACAGCAAGCATTTATGTCTTCGGTGATTAAAAAAGCAACAAGTGCTGGAGTTCTTTTAAATCCAATTACAATGACTAATTTCATAAACTCATCCCTTGCAGCAGTAACAACTGATGAAGGGCTTAAAAACTCAGATTTAATTACACTTGCCAAGCAAATGAAATCACTAGCAACCTCAAATGTAAGAACGTTGACTGTACCGCTATCGAATTTAAATTATTATGCAAATGGCGTGACTGCATCAGTTCTTTGGGATCCAGTTCTTGCCCCTGAATTATGGGATCGTTTGCGTGAGGACAGGGCTGTAATTGATGAGGTAACCCCATCACCTTCACCATCATCAACAAAAAGTGCTGAAGTTGAAATCGTGGATAAGTTTAAAACCCGAACGGCCGAAGATAATATCTGCCGATAATTATCTAACTCTTAGATAGGCTCTTGTCATGACGTTGAAGCTTTCAGTAATTGGTACTGGATATCTAGGTGCTACGCACGCAGCATGTATGGCCAGCCTTGGATTTGAAGTTATCGGCTTTGATACAGATGCAAACAAAATTCAAACGTTGAGCAAAGGTAAAGTCCCATTTTATGAGCCAGATTTAGAAGAGTTGTTAACTGCTCAGATTGACTCTGGCAGACTTAAATTTACAACTCAGATAGAAGATTTGGGTTCTGCCGATGTGCATTTTATTTGTGTAGGAACTCCTCAAGTTTCAAATGGAAATGCGGCAGACCTAACCTATGTGAATTCTGCCCTTGAGGCGATAGCAAAGTTTGTAAAACCTGGTGGATTAGTAGTCGGCAAATCAACTGTTCCAGTAGGAACTGCATCTAGATTGCGACAAAGATTACAAGAGATTAATTCAGGTGCTGATCTTGCATGGAATCCAGAATTTCTAAGAGAAGGTTTTGCGGTTGAAGATACTCTTAAACCAAACCGGCTAGTCGTTGGAGTAGTTAGTGACAAAGCAGAGAACATTTTAAAAGAAGTTTATGCAACTAACTTAAAAGAAAATACGCCATGGGTAAGAGCTGATTTACCAACTGCAGAGCTAGTAAAGGTGGCAGCGAATTCGTTTTTAGCCACTAAAATTTCTTTTATTAATGCAATGGCTGAAGTCTGCGAGGCATCTGGCGGCGATGTAACGGTACTTGCAAAGGCCATTGGGTATGACCCAAGAATTGGTAGTCGATTCTTACAAGCAGGAATTGGATTTGGTGGCGGTTGCTTACCAAAAGATATTAGAGCATTCATGGCGCGAGCTGAAGAATTAGGCGCTAAACAAGCCGTTGAATTTCTCAAAGAAGTAGATGCTATTAACCTACGTGCTCGTCAAAGAATTATTGAATTGGTTCGTAAAGATTTATCAAATGATTTGGTCGGAAAAAAGATTGCAGTCTTGGGCGCAGCATTTAAACCAGATAGTGATGATGTTCGTGACTCCCCTGCATTGGATATTTGTGCACAAATTCAGGCAGCTGGCGCGGATGTAACTGTTCATGATCCTAAAGCAATTGCTAATGCACAAAAACGCTTCCCTGGTTTGAAATTTTCTGAAGAGATAAACCAAACCTTGCAGGATGCCGAACTTGTATTACACCTGACTGAATGGAAAATTTATCGTGAAATTAATCCAGCACAGGTAAAGGCGTTGGTAAAGAAGGCAATAATTATTGATGGTCGAAACGCACTAGATCGAGATTTATGGGTTAAGGCTGGATGGAAATTTAGAGCACTTGGTCGATCAAGCCATGAATAATGCAATTGATCAACTGCTTGCTTTAAAAACCTGGGCTGTTGTTGGCTTAAGTGATAACCCAGATAGAGCGGCTTATTCAGTTGCCAAAAAACTTATTGATAAAGGCCACACTGTCATTCCCGTCCACCCAAAGGCTGAAACTGTTCATGGCCAAAAAGGTTATGCAACGTTAGCTGAAGTACCAGTATCGATTGATGTTGTAGATATTTTTGTAAACTCACAAGTTGCAGGTGAGGTAGTAGATCAAGCAATCACAGTAGGTGCTAAAGGTGTTTGGCTACAACTTGATGTGATAGATGAAAACGCAGTTAAGCGAGCATCTGATGCCGGATTAATAGCAGTTATGAATCGTTGCCCTGCGATTGAGTACGCAAAAAGAGTTTAATTACTCCTCTATCTTTCCACTGTAATAATCTTGAGTGTGAATAATTTCAGTCAACAAATACTCTAAATCATCACCTGCAATTCCAACCTGCTTTATTGATTGGTCAAACTTTAAGCTTGGATTTCTAGCCATCAGATGCAAATATGGACGATAGTCATCACTATCTTTATCAGTTTCTAAGTTGCCGGTTACTACAAATCTTTCAGCAATTTTTGTGCTCCCAAGAGGTAAATCTAAAACCGCTCTTAGACTTTGTTCATAAAAACTTGTTACTGAGCCAAATTGGCTCCAATATTTTGCATCTGGTGTTACCCAGTTAAACCCAATTAATTTCTTATAGTCCGCCGCATCAACTAGGAGCTCAAACCCTCCAATTAAGTTGAGCTCTGCTGCTAAATTCATAACTGACTGCTGAATTTGCGCAGAGATTTCATCTGTAATTCCAGGAAGAGGAGTGATTGACAGTTGATTTGAAATTAGTGTAATTGGCCAAGAAGAAAGTTGTGCATGGGCAGATCTAGCTACAAATATCGATAGGTAATCTCCACTAATTGGGAAAGTCTCAATCTTTTCAAGTTGCTCAAGGGTTTTAGATGTTGGATAAATTGTTATGCCTAATTTCTCTGCACTCTTGATTGTTGGAAGCTTTACTATTCTTGGATCAACAAACAAAAATGATTGATCTTCTGCAAATTTAACTAAATCTGTTGCAGACATGGGCTGGCTACTGCATTTAATGCTAACGCCTAATTTTCGAGCCTGTTCGGCATAAACAATCTGCCCCCACTCTTGGGTGATTAGACCAATTGATGGTGTGCTCATGTATTAAGGTTACCTGCATAATGGTTCAGATAATTCTTGCCTCGGCCTCACCTTCACGCTACCGATTACTGGAAAGTGTTGGCATTATTCCTGAAGTTATAGTCAGTGGCGTTAATGAAGAGTCGCCTGAATTTGATCTTCTTAATCCTTCAGAATTAGTCCTAGCTTTAGCCACACTAAAAGCACAAGCCGTTAAAGAGTTGGCGCCAGCTAATTCGATCATTATTGGTTGCGATTCAACCTTTGAGTTTGAAGGTAAATCCTTAGGTAAACCTGGCAGTTATGAGAATGCAATTCAAAGGTGTAAGCAATTAAGTGGTAAATCAGGTTTGCTCCACACTGGACACTGCGCAATAGATTTAAGATCAGGAAAAGAAGTTTCAAAGTTATCAACTTCAAAAGTGCAATTTGCTCAGATGACAGATGAGGAAATTACTGATTATGTTAATTCAGGTGAGCCTCTAAACGTGGCAGGTGGATTTACCCTCGATGGATTGAGTGCACCATATATTTCAAATATTGAGGGTGAGCCAAGCGGGATCATTGGACTCTCACTACCCCTACTTAGAATGATGATTATCTCGCTCGGCTATAGCTGGCCTGAACTTAAGAATAAGTAATTATTTAGGATAAGTTTGCCTTATGAACAAGCTGTATAAAGACCCAATTGGTACCGCTGAGAAAGCGGCAAAAGCTATTGCAAAAATTACTGGCAAAGAAAAGCATGATGTTGCACTAATTATGGGTTCAGGATGGATCTCAGCAGCTGATGCACTTGGCAAACCAACACATGAATTTTCAGTTACAGATTTACCAGGATTTCCAGCTCCAACTGTGGCAGGCCATGGCGGAAAGATTCGTTCTTACACTTTATCCAATGGAACTAACGCGCTAGTTTTCCTAGGTCGCACACATTTGTATGAAGGTTTGGGCATGGAACCTGTTGTCCATGGAGTTAGAACCGCAGTAAAGGCTGGATGTAAAAGTATTGTTTTAACCAATGCCTGTGGTGGGATCAATACAGAATATAAAGTAGGTCAACCAGTTCTCATTAGAGATCACATATCTTTGACTGCTACTTCACCTCTAATTGGTGCTGATTTTGTAGATCTAACTGATTTGTACAGCAAACGCTTAAGAGAGATAGTTAAATCTGAAGATTCATCACTTGCCGAAGGTGTTTATGTACATTGGCGAGGCCCAGCATATGAAACTCCTGCCGAAATTAAAATGATGAGAACTTTAGGAGCAGATTTGGTAGGTATGTCAACGGTACCTGAAGCAATTGCTGCACATGCACTGGGTGCACAAATTCTTGCGATTTCACTAGTTACAAATGCAGCAGCTGGTGTAACGGGCGAAAAGTTAAATCATGCTGAAGTTATTGCAGCAGGTAAAGCAGCGGCAGATCGTATGGGTAATTTATTAGCAAAGGTTTTACCTAAGTTGTGATCTCAGATCAACTGCGTTTAGAGGCTAAGGATTGGATCAAACACGATCCAGATAGATCTACCGCACTGCAATTAGAAAAAATGTTGTCTGAGAGCGATAGCTCTGCTTTAGAAAAATGCTTTTCTGGCTTTCTAAAATTTGGCACAGCAGGCTTACGGGGTCCTATGGGACCTGGCCCTTCCTGCATGAATAGAGCTGTTGTAAGCAGAACAGCCACAGCAATCGCCACATTCATGAAAAAACATGATTTCAATTCTGTAGTTATTGGTCGCGATGCAAGATATGGTTCTGATGATTTTGCAAAAGATAGTGCCGAAATATTTGCAGGAGCTGGATTTACAACATACGTATTACCTAGGCCCCTTCCAACCCCAGTGCTTGCATATGCAATAAATAAGTTGAAGGCTAATGTTGGAATTATGGTTACCGCAAGCCATAATCCCGCTTCAGATAATGGATACAAGGTTTATTTGGGTGGAGTTTTTGATGGTGTTAACTACCATGGATCACAAATAATCTCACCAGTAGATAATCAGATTTCAGATTACATATTAAATGTTGATAAAAACCCTTCTCGCTCTTCAAACTACCAACTTGTTAGTGAATCTTTAATTGATGAGTATGTGGAGTGCGTTGCAGCCATAGCAACTGAACCAAATAACTTAAAGATTGTTTACACTCCACTTCATGGTGTTGGGGCAGAAACACTAATTAAAGTTTTTAGCAAAGCTAAATTTCAAACACCAATTTTGGTCAAAGAACAAGAGGCTGCAGATCCAGACTTTCCCACTACTTTGTTTCCAAATCCTGAGGAGCAAGGAGTGCTAGATCTTGCAATCAAATATGCACAAGAAAATGCTGCGGATTTAATCATCGCAAATGATCCAGATGCAGATCGTTGTGCTGTGGCAATAAACGACATAAATCTCGGATGGAAAATGCTTACCGGAGATCAAGTAGGTTCAATAATAGGAAGTTATCTGATTCCAAAGAATCAATCAGTCAATGCTCAGGTAGCAAACTCTTTAGTTTCATCATCACTTTTAAGTAAAATTGCTGCAAAACACAACCTGACTCACAAAGAAACCTTAACTGGCTTCAAATGGATTTCTAAAGTTGAAAATCTCATTTTTGGTTATGAGGAAGCCCTTGGATATTGCATTGACCCAACTAATGTTAATGATAAAGATGGAATTAGTGCCGCATTAATAATTGCTCAAATTGCAGCTGATCTAAAAAATCAAGGCACAACTATTAATGATTATTTGCTTCAATTAGGCCAAGAGTATGGATTCCACTCAACTGAGCAAATATCAATTCGGTATGCAAAACTAGATTTAATCGATCAAACTTTGGTTAAAGTTACAAATAATCCTCCAAAAGCACTTGGAGAATTTGAGCTAAAATCTATCGAAGATTTAAATAACTCTAAAAGCATGCCAACTGTCGGTATTAGATTGAATTATGGAAATAACATTCGGGTGATAATTAGACCAAGTGGTACTGAACCCAAATTAAAGTGCTACATCGAGGTAGTTTCTACCAGTCAAGAAGAGTCAGTTTTAATCACCTCGCAAATTAAACAAGCATTGACTAAAGTACTCTCATGATTATTGATGGAAGTGAGAAATCACTTCGTAAATTCCTATCTGAACTCTCACCTGTCGATCAGGTAGGCGCAGAAGCTCGCGCAGCAATGCTTGCCACCCGCAGCATTAAAACTTCAAGTAAAGCTTGGGCAATTGATATGGCAATCAGCATGGTTGATCTGACCACGCTAGAAGGTGCTGATACGCCAGGGAAGATAAAAACACTTTGCGCTAAAGCGGTAAGACCAGATCCAACAGATTCAACTGTGCCCTCAGTGGGTGCTATTTGTGTTTATAACGACATGGTAAGAATTGCTCGTAGTGAATTAGATTCAATTGGAGGAAACTCTGTTCCAGTTGCCGCTGTGGCAACAGCTTTTCCATCAGGTCGCGCAAGTTTGGCTGTGAAGAAAATTGATACGCAAGATGCTCTAAATGCAGGCGCTAGCGAGATAGATATGGTTATTGATAGAGGAGCATTTCTTTCTGGCAGGTTAATGGAAGTTTTTGAAGAGATTCGAACAATTAAAGAGCTTTGTGGAAATAAGGCACACCTGAAAGTGATTTTAGAAACTGGAGAATTAGTTACATATGACAATGTGCGTAAGGCCTCATATTTAGCCATGTTGGCTGGAGCAGATTTTATTAAAACAAGTACGGGCAAGGTTGCACCTGCAGCCACCGCACCAGTTGTATTGGTAATGCTTGAGGCGGTCCGTGATTACTTTGCACTTACTGGGACTAAAATCGGAGTTAAACCCGCTGGCGGAATCCGAACCACCAAAGATGCTATAAAGCAGTTGGTGCTCGTCAAGGAAACTGCAGGAGATCAATGGTTGACGCCAGATTTATTTAGAATTGGCGCAAGTGCATTATTAAACGATTTACTTATGCAGCGGATGAAATTACGTTCTGGGCACTACGCTAGTGCCAACTACGTAACAGTGGATTAGGAGCGTCATGAGCGATTTTGAGTATGCCAACGCACCTGAATCTCCTGCTATTGCAAATATTGCAAGTAATTATGGATTGTTTATTGGTGGAAAATTTGTTCAACCAAAAAAAGGTAAGAGCTTTAATACGATAAATCCTGCAACCGAAGAGGTGCTTTCGAAAATTGGTTATGCGGATAAATCTGATATTGATGCAGCTGTAAAGAGTGCTAGATCGGCATACTTGAAAGTTTGGTCCAAAATGCCGGCTAAAGAGCGTGGTAAGTACCTTTACCGAATTGCAAGAATTATGCAGGAACGGGCTAGAGAATTTGCGGTTGTCGAAACTTTAGATAATGGAAAACCAATTAGGGAATCTCGAGATACTGATGTTCCTCTAGCCGCAGCTCATTTTTTCTATCACGCGGGATGGGCAGACAAGTTAGAGTTTGCAGGATTTGGTTCTAAACCTAAATCACTTGGTGTCGTAGGGCAAGTAATTCCTTGGAATTTTCCATTACTAATGTTGGCTTGGAAGATCGCACCAGCACTTGCAGCAGGAAACACAGTTGTGTTAAAACCTGCTGAAACCACTCCACTAACTGCATTGTTATTTGCCGAAGTTTGCCAACAAGCCGGTTTGCCAGAGGGTGTTGTAAACATAGTAACTGGAGATGGTGTAACAGGTGCTGCATTAGTAAATCACCCAGACATCAATAAAATTGCATTTACAGGTTCAACTGAGGTTGGTAAATCAATTGCTCGCGCAATTTCTGGCTCCAAGAAGACTGCCACCTTAGAGCTTGGTGGAAAGGCTGCAAATATAGTTTTTGATGATGCCGCAATTGATGAAGCAGTTGAAGGAATTGTTAATGGTATTTTCTTTAATCAGGGCCATGTTTGCTGTGCTGGATCACGTTTGATTCTTCAGGAAAATGTCGCAGAAGAGGTTTTGGATAAACTCAAGAAGAGAATGAGCTTAATTCGAGTTGGTGATCCAATGGATAAAAACACCGATTTAGGAGCAATAAACTCAAAAGAGCAACTTAACAAGATTAATGAAATATCAAATGCAGGAGATAAAGAGGGTGCTAACCGCTGGTCACCAGAGTTAAAGCTGCCTAGTAAAGGTTTTTGGTTCCCACCAACTATTTTCACTGGTGTAACGCAATCGCATCGAATTGCTAGAGAAGAGATTTTTGGACCAGTTCTTTCAGTACTAACTTTCAGAACTCCAGCTGAAGCAATTGAGAAGGCAAACAACACTATGTATGGCCTATCAGCTGGTATTTGGAGTGATAAAGGTTCAAAGGTTTTGTGGGCAGCCAAGCAATTAAAGGCAGGAGTTATCTGGAGCAATACCTTTAATAAATTTGATCCAGCAAGCCCATTTGGTGGCTATAAAGAGTCTGGTTGGGGTCGAGAAGGTGGCCGCCATGGCTTATCTGGCTACTTAACTGCTGAAGCAAAGGTAAACAAATGAGCAGAATTGATGTGAACAAAACATACAAACTCTTCATTGGCGGAGCTTTTCCAAGAAGTGAATCAGGCCGAGTTTATGAAATAAAAGGTGCAGATAAGAAATTTATTGCAAACCCTGCATTAGCTTCTAGAAAAGATTTACGTGATGCTGTTGTTGCTGCCAAAACTGCCCAACCTGGCTGGGCAAATGCCACTGCATTTAATCGAGGTCAGATTCTTTATCGCATGGCCGAGATGTTAGAAGGCAAAAGTGAGCAATTCATTAATGAAATTATCAGCTTGGAAGGTGTAACAAAGAAAGCAGCACAACTGCAAGTTTCTCAAGCAATTGATTGCTTAGTTTGGTATTCCGGATGGTGTGACAAATTAGCCTCAATTTCTGGTTCACAAAATCAGGTTTCTGGCCCTTTCTATAATTTCACAACACCAGAGTCATTAGGAGTAGTTGCAGTTTTTGCAGAAGCAAAACCTTCATTACTAGCAACCGTAAGGGCGCTTGCACCAGTTCTCGCTGGTGGTAATTCAGCAATCTTGATTGCCAGCGAAAATTTCCCACTTCCAGCAATTTCACTGGGAGAAGTGATCGCTACTAGTGATTTACCAGGTGGGGTTGTAAACATACTCACCGGAAAAGCCTCTGAATTAATCCCTTGGGTTGGCTCTCATATGGAAATCGATGGCATAGATCTAACTGGAGTTAGCAAAAAGCAGGAAGAAGAATTAAGACTTGCAGGTGTAGATAATCTAAAACGAATATTTAGATTCTCAAATACAGATCATCCAGAGAGAATCCTTAGCTTTATGGAACAAAAAACTATCTGGCATCCAATTGGAATTTAAGTAAATTACTCAGCTGAAATAGCTGCATAAGCTGGCTTTACAGTATTTTCAATAATCTCAAGTCTTTCCTCAAATGGAATGAATGAGCTTTTAAGGGCATTTACAGTTACTCGCTGAAGATCTGCAAACTTCCAATCAAAAGACTTGACACATTGAGTCATTTCATTACTCATAGATGTGTTACTCATTAATCTATTGTCAGTATTTAAAGTAACTCTGAATCTTAATTTAGCTAATTTTCCAATTGGGTGCTCGGAGTAAGTCTTTACTGCACCTGTTTGTAAATTCGAGGTCGGACACAATTCAAGTGGAATTCTGCGATCTCTTATATATGACGCTAAAGCGCCCAATTTCGGCGATGGCGTTGAGAAATCAATATCATCAATTATCCGAACTCCATGTCCTAAGCGTTCAGCGCCACAAATTTGAATCGCCTCCCAAATCGATGGCAGACCATATGCCTCACCAGCGTGAATAGTGAAATGAGCATTTTCTTTTCTTAGATATTCAAATGTAGAGAGCTGATTAGTGGGAGGAAACCCATCTTCGGGTCCTGCAATATCAAAACCAACCACTCCTTGATTTCTATACTTAACTACCGCAGCTGCAGTCTCTTGTGATTTATTGTTTTGCCTCATTCCGCAAAGTAAGGACTCAACACGAATTTTTCTTCCCTCTTTTGCTGCCTCTGCCATACCTTGTTTATAACCTTCAGTTGTGGCTTCAATTACTTCATTAAGAGTTAAACCTTTTTCAGTAAATAACTCTGGTGCACCTCTTACTTCGGCGTAAACAACGCCATCGCGGGCTAAATCAATTGCACACTCTCTGGCAACTTGAACTATTGCTTCTTTACTTTGCATAACAGCGATTGTGTGAGAAAAAGTTTCTAGGTATCTAACTAATGAGCCTGAATTACAAGATTCTTCAAACCATTGAGCTAATTTAAGTGGATCTTGGGTTGGTAATTTGTCATAACCAATTTTTTGAGCCAACTCAACAATTGTTTCTGTCCGCAAACCACCATCCAAATGATCATGCAAAAGCGCTTTTGGTAAACGCTTAATCTGATCTGGACTTGGAGTATTTGTTAGCGACACTTATCCCTCAATTCTTTCAATTACCAATGGTAATCGGTTTATCTGTGCTTCTTTACTTCCAATTGAATATCCACCCTCTAGGGCCTCAACTGCTCGAGTAAATCTTGCTGCTTCATCTGTGTGAAGCGTTAACAAAGTTTGTCCTTCAGATACTAAATCACCAGGCTTAGCGTGCATTTCAATTCCTGAACCAAGTTGCAAAGTTTCACCTTGTTTTTGCCTGCCAGCACCAAGTCGCCAAGCTGCAACTCCAACCTTCATAGCATCTAAAGTTAATAGCTTTCCAGATGATGAGGCTTTGATTTCCATTTTTTCTTTTGCAGTTGGCAGAGGCGCATTGTTGTCTCCACCTTGAGCTTCGATCATTTTGCGCCAGACATCCATTGCCATTCCATTTTGCAATGCGGTTTCTGGGTCAACCTTTGGCTTAATTCCAGCTGCATCAAGCATCTCATTTGCAAGTATTACCGTAAGTTCGACAACATCACTTGGCCCGCCACCTGACAATACCTCTAGGGTTTCCCTAATTTCTAAAGCATTTCCAGCTGTTTTTCCAAGAGGTACATCCATCGCAGTTACAAGTGCTCTAGTTACAACCCCTGCGCGTTTTCCTAAATCAACCATCGTTCTAGCCAAAAGAACTGCATTTTTTGGATCGCTCATAAAAGCACCAGAGCCTGTCTTAACATCTAAAACTAGAGCACCCGTGCCCTCTGCAATCTTTTTACTCATAATCGATGAAGCTATCAAAGGTATCGCTTCTACAGTTCCTGTTACATCACGTAATGCATAAAGCTTTTTATCAGCTGGTGCCAGTCCAGCACCTGCTGCACAAATTACCGCACCGCACTCTTGTAATACTTTTAACATTTGGTCATTTGAAAGATTAGCTTTCCAACCCTTTATAGATTCTAATTTATCTAATGTTCCGCCTGTGTGACCAAGTCCTCTACCAGATAACTGAGGTACCGCAGCACCACATGCTGCAACAAGTGGGGCCAGTGGTAATGTGATTTTGTCGCCAACTCCCCCAGTTGAATGTTTATCAACTGTTGGGCGGTCTAACATTTTCCAATTCATTCTCTCGCCACTTGAAATCATCGCATCAGTCCATCTAGAAATTTCACGGTTGTTCATTCCATTTAACAAAATAGCCATCAAAAGTGCTGACATTTGTTCATCTGCAATTACGCCCCTGGTATAGGCATCAACTGTCCAGTCAATCTGATCATCACTTAATTCAAACTTGTCGCGCTTTGCTGAAATTATCTCTACTGCTGCATACCGTTCATTCATTTAAGATCCTCAGGGCCAAATCCCCACGGAAGTAAATATGACAAAGGTTTTGGTCCTTCTGGTGTCATGAATAGCATTTCATTTCCACCATGTTCAAAAAGTAATTGCCGGCAACGACCACACGGTGAAAGATATTCACCATTGCCATCAACGCAAACAACTGCAACTAATCTTCCGCCTCCGGAAGCAGTTAAACTTGAAATTAATCCACATTCAGCACAAAGGCCAACACCATAACTTGCATTCTCACTATTGCAACCAACAACTACGCGACCATCTGAAACTAAACCAGCTACCCCTACTTTAAAATTAGAGTAAGGCGCATAAGCTTTCACCATTACATCTTTTGCAGCCTGGTGAAGTTGGGCCCAGTCAATATCCATGGGCTAATTCTCCTACGAAAACCTATTACTTTTTACCGCGTATGTAAGGGATTCCATCGGCGGCTGGTGCACGAACACGTCCAACAACGCCAGAAACGGCAATAATTGTTGCAATATAGGGAATCATCAACATGAATTCAGAAGGGATTGGAACTCCAATAATGGATAAGGTTCCTTGCAGATTATTAGCAAAACCAAAGAATAGCGCTGCAAGTATTGCTCCTCTTGGCGTCCATTTTCCAAAGATTAAGCATGCCAAAGCGATGAAGCCCGCACCTGAAGTCATGTTCTGAGAAAAGGTTCCAATAGTTCCTACAGTGAAATACGCTCCACCAGTTCCTGCAACTAAGCCTGACAAAAGTACATTTCTAAATCTTAATTTATTTACATCAATTCCGACGCTATCGGCCGCAACTGGTAACTCTCCAATTGCTCGAGTTCTTAAACCCCATCTAGTTTTAAATAATGCAATTTGAATGAAAACAACAAATGCATACATCAAATAAACAATTATGGTTTGGTTAAATAATGTCGGACCAATTATTGGTATCTTTGATAACAGCGGGATTGGAATCGTGGATAAGCTACCGCCAATGTTCCAAGTGCTTTCATATGGAACAAGTAAGGTTGTGTAAAAGAAATTAGTTAAACCTAAGACTAAAACATTTATTACGAATCCTAGAATAACTTGATCAACTTGGAATCTAATGGAGAAAAATGCCAATATCAATGAAACTAAGGCGCCAGCAATTGGTGCAGCGATAATTCCATAGAAAACGTTTTGAGTAACGCTTGCAACCACTGCAGCGGTGAAAGCAGCAAAAAGCAATTGGCCTTCGATTGCGATATTGATAACACCTGATTTCTCACAGAGTAGGCCAGCCATTGAACCAAAAATTAGTGGAACAGAGAGCATGATTGCGCCTTGCAACAAGCCAGTCACTGGAATGAATTTTCCTGCACCAGCCCAGCACATAAATGACATGATGCTGCCTAACCCAAAGATATAAACACCGAGGTTTATGCCCTTACCGCGACTGAAACTACGAAGAGAAGTTAAAACGCCAAGCAAAGTTAAAACTAAAAATATTAAGGCACCTGTCCTTGGATCAATCTTCCATTCATTAATCAATTTCCACTCATCACCTAAAATAAAGGCGAAAACTACATCCTCTGATTTATTTGAATTTAAATAGAAAATAATGAAAAATACAAACAGCATTACGGCCATTGCAATAATGCCGCGTTTTTGTCGCTTTTGCTGACTGCTCAATACATTCATTAACCGTTCCATCCTTTGGCAGCCATGGATTTATCGTTTAAATTCTTCTTGATTCTGAAAATTGTTTTCATCAGGGTTGGAGCAGCAATAAATAGGACTATTAATGCTTGAATAACCTGAACAATATCGGGAGAGGTTCCAGTATTTGAAAGCAATGTTCTACTTCCGGTTTGTAAGGCGCCAAACAAAAGCGCTCCAAACAAAGTTCCAATCGGAGTTGCCTGACCAAGTAGTGCCACTGTTATGGCATCAAAACCTAAACTGCCAGCAATTCCTGCTCCAAGTGCATACTCAGTACCGATCAAGTGAATGGCGCCGCCTAACCCAGCTAAACCACCGCATATAAACATTGTTGATGTTGTAACAAACGGTACCGAAATACCCGCTGTTCTTGCAGCACTTGCATTGGAACCCACGGCACGAAACTTAAATCCAAGCGTACTTGTTTTCAATAACCAAGCCACAAATATTGTTGCAAGAATCGCAAGGATAATTCCAGAGTGAATTCTTAAATTTTCGCCAAACAATTTTGGCAATTGAGCGCTTGGATTTACTTCAGGTGCAATTGGATCTAAGCGACCTGGACGTAAAAACAAACTTGTCTTTAATAACCAAAGAATAAACAAAGCCGCAATGTAATTGAGCATGATTGTAACGATTACTTCGTGTGCTCCAGTTTTTGCTTTTAGCACTCCAACAAGCCCACCATAAAGTCCACCAAATAAGATTGCTACCAAAAGCACAAGAACAACATGCAAAATAGGATTCAGGCTAAAAGTAAATCCAACATAAGAAGCACCGATTGCTCCAAAAATAAACTGTCCTTGTGCGCCAATGTTAAATAAACCTGATCTAAATGCCAGAGCGACAGAAAGACCGCAAAGTATTAATGGCGTTGCGGTAACAATAGTTTCAGAAAGTGGATAGAAGCCTCTCAGAAAACCAGAACCTCTTGCCAGATTTATATCAAAAATTGAACCTTGGAAAATTGCTAGGTATGAATTACCTATTTTTGAACCTGCAGAGGTCAGGAACTTACCAGGTGAAGAAATTTGCCCCATAATTAATGGATCTGAAATAACAATAACAATTCCGCCGATAAGGAATGCAAATATAAACGCGACAAAAGGCAGCAGGGTGTTATTCCTAAAATTCTTTATCGCATTTATCATGAGGTGATTCCAGCCATCATAAGGCCTAATTTTTCCCTCGAAACATTCGAATCAACTATTCCAACAATTTCTCCCTTGTATATAACTGCAATCCTGTCAGCTAGCGCCACTACCTCATCTAATTCGCTGCTTATCAATAACACTGCTTTATTTGCTTCTCTTTCGGCCAATAATTTCTCGTACACAAACTCTATTGATCCAACATCTAATCCTCGAGTTGGCTGTGAAGCAACAACAAGCTCTACTTTTCTCGTAAGCTCTCGCGCCAGTACAACTTTTTGCTTATTTCCCCCAGAAAGTGATGAAGCGTGATCAAAAATGCTTTGAGTTCTAATATCAAACTCTTTTGTTAAAGTCGTCGCACTGTTGTTTATTGAGTTTCGTGCAAGTTGCATATTCTTTGAATATTGCGGAAGTTCGTGTGTATCCAAAATTAGATTCTCGGCAATAGTGAAACTTTCGATTAATCCATCAATTTCCCGAGATTCAGGAATAAAGGCAATCCCAGCTTCTAATGAGTTCTTTACGGTTTGCCCCAAAATTTCTTTTCCGTTAACCATGATTGAGCCTGTTACATGTGGCTCAAGATTGATAATGGCTCTGGCTATTTCAGATTGACCATTACCTTGAACGCCAGCTATAGCCAATATTTCACCGGCTCGAATTTCAAATGAAACTTGCTTAACGATATTTCTTCCAACACTATTGAAAATATTCAAGTTATTAATGCTCAAAATAGTTTTTCCTGGCGCTTTTATAGATTTATTCGGGATCAAATCCACCTCACGCCCAACCATCATGCTGGCGAGTTCTCCCTGAGTGCTAGAAGGTGAAGCCATTCCAACAACTTTTCCCAATCTAATGATTGTTATCTTGTCAGCAACCGCCTTAACCTCTCTCAATTTATGTGTAATAAAGATGATTGAGGTACCTTTTGCGCTTAAAGTTCTCATGATGTTCAAAAGTTCATCAGTTTCCTGCGGAGTTAACACAGCAGTTGGTTCATCTAAAATCAAAACCTTTGCGTCATACATCAATGCACGAATGATTTCTACCCGTTGTTGAAGCCCAACTGGCAAATCCTCAATAATTGCATCAGGATCAATATCAAATTTGAATTCATCGGCAATTTGTTTAATTCGCTTTTTTGCTTCACTTAGCGAAAGAATTCCCTTATTGGTTTTCTCTTGACCTAAAACGATATTTTCAGCCACCGTAAAGACTGGAACAAGCATAAAATGCTGGTGGACCATTCCAATGCCGAATTTTAAAGCGTCGGCTGGTTCATTTATTTCAACTTTTTTGCCATCTACCAAGATGGAGCCAGAATCTGCGTTTACTAGCCCATAAACAATATTCATCAGCGTAGATTTTCCTGCACCATTCTCACCGAGAATTGCGTGGATTTCGCCGTTTTCAACCTTTAAATCAATTTGGTCATTAGCTAAAAGCGAACCAAATTTCTTGGTTATTTGCTTTAGCTCTAACGACACTTTCTCTCCTTTAAATAAAGCTAGGTGAGTTAGAAATCTAACTCACCTAGCTGTACTACTAAGTGACCAGCTATTTAACGATCAATTACTTGATCGTGATAATGCCAGCTCCAACATCAGCTGCTAGGTCCTTAAGTTCTGCTTGAAGTTTTGCAGGAACTTTCTTTGACCATGATGGTGTAATTACATAACCTACGCCCTTGTTTTTAAGTGTTCCAAGGTATGCCTTGTTAGTGAATTTTCCATCGAAGCCTTCTTTGATTGTTGCAAGTACGCCCTCTTTAAGGCCCTTTGTTGCAGAAACTGGAGTCACACTTGCGTACTGTGGTCCTGTTCCCATAACTGTTGCATCAACCCAAATTACGCTTGATTTCTTTGTTTTGATGCTGTTGGCTGCAGTAACTGCTTGCATTCCGCCAGATACACCGAAAATAAAGTCAGCACCTTGTTGTTCAAATGCAATAGATGCTGCAAGTGCTTCAGCTGTTGCTTCAAATCCGCCAAGCATCTTTCCTGTTTGAGTCTTTGGATCCCAACCAAGCAGAGTTACGTTTTTATCGTTAACTTGGTTGTAGTACTTAATTCCGTATGCGTATCCATCCATCCAGATAGTAACTGGAGGAATATTAACACCACCATAAGTAGCAACCTTTCCAGTTTTAGTCATTGCTGCAGCAAGGTAACCAACTAGGAATGCGCTCTCATCTGTAGCGTACTCAATACCCTTTAGGTTAGATGCTGGGCCAGATGGCTGATCAACAATTGCGAATTTAATTCCAGGATTCTTAGTTGCTGCTGCCTTCATTGCATCACCAAGTAAGTATCCGATACCAATGATCATGGTGCACTTCTTATCCACGAACTTCTGGATATTTGGTACGAAGTCTGCAGTTGATTTTGCAGGTAAGTATTCAATTGTTGATGCGTATCCGGCAGCCTTTGCAGCCTTTGCACCCTCATATGATGTTTGGTTAAATGATTTGTCGTTAATACCAGCGGTATCTAACGCAACGCAAACCTTTTGCTTTGTTCCTGCTGCATTTGCTGGCGCAACTGCAAGTGATGTGATTAATGATGCTGCAGCGATAGCTACAACAACTTTGTATGTATTTTTCAAAATCCCTCCAAAGGACTAATACCCACTAAACGATTGGGTTGATTGTGTCCTGACCCTATCGCTACAACCTGATACGGACGGGCTGAATCTCATGAGCGGTTTATTACATTTTATTTAGAAATGGGTAAACCCTGAAGTAAGAGTTAAGAGTTATTTGTGGATAAGTTTGCTTAAATGGCTAAACCAATTGCCTCGTAAACCTTTTTTAAGGTTTCACTTGCTACTTGGTTAGCTTTTTCTCCACCAATTTTGAGAATTCTCATTAACTCCGCTGGATCTTGCATAAGTGTTGCAGTTTTTTCTCTAATTGGAGCAAGCTCAGAATTTACAACATCAGCAACTGCGGTTTTAAAGTCGCCATACCCTTTATCTGAAAATTCATTCTCAACCTCAGTAATGCTCTTGCCTGAGAAGGCTGAATGTATGGTGAGAAGATTTGAGATTCCTGGTTTTGATTTTTCATCATATTTAACTTCTTTACCGGCATCTGTAACACTTGATTTAAATTTCTTAAGAATTACATCTGAGGAATCTAGCAACTCAATTACCCCTGACATTGAAGCAGCTGATTTGCTCATTTTAGAATTAGGATCTTGAAGATCGTTAATTTTGGCTAGTGCTTTAATTATCTGAGCTTGTGGAATATTGAAAACCTCTGAATATCTGTTGTTAAATCTCTGACCTAAATCTCTGGTTAGCTCAATGTGTTGGCGTTGATCCTCGCCAACTGGAACTAAATCTGCTTGGTAGAGCAAAATATCTGCAGCTTGCAGAATTGGGTATGTAAACAATCCAACGTTGGTTCGATCTGCGCCACCTTTTTGTGATTTATCTTTAAATTGTGTCATTCGACCTGCTTCACCAAAACCAGTCATGCATTCAAGCACCCAGGCCAATTGATTATGCGCTGGTACATGAGATTGAATAAACAGTGTGCACTTATTTGGATCCAAGCCAATAGCAATTAATTGAGCGGCTGAAAGTAGGGTGCGCTTTTGCAGCAATTTTGGATCAGTTTCAACTGTTAGAGCGTGTAAATCTACAACACAATAAAACGCATCATTTTCTTCTTGCAATTGAGCCCACTGCTTAATCGCACCAAGGTAATTTCCGAGGTGAAATGAATCATGAGTTGGTTGAATTCCAGATAGAACTCTCTTCTTGCTCATCACTTCACATCATCTCTGGCAAGAAGTAATTGACCTACACGTTTTCCGCTCATACTGATAATTGTAAAGCGTGCACCGTTAATTCGAACTACATCGTTAACCTGCGCAATTCGCCCTAAATAATGCATTACGAAACCACTTAAGGTCTCATAAGGACCATCGGGTAGAGAAATACCAGTTAAGTCTTGTAAATCTTCCAATGAAATCAATCCATCTAATTCCATGTCACCAGTTCGCTGCTCAAGCTTTGGCTCAGATTCATGGCCGTCATACTCATCATGAATTTCTCCAATTAAGCATTCGACTAGATTTTCAAGTGTGATAATTCCATCTGTTCCACCATATTCATCCAAAACAATTGCAATATGTTGACGCTTTCCGCGCATTTCTGTCAAAGCAGGCAGTACACCTTTTGTGCCAGGTAGAAACATTACATTTCTAACAATCTCCATAATGGTAATTTGTGCATCATCTAACTTTGGATTTAGTAAATCTCTAACATGCAAGAATCCAATTACTTCATCACTGCTACCGCGCACTACCGGATATCTTGAATGGGCAAGTTCAACGGCAACTTTTCGTGCCTGAGAGATAGTAAGTGAGGCGTCGAGGAAATCCACCTCAGTGCGAGGAACCATAACCTCATGAATGAATCGGTCGCTGGTATTAAACACCTCTTCAACAATATCGCGCTCTTCTTTTGTTAAATCAGCATGGCCACTTACTAGCTCCATTAACTCAAGTTCAGAGATCTGATTTCTCTCACTTTTGGAAGTTATGCCAAATACTCTAACTATTAAATCTGTTGATTTAGATAACAGCCAAATAATCGGGCGAAAAACAATTGCTACCCGATCAACAGTTGCAGCGGTAGCTAGTGCAATATTTTCAGTTTTATACAGTGCCAATCTTTTTGGCACTAATTCACCAAACACTAGGGAGATATAAACAATCACAAGGGTAATTCCAAGTATTGAGAGAAATTCACTAGTCCCTGGAGAAAAGCCTAATTCTTCTAATCTAGGAATGACATAAACGCCAAGTTGTTCTGCGCCAAAAGCTGCAGATAGAAAGCCACAAAATGTAATGCCAACCTGCACCGCTGCTAAGAATCGATTTGGATTACTTGTTAATTTAGCAACACGTGCCCCACGTTTGCTTTTATTAGATAGCTGCTTTACCTGGGAATCTCGAAGAGAGATCAAGGCAATCTCAGCGGCAACAAAGATTCCGCCCACTGCAATTAAACCTAAAACTATCGCGATACTGGGAAAAACACTTTCAGCCATATATCTAATGATATCCATTCATTTGGTCATCTCGCCGCTGGCAGCCAAACCCACGCTTGCCAACTCTGAGAAAACCCCTGATACCTGCCATTTTGAATCTAATGACTGGTTATTTACTGGACATCGCTTTCTTAAGGTTTTCATCGATTGCTGCAAGAAATTCCTGAGTGTTAAGCCAAGGTGCATCTTTGGTAATCAAGAGCGCAAGATCCTTAGTCATTTTTCCGCTCTCAACAGTTTCAATACATACACGCTCTAAAGTTTTAGCAAACTCTGCAACCTTAGGGGTGTTATCAAGTTTGGCACGGTGTGCTAATCCTTGTGTCCAGGCAAAAATTGATGCAATTGGATTTGTTGAGGTTGCTTTTCCAGCTTGGTGATCACGGAAGTGACGAGTAACCGTTCCATGCGCTGCTTCTGCTTCAACTGTTTTTCCGTCTGGAGTCATTAAAACTGAGGTCATTAATCCAAGGGATCCATAACCTTGTGCAACTGTGTCAGATTGAACATCGCCGTCATAGTTCTTACATGCCCAGATATATCCACCCTCCCAGCGCAGTGAAGTGGCAACCATGTCATCGATTAATCTATGGTCATACTCCAGATTGTTTTTAGCAAACTCAGATTTGAACTCTTGTTCAAATACTTCAGCAAAAATATCTTTGAATCGGCCATCGTATGCTTTCAAGATTGTGTTTTTAGTTGAAAGAAAGACCGGATACTTTCGAATTAATCCATAGTTAAATGAAGCACGAGCAAAATCTCTAATTGAGTCATCCAGGTTATACATTGCCATTGCTACACCTGAGGATGGAAAATCAAATACATTAAACTCCATCGGCTTTGAGCCATCTGTTGGCGTGAATGTAACTGTAAGTTTTCCAGGGCCTGGAACTTTAAAATCTGTTGCGCGGTACTGGTCACCGAATGCGTGGCGGCCAATCACAATTGGTTTAGTCCAATGTGGGATTAATCTAGGAACATTCTTGATAATAATTGGTTCACGGAAAATTACTCCGCCTAGGATGTTTCGAATAGTTCCGTTTGGAGATTTCCACATTTTTTTCAACTTAAACTCTTCAACGCGGGCTTCATCCGGTGTAATAGTTGCGCATTTAACACCGACGCCATGCTTTTGGATCGCATGAGCTGAATCAATAGTTACTTGATCATCAGTTTTATCGCGGTATTCAATTCCTAAATCGTAATATTCCAGATTCACATCAAGGTAGGGCAGAATCAAAGAATCTTTAATGAATTGCCAGATAATTCTGGTCATCTCATCGCCATCTAGTTCAACAACAGTTCCCTCTACTTTGATTTTATTCATGGCTTATCCCCTCGATTTATAGATCTTTAACATCTGCTTGTTTGGTACGGACTGCTTCAGCTGCAACTTTCAAGGAATCTAATTCATCTGAGGTTAGCTTGGTTTCAACAACTTTGTTTATGCCATTCTTGCCAATCTGAGCTTCAACCCCTAAATAAACTCCATTAATTCCATACTCTCCGTTAACCCAAGCACAAACTGGCATTACCTCATTTGAGTCGGTGATTACAGCTTTTGCCATCCTGGCAGCAGCAGCAGAGGGTGCGTAATACGCTGAACCAGTTTTTAGTAATGCAACAATCTCTGCGCCACCATTTCGAGTGCGATCTACTAAATCTTTTATTTCATCAGCAGATAAAACCTCAGAAAGTGGTTTGCCGTTTACAGTGCATCTACTTGGCACCGGCACCATAGTTTCTCCATGTGAACCTAGTGTTAATGTCTTTACTGATGCAGTTGGTACTGCACATTTTTCAGCAACAAAGTTTGTAAAGCGCGCGGTATCTAACATTCCAGCTTGACCCATAACTTTGTTGTATGGAAACTTGGTTGCAATTTGAGCAAGAGCGGTCATTTCATCAAGTGGATTTGATACAACAATGATCACAGCATTTGGTGAGTGCTTGGCAATATTCTCTGCAACCCCGCGAACAATTCCTGCATTTACGCCAATTAAATCCATTCGGCTCATTCCTGGCTTACGAGGAAGTCCAGCAGTAATGACAACAACATCTGAGTTAGCGGTTTTTTCATATCCTGAACCATCAGGTGAGGTAGTTGCACCGATTACTTTTGTTTCAAAATTTTCAATTGATCTTGATTGATTTATATCTAGAGCAAGACCTTCTGATTTGCCTTCTAAAATATCGGTTAATACAACGGTTTCAAATACATCATATTCGGCCAGTCTGAGTGCGGTTGTTGAACCATAAAACCCAGCTCCTACGACTGTAACTTTTCCAGATCTGCTCATTTGGTCCTCTCGCTGCTTAGGACCAATATTACTGATTCAAGCCAAATCAACTAAATCGGTAGAACTACCTCGCGTTTGGCAGAGAAAGTGCTAATCCGAACAACATGATGCAGATCATAATTGGCAAGATAAGTTCGATATTTCGCTTAATCTTAAGTTGAGAGTATCGAGCCAGCACAAAAGCAGAAGCTCCTAGCGACAAAATTATTGATCCAGTTCTAACGGCGCCACTAATTCCAACTACTATCCCAATGACTACTACCGCCAATGAAAATCGGCGAATTTGGTCTAAAGTAAAACTATCTTTCATTTGTTGCCAATTCAAAAACATTTTGCAGCAACATTGCTCTGGTTAATGGACCAACACCACCTGGCATTGGTGCCATCGCACTAGCAATCTGCGCAACAGTTGGATCGACATCACCAACTAGTTTGTTATCAACTCTAGTAATTCCAACATCAACAATTACCGCACCTGGCTTTACCATCTCAGGTTTAACAAAATGAGCAGAACCAATTGCTGCAATTACAACATCTGATTCATTAATCAAGGCGCTTAGGTTTGATGTCGCAGAATGTGCCAAAGTAATTGTTGCGTTGATTGACTTCTGAGAAAGCAGAATTGATAGCGGTCTACCAACCGTTAATCCCCGACCAATGATTAAAACCTTGGCTCCTGAAAGTTTTATCTTGTACTCACTAAGGAGCGCAACAATTGCTTTGGGTGTGCAGGGAATAATCTCATTAAAGGATAGGACGAGGTTTCCTAGGTTTGTTGGAGTTAAACCGTCTGCATCTTTCTTTGGATCAATTGCAGATAACACCTCTTGAACATCAATACCTGAAGGAAGCGGCAGCTGAACAATAAAACCAGTGCAATTTGGATCCTGATTTAACTTATTAACTGCTGCAACCACATCAGCGGTTAAAACCGAGTCAGGCAAGTTCACCTTGATTGATTTAATTCCAACTTGCGCACAATCTTTATGTTTGCCATCAACATAAGCCACAGAACCTGGGTCGCTACCAACAAGGATTGTGCCAAGTCCAATCGGAGTAGAAAGCTTTGCAACCTTACCTGCTATCTCTTTTCTAATGCGCTCGGCTATGACCTTGCCATCCATCTTTAAAGCGCTCATGAATCAAGCCTACTCTGCTTATCTTTCTTATTGAAGATTTTAGGAGCGAATTGAATTATTAAAAACGCTATAACTAAGTGGCTCAGTACAACTGCACTAATAAGTAGCGGATTAACACCGACAGGGTTCATATTTGCAGAAATCAAAGAACCGCTCGAAAGAAATGCAATTACGCCTGAACCAAATACGGAGATTACAACAAATCTTAAAATCAATTGCTGCTTTGATTTATCATCTATTTCAAGTTTGTTAATTCCGCCTAAGTTAATTACAGCGTATGCTAAGACCATAAACGTAAGAATGATTATCCAGGGATATTTGCCAGCAGGTAATGCTGCTAAAACTGGTATTGCCGGAATCTCTCGTAGGTCAAAAACAAATGGGTTTAAATCTGTTGCACTACCCAATGAAAATCCAGATCCCACAACATAACTAAGTGTTGCAATGTATAGGTTTGGTAAATAAAGAATTTGCAAGAAAAAGAGCAGTACCCCGCCTAGTATGCCTGGATGGATAACAATTGTTAAATTCTTCGCAATTGAGAAATTAGCTAGCAATGAAAACGTAAACACCAAACCAGCAACCCCAAGCATGATTAGAAACATTTGATATGGTAATTTTACTAAAGGCTCAAATCTAAAAGTTGTTGTTGCTATAAGAAGTAGAATCATTAAAATCAATAAACCTCTAAACCAATCCACCGAAACTTGAGAATTAGAGGCAGTTAGGCCAAGAATTAAATAGCAAAATAGATACGCCAATATGAAATATGCCCGGCTGAGCTTTTTATTCTCAAGAATTAAAACCACTCTTCGAAACCCTATTCGCATGGTTAGAAGCGGAAGTAGTGCAGCACCTAGTGGCAGGAAGGAAAGATAACCGGTTATTTCATTACTGGTTATGTTAAAAGGGGTTAAATGCGCACCTAGCCATAACCAAACTGCTGCACGCATTGGATCTGAAGTAGTTCCATATGTGCTTCCTGCGGTGGCCCAAGCAAACAAGGTTATAAAAGCTAATGGGAAAAGTACTATTAAAATTGATCTAATTACTTGTTGCAGCGATACCCAAAATCTCCGCGCAACCATTATTTTCCTATCTGCGATTTATCCATTCAATATCTTGCGCATCAAGTTAGCGGTTTCACTTGGTGTTTTACCAACCGCAACACCGACAGCCTCTAATGCTTCTTTTTTAGCAGCTGCAGTTCCTGAAGATCCAGAAACAATCGCGCCTGCATGTCCCATGGTCTTTCCTTCTGGCGCGGTAAATCCAGCCACATAACCAACAACAGGTTTGGTTACATACTCCTTGATAAATTGCGCCGCTCTCTCTTCAGCATCTCCACCAATTTCACCAATCATCACAATGGCCTTAGTTTCAGGATCATCTTGGAAAGCTCTTAAACAATCAATATGAGTAGTGCCAATTATTGGGTCCCCACCAATTCCAACAGCGGTTGTAAAGCCAAAATCTCTTAACTCAAACATCATTTGATAAGTAAGTGTTCCTGATTTAGATACCAAACCAATTTGTCCAGGACCAGTAATGTCTGCTGGAATGATTCCCAGATTTGTTTTACCCGGAGAGATTATGCCAGGACAATTTGGGCCAAGGATTTGTGTTTTACCTTTGCTGACTGAGTATGAGTAAAAAGCTGCAACATCATGAACTGGAATTCCTTCAGTAATTACGACAACTAAAGGCATTGCTGCATCAATTGCATCAATTACTGCAGCCTTTGCAAATTTTGGTGGCACAAAAACTACTGAAGCATTTGCACCAGTAGCACCCATGGCTTCACTTACAGAGTTGAATACTGGAATCATTTTTCCATCCATATCAACACTTTGCCCACCCTTGCCAGGAGTAACTCCACCAACAATATTGGTACCGGCCTTAAGCATTCGTTTTGTATGTTTTGTGCCTTCTGATCCAGTCATACCCTGCACAATTACTTTTGAATTCTCATTAACGAAAATGGCCATTATTTCGCCGCCAATTCTGCAGCCTTTGCCGCTGCGCCATCCATAGTTTCAAGTTGTTGTACCAGTGGATGATTTGAATCATTTAGAATTTTTCGACCAAGCTCAACATTGTTTCCATCTAGTCTTACCACAATTGGCTTTGTTGCTTGATTGCCCAACATATTTAAGGCCTGCACAATTCCATTAGCAACTGCATCACAAGCTGTGATTCCACCAAAGACATTCACAAATACACTTTTAACATCTTTATCACCCAAAATAATTGATAATCCATTTGCCATAACCTCAGCAGATGCACCGCCACCAATATCTAGGAAATTCGCTGGCTTAACACCATATTTCTCTCCTGCATAAGCAACAACATCTAATGTGCTCATAACCAAACCAGCACCGTTACCTATAATTCCAACCTGACCATCTAATTTCACATAATTTAAATCTTTTTCTTTAGCCAACTTTTCCAATGGATTAGTTGATGCGTGATCAACTAATGCTTCATGATCTGGATGTCTAAAACTTGAATTGTCATCTAGGGTCACTTTTCCATCTAATGCAATGATTTTTCCATCTGAGGTTTTAACTAATGGATTGATCTCCATCAATGTTGCATCTTCTTTAACAAAGGCTTGCCACAACTTAACAAGTACATCTGCAACCTGATCAAGCACATCTGCCGGAAACATTCCGCCTTTTGCTATCTCTAAGGCTTTTGCTTTATCAATTCCGTTATTTGGGTTAATTCCAACTTTTGCTAATTTCTCAGGAGTTTTATGTGCAACCTCTTCAATTTCCATTCCACCGGCAACTGATGCCATAACTAAGAAGTTTCGGTTAGCGCGGTCAAGAAGTATTGCTAGGTAATACTCAGAATCAATTGGTGCAGCTTGCGCGATCATAACTTTATTTACAGTATGACCTTTAATATCCATTCCTAAAATAGCTTTGGCTTTTTCTTTTGCATCAGTTGAGTTCTCGGCAAGTTTTACCCCACCTGCTTTTCCTCTGCCGCCAACTTTTACTTGAGCTTTAACAACAACTTTTCCGCCGATTTTTTCTGCGGCCGCAAATGCTTCATCAACGGTAGTAGCAACGGCGCCGGCTAATACTGGAATTTGGTGAGATTCAAAAAGATCGCGCGCCTGATACTCAAATAGATCCACTAATTATCCCCGATCAATCTCATTCAAGTGCAAGGTAGTAATAGTAATGAGATAGCCGCTAAATTTATAATTTCTCAACTGGGGCATACCGCAGCAGTAGGCGCTTTTCACCAAATGAGCCGAAATCAATGGTTGCCTCCGCACGATCACCATCACCTGAAACCAAAACCACTGTCCCTAATCCAAATGTGTCATGTGAAACTCGCTCACCAATCTCAAGCTTCATCGTATTGCTGACTTTGCCTGTTGGTTTAGGTGCATTAAAGCTTCGAGTTGTTGGAGTTTTTCTAATTGATATTTTCTCCTGGGCTTGATTCCACTCAATCACTGAATCAGGTATTTCACTTAAAAATCTTGATGCCGCGTTGTAGTTAGGAGCACCCCAAGAGGAGCGATACTCAGCCCTAGTTATAAATAAATTTTCACGAGCTCTGGTTAACCCGACATAGGCAAGTCTTCGTTCTTCTTGCAACTCATCTGGATCACCAAGTGTTCGAGAGTGCGGAAAAATTCCCTCTTCCATACCTGTTAAGAAAACTGTTGGAAACTCTAAACCCTTGGCGGTATGAAGTGTCATCATGGTAACAACGCCGCCATGATCTTCACCATCAGGAATTTGGTCAGCATCTGCAACCAATGAAACATCCTCTAGAAAACCAACTAGAGAAATTTCCTCTCCATCATCTACTTCACCCTCTTCATACTCAGTTGCTACCGCAACTAATTCTTCAAGGTTTTCAACTCGAACCTCATCCTGCGGATCTTTGCTTTCACTTAACTCTGCCAATAACCCAGATTGTTCAAGGACGGCTTGGGCAATTACCGATGGCCTCGTTTTGGCCTCAACTAATGTTTGTAAAGATTGAATCAATTTAACAAACTCAACTAACGAAAGGGTTGCTCGTTGGGCAATCTCGGGATTTTTCTCAACATCACACAACGCTTGCCAAAAAGTGATGCCACGAGCTGCAGCATGTAAATCTAGTAACTCAAGAGCCCGGTCACCGATTCCTCTTTTTGGGGTATTAATAATTCTGCGCAGGGATACTTCATCTTCTGGATTTACAATTACCCGCAAATATGCCAAGAAATCTTTAATCTCTTTGCGTTCATAAAAGCGAACACCGCCAACAACTTTATAAGGAATACCAACCCGCATAAACACCTCTTCAAAAACTCGAGATTGAGCATTTGTGCGGTAAAAAATTGCAGTATCTCCTGGGTTAGATTTTTCTAAATCTCGCAGCCTTCTTATCTCACTGACCACAAAATCAGCCTCATCATGTTCACTTTCTGCCACATAGCCTGTGATCATTGCGCCAGCTCCTGCTTGTGACCAAAGGTTTTTCTCCTTGCGTCCTTCATTATTTGAAATTACAGCATTGGCCGCAGTTAATATGTTTTGGGTTGAGCGATAATTTTGCTCAAGCAAAATAGTTTTTGCATTGGGGTAATCTGCTTCAAATTGCAGAATATTCCTGATGTTAGCCCCCCGAAATGCATAAATTGATTGATCGGCATCTCCAACTACGCAAAGTTCAGCAGGTGCAAATCCATCTCGATCACTTCCCACTAATTCTTTAATTAACACATACTGGGCATGGTTTGTATCTTGATACTCATCTACAAGAATATGTTTAAATCTTGAGCGATACTTTGCCCGCACCTCAGGATGGCGCTGCATTACCTCAACTGTTTTAGCAATTAAGTCATCAAAATCCATTGAATTAGCACCAGTTAATCTTCTTTGATAAATGCTAAAAACTTGTGCCACCATCTCCTGGAATTGATCTTTGCTTTGATTTAAGTAATCGGCAGGTCCAAGCAGCTCATTCTTAGCTTGTGAAATTAGTGCAGCCACAGCTCGAGGAGCATATTTTTTAATATCAAGATTCAAATCTTTCATTACTAAATTAACCAAACGTAGTGAATCACTTTGATCATAAATTGTGAATGAGTTTGTATAACCAAGCAATGAAGCTTCTTTTCTTAAAATTCTTACACAAGCTGAATGGAAGGTTGATACCCACATCACTTTGGCGCGGTCTCCTACTAACTCAGTAACTCGCTCCTTCATTTCCCCAGCAGCTTTGTTGGTAAAAGTAATTGCCAAAACTTCATAAGGTGCAACATTTCGTTGCGCTAATAGGTAAGCAATTCGCCTGGTTAAAACTCGAGTTTTACCAGATCCAGCACCAGCCACAACAAGAAGAGGAGAGCCTTCATGTTTAACCGCTGCTAGTTGTTGCGGGTTTAAACCATCTAATAGCGCGGACATATTGGTAAGTCTATCGGTGGGTAAGAGGCAGGTAATTGCTGCGGTAATCTTGGTGGTGATGGAGCCTTTAGACGATAGCCAGATAGAACGCGTATTAGTAGTTACTGCGCACCCAGATGATTGCGATTTCGCAGCTGCAGGAACAATTGCACTCTGGACCGCTAAGGGAATAAAGGTTTCTTACTGCATCTGCACCAATGGTGATCAAGGTGGTGAAGATCCAACTGTGCCACGGGATGAGATGCCAAAAATTCGGCAGAAAGAACAACGTGATGCAGGAGTGGCAGTTGGTGTCACAGATATTACTTTCCTTAATTATCGTGATGGTTGGTTAGAGCCAACTATTGAATTAAGAAAAGATATTGTTAGACAGATAAGAATTAGTAAGCCTGATCGAATGGTAATTCAATCTCCAGAACGTAACTGGGATCGATTATTTTCATCCCACCCAGATCATATGGCAGCCGGTGAGGCTGCAATTCAAGCGGTCTACCCAGATTCACGTAATGCTTTTGCATTTGAGGACTTGTTAAAGAATGAGGGATTAGAGCCTTGGCGGGTAAAAGAGGTTTGGGTTACATCAACCCAAAACCCAGATCACTTTGTGGACATCACAACTACATTTGATAAGAAGATGAAAGCACTTCACTCCCACGTTAGCCAAACTGCGCACAATGAGAACTTAGAAAATATGGTTCGTGAGTGGGGTGAGCGAAATGCTCAAGCTAATAATTTACCAGCAGGATCTGTTGCAGAAGTATTTAAAATCGTAAATACGAATTAACGAACCTTTACCTTTTCAATTGCCAAGGTACGCTTTGGTAAGCCATCATTGCTGCCATCGGCTACACCCTCTTTTGCAACCGCTTTTACTATGTCTAATCCTTTAATAACCTTGCCCCAGATTGAATAATTCGCTGGCAGAGTTGAATCTGCGTAAACCACAAAAAATTGACTGCCATTTGTGATCTCTTTTGAATTCCAAATTGCAACTGTTCCCTCTGGATAATTTCCTGGTGCAGCAACTGGCAGGTTTTCATTTTGATACTCAAAGTTTGGTCCACCCATACCAGTAGCAGTTGGGTCGCCACAATGTAAGAAATTACTATCAATCTTTGTTAATCGGTGACAGATAGTTTGATTAAAAAAACCGCCCTTAGCTAATGCCGAAATTGCTGCAACAGTTACAGGTGCTTGTCTAGGATCAGCCTCAATTACAACATCACCGCAGTTTGTGACCAATGTGATTTGGCGATTTTTCTGAGACACCTTCACTTGAGGCAGTTCAATATTTTTAATTGAATGGCCTTTTGCTGTTGTTACTTTACAATTTAAATTTATGGCTTTTTTATTTGGTGCAGCTGTGGCAGTTGCAGGCAATGCAGCAGAAATTAGCAAAATTGTCAGTGAAGAAATTATTGATTTTGCTGCGAAATTCATGGTCTTAGTTTAAGCCTTTAAATTAAGTATTGATAACAAGATTTAGTAATTAAGGCGGATTTACTATCTAACTTTAAGCACATTCACAGCGAAAGATTAAGGTTGAACGATGATCTCAACCCGTTGAAACTCCTTTAAGTCTGAGTAGCCGCAAGTGGCCATAGATCTACGAAGTGCGCCAAATAGATTCATTGAGCCATCTGAGGTGTGTGATGGTCCAGTTAAGACTTCATTCAAATTACCAACAGTTCCAACCTGAACACGATTGCCACGTGGTAATTCACCATGATGGGCCTCAAGTCCCCAATGCCAACCTTTGCCTGGTGCCTCTGATGCTCTAGCAAGTGGAGATCCCATCATTACTGCATCCGCGCCACATGCAACAGCTTTAGCAATCTCACCGCTTGCTCCAACTGAACCATCAGCAATCACATGAACATAGCGACCGCCAGACTCCTCTAAATAATCTCGACGAGCAGATGAAACCTCTGCAACAGCTGAGGCCATTGGTACTGATATTCCTAATACTTTTTTAGTTGTATGGGCAGATCCGCCACCAAAACCAACTAAAACTCCAGCTGCCCCTGATCTCATTAAATGCAGCGCCCCTTGGGCGGTGGCGCAACCACCAACAATCACTGGAGTATCTAATTCATAAATAAATTTCTTTAAATTTAATGGTGCGATCTTCTCCGAAACATGCTCTGCTGAAACTGTTGTTCCGCGAATTACAAATATATCAACGCCTGCATCAATGACTGCTTTGTGGAACTCAGCTGTTCGTTGAGGTGAAAGTGCACCTGCCACAGTTACACCAGCTGCTCTAATTTGAGCAATACGCTCCTTGATCAGTGTTGGTTGAATTGGAGCGGAGTAAATCTCCTGCATTTTTTTAATTGCTTTTTCTTCACTTAGTTTAGCCATTTCAGATAATTGTTTTTCAGCATCCTCATAGCGAGTCCAGATACCTTCCAAATTTAAAACACCTAAACCACCAGCTTTACCAATTGCAATTGCAGTTTCAGGAGAGACAACTGAATCCATTGGTGCTGCTAGGAATGGAAGATCAAATTTATACGCATCTATTTGCCAGGCGATTGAAACCTCTTCAGGATCTCTTGTTCTACGAGATGGAACAATTGCAATATCATCAAATGAGTAGGCTGCTCGAGCACGCTTACCTGGACCTACTTCGATATCGGACATATGGGCAATGCTATATCCAATGAGTTAGCAAATTGAAATTTAAGCCAGCAACTCCCAAGCCGCAACCCCGCCAGCAACCCCTGCAGAGTTAGGAATCAACCGAACTTTATAATCAAAACTCTTTAATGCTGATTTACTAATTCTTTGTGCATTACCGCCGCCGATATATAACTTATCCCAAACAATCATTGGATAAAGCTCCTCAATTAATCGCTTAACCCTTCTTGACCACAAGGTATTTCCCATCCGCTTTCGAGCAGCTTCGCCAATCCAAGCATCGATTGATTTTCCATAACGTATGGTGGCATGTGATATTTCTAGATGCGGTGATAATTTGCCATTGCTAAATATCGCATTCCCTAACCCGGTGCCAAAAGTTAATACCAACTCCAAACCCTTGCCCTCAATAACAGCTGCAGCGTGTACCTGGGCATCATTTAATACCAAGGTAGGAAGGCCTAATTGCTTGCCTAACTTTTTTTGCAGATCTAATCCAAACCACTCACTCTTTAGTTTTAAATCAACTGGTGAGTTTGGCCCGCGCTTATTTATGTAGTGTGGGATTGCGATTACTTTGCCATCACGAATCATTCCGGGAAGACCTACCGTAACCCGCTTTACCCGCTTATCTTGATTAACATAATCTTGAATAATCTGGATTAATTTTTTGGGTGAAAGTGGATAAGGTGTTTTCAAATAAGGAAAGTCTCTTAGTAATTTGCCGCTCTTATCAAGTACAGAGGCCTTGATCCCAGTGCCACCGCAATCAACGGCTAGCGTTGTAACTTTCATCGATTGATGTTAATCGATCAAAGCAACTTTGAGAACAAGGCCTTGAGTAGTTAATTGCTTTTTAGTGAGAGTGTCCTCCTGGACCATGTGAGTGACCATGACCAGCTGGCTCTTCCTTCTTATCTTCAGGGGTTTCAAAAACCAACGCCTCTGTGGTGATAAACATTGCAGCGATTGAAGCAGCATTTGCCAGTGCAGATCTTGTTACCTTAACTGGATCAATTACTCCCTCTTTCACAAGGTCGGTGTATTTTTCTGAGTAAGCATTAAAGCCCTCATTAGGCTTCATCGCTCTAACTTTAGAAACAACTACATAACCTTCATGTCCGGCATTTTCAGCAATCCAACGAAGTGGTTCATCACATGCTTTACGCACTAATCGAACACCCACTGCGCGATCTCCTTCAAAACCTAAATCATTATCAAGAGCAGCTGCAGCATGAACTAATGCCGCGCCTCCACCAACAACAATTCCCTCTTCAACTGCAGCTCTAGTTGCAGAGATAGCATCTTCAAGACGGTGCTTCTTCTCTTTCAACTCAACCTCAGTATGGGCGCCAACTTTGATCACACAAACTCCACCAGCAAGTTTTGCTACTCGCTCTTGTAGTTTTTCGCGATCCCAATCAGAGTCGGTAGTTTCAATTTCGCGACGAATCTCGGTAACACGAGCAGCAACATCTGCCTTATTACCAGCACCGTCAACAATTGTGGTGTTGTCTTTGCTAATAACAACGCGGCGTGCTTTGCCCAGCATTGAAATATCAATTTGCTCAAGCTTTAATCCAACCTCAGCAGAGATAACCTGTCCGCCAGTTAGGATTGCAATATCTTGCAGCATTGACTTGCGACGATCGCCAAAGCCTGGTGCTTTAACTGCAGCGGAGGCAAAGGTGCCTCGCATACGGTTAACAACTAAGGTAGAAAGTGCTTCACCTTCAACATCTTCAGCAATAATCAAAAGTGGCTTACTTGCTTGGGCAACCTTTTCCAGAACTGGTAGAACCTCACTTAAAGCTGAGATCTTTTGACCAGAAATAAGAATATAAGCATCCTCAAGAACTGTTTCCATGCGATCTGCATCGGTAACAAAGTAAGGAGAGATATATCCCTTATCAAATTGCATACCTTCAGTGAACTCAAGCTCTAAGCCAGTAGTAGATGACTCTTCAACGGTAATCACACCATCTTTGCCAACTTTATCCATAGCTTCAGCGATTAGATCACCAATTGCTTTGTCTTGTGCTGAAATTGTTGCAACATCTGCAATTTGAGATTTTCCACTTACCGCTGTTGAGTTTTTTCGCAACGCCTCAGTAATTGCAGAGACTGCTTGTTCAATTCCATATTTGAGCTCCATTGGTTGAGCACCAGCTGCAAGATTGCGCAGCCCCTCTTTCACCATTGCTTGAGCTAAAACTGTTGCAGTAGTTGTGCCATCTCCTGCTACATCATTGGTCTTTTCCGCAACCTGTTTAACAAGTTGAGCACCCATGTTTTCGGCTGGATCAGATAATTCGATCTCTTTAGCAATTGTCACGCCATCATTTGTAATCAATGGTGCGCCGTAGCTTTTTGCAATTACAACATTTCGCCCCTTAGGTCCAAGGGTTACCTTTACGGTATCGGCAAGAATATTTACGCCGCGCTCCATCGCACGACGTGCTGCCTCATCAAATTGAAGTGATTTACCCATGATTACTTCTTCGCAATAATTGCTAGTACATCACGAGATGAAAGTACTAAGTACTCCTCATTGTTGTACTTAACCTCAGTTCCGCCGTACTTTGAGTAAAGCACAACATCACCCTCTTTAATATCAAGTGGAATTCGATTTCCATTTTCAAAACGACCTGGGCCAACTGCCATCACAGTTCCCTCTTGTGGTTTTTCTTTTGCAGTATCTGGAATAACTAAACCAGATGCAGTCTTTTGCTCTGCCTCATTAGCTTTAACAACAATGCGATCCTCTAGTGGCTTAATTGAAATTGCCATCGTGATAACTCCTTTTTAGTTTCGGTATTACCCTCTGAAGTACCCCATTTAAGAATTAGCACACGGGGGCTTAGAGTGCTAAAGCCAACTTTAAAGGGGCAGATCAAGCAGTGCAAATTAAGGCTTGGCTACCAGATGATCTGTGCGATTGCAGCGGCTGAATCAGCCTCTATGCCGATCTGAGAGGGCTTTGCGCCATGATTTATGGCAAGGCTGCCAAGGGCTGCAACCATTGCGCCATTATCGGTGCAGAGCTGAATTGGTGGAATTGAAAGCTTTATTCCGGCTGCATTACATCTATCAACTGCTAATTGACGAAGCCTTGAGTTTGCGGCAACTCCGCCGGCAATAACTAGGCTATCAATACCACTTTCTTTGCAGGCGGAAATAGATTTTGTAATCAAGACATCAACTACTGCTTCTTGAAAAGATGCAGCAACATCTGCTTTTTTATAATCTGCACTCTTTTCTAAGTACCTTGAGACTGCAGTTTTTAACCCAGAAAATGAAAAATCAAATCTATGATTTATCAAATCAGATGATGAAGATAGACCTCGTGGAAATTGAATTTTAGCGAAATCACCATCATTTGCAGTTCGATCAATAATTGGCCCACCAGGAAAACCAAGGCCCATAATTCTTGCCACCTTATCAAATGCCTCACCTGCTGCATCATCAATAGTTGCACCAAGCACTTCAATATCACTTACCAAGTTATTAACTTTTAACAATGATGTGTGACCACCGCTTACAAGTAGGGCAATAGTGGGAGTTAGTTTCTTCTCATTATCTAATGAGTCAACAGCAATATGAGATGATAGGTGATTTACTCCATACAACGGTTTATCTAGGGCAAGTGAAAGAGCAGATGCGCTGCTTACACCAACTAATAATGCTCCAATTAATCCAGGACCTGCAGTAACTGCGATTGCATCAATATCATTTAAACCAACCTTGGCATCAGCTAATGCTTGTTTAATCACCTGCTGCATGGATTCAAGATGAGCTCTACTTGCAACTTCTGGGACTACGCCACCAAACCTTGCATGCTCTGCAACACTTGAAGAAATAACATTGGCCAGCAATTTACGATCATCGACAATTCCTACCGCTGTTTCATCGCATGAGGTTTCAATTCCTAATACCAGTGCCATTACATAAGCTCCTTGCGCATTACAACTGCAGTAAGCCCTGGTCCATAATAATTTTCTCGTTTTGAAACCTTACTAAATCCAAAAGATTCATATAAGGGACGGGCTTGGTCATTTCCTAATCGCATCTCAAGCATGATTGCCATTGCTTGTTTGACTCTTGCCCAATCAATTAACCGCTTTAATAACTCTCGGCCAATCCCCTTACGTCGGTATTTCTCACTCACGGTAATGGTGTGAATATCTGCAACATCGGCTACGAAAAATATCCCAGCATAGGCAACTAACTCCCCCTCATGCTCTGCCACTAAGTACTGAGCATTTTTAGGTGCTTTGGCAAACTCCTCTTTGAACTGCGCAATAGACCAAGCAGCGTTTTGATAAACCTCTTTTTCAATTACGGATGCTGGAACTAAATCAAGGGATGTCATTGCTCGAAACTTTATTCCCTCTGGAAGTGGATATGCATCAGGCTTTCGTAAATAAATGGGTTGCAACACTGATTCATTGCTTAATGCAATCTTTGCGATAGCCACTGGATCTGGAAAGTATTGACCCTCTTCGTAGATTGGAACATCAAACTTATTTAACTCCTGCACTTGGTTTACAGCAGGTTCGGTAATTCGTGAGCCGTTTTTATATCTTGCCCAATATCTTTCCTTACGCCTTGCATCTGTTGAAACAATAAAGTCAGAATCAGAGATTGAATTAGCCATTGCATCTAATGAGCACACTCCAACCCAATTAATTCCACAGGCAAGTGCGTAGCTTTGGGCAAAAACTATTCCAACTCTTAATCCAGTAAATGGACCAGGCCCCATACCAACCGCCACTAAATCAATCTTTGGAACACCTTGTAATGCTTGTGCTACTAACTTAGGAAGATACTCACCATGAGCTAATGGATCATTATGGCTTTGGGTGAATAAAACCTGCCCATCCTTAACAACCGCAACTGATGTCTGTGAGGTTGAGGTGTCAATTGCTAGAACGGTACTCACAATTGGAACCCAGCCCATCTTTCACCAATTGGAATAACGCTGACAATTCTTGAATTCTCATTTTCACCTTGCTTGATAATTATCTCTAGAAATTGGTCAGTAAGGGTGTTAACAAAATCTGATCCCCACTCAATGACAAAAACACTATTTTTCAAATAACTTTCAAAATCTAAATCCGCAAATGCGTTTAAATCGCTTCCAACTAATCGGTATGCATCAACATGAATAAAATTTGGCTCACCCTTGTGAACTCGGCTAATCACAAATGTTGGAGATGTAACTGATGCAACTCCAAAAGCTGAACCAATTCCTTGCGTCAATGTGGTTTTTCCACTTCCTAATTCCCCAGTTAAAACAACCACATCACCGCTTTTAAGCTTTGCACCAATTTTGGCGCCAAGCTGGTGCATTTGCTCTACTGAGTCGATCAGGATTCCCATAGTGGTGGTTAGTTTATAGATAAAGAAAGGGCCCCAGTTTCCTGGGGCCCTTTCAACTAGATTTCTAGCGGATTCGCATTACTTATTGACGATACTTAAGTAATGGAGCGCGGTAGTTAGGATCAACAAACAAGTTTGAATCATTCTTGATTGCTGCACTAACTGTCTTTGCAGATGGAGCCTTGCCTGATTTGGCAGCAGCACCCAGCAACTTAGCAACAGTCATGTATTGACTTGTTGTGAAGTTACAGTGGCCAACTCCATTGACTGCAACAGTTTGCCTATTAGGAACTTGTCCAGTAAAGGTTGTGTACTCATCTGGTGGTTTATTCCAAATGTTTACAAGTAAACCTTTAGTGCTCTCACCCTTAGTTACAGAGCTTGCATACTGATCAGCCAAGTACTGGGTAGCACCTGGAGGAGTAATGTGATCTGCAAGTGCAGTTATGGTCACAGTTGGTGCAGTGATCTTTCCTTGAATCTGATACAACTGATTGTGTCTTGCTAATGCATCTGGATCAGCCTTAACACGAGGAGCAGCTGGATTTAACTTATTCAAATAAGCACCAAATCCTGCAAGTCCTTTTGAAGCACCAGATAAGCCAGATGTGAAGATTTCAGCATCTGCACCTAAGCGAGCAATGTAATCAGTGTTGGTGTTGTCATAGAAACGACCACCAGCACGACGCTCTAGATCATAGTTTGCGATGAAGCCTAGAACTGCAGCCTCAGAACCATTTTCCAGAATTGCTAACACTGGACTCAAAAGACCACCAAATGCTGTCTCTAGTGGACCTACTGGACCGCTTGAGCTATCAAATGATTTTGATTGAGTTGAGATTCCTGACATTAAGCCAATCATCAGCAATGCACTTCGGCTAGGTAAACCAGCAGAAATTAATGCAGTAGCTGTTGAAGTTGCAGGCCATGCAGGAGTTAGTGGATTAACAGTGAACTCATTTGATAAGAATGTGAAAATTGCAACAGCCTTACCAATATCTGTCTGTAATTCAGTTAATCCTGCTTGTCCTGCTGAATATCCTGAGCCCTTAATTGTTGGATCAAAGAAGGTTTTTAGTCCCCAGATGAAATCAAGGAAGCCAGTTAACTGTGCGCTTGCTGAATCAGCAAGGCAAAGTGGTCCAACTGCATCAAAGAGACCTGGATACTGCTCAACCATTGCTTGAGTTGAAAGTGCTCCAAGGGATTGTCCCCAAGCAACAACTTTGTTGATGGCTGGGAATTGTGTACGAGCAGCATTATTAACAAATAATGATGCATATACCTGTTCAGTTTGATTCCAGCCTTGAACTTGAACTCCAGCTCCTGCAAGTGCAAAACCTTGAGAAAGAAGTTGTTCGCCAACCTCTTCTGAAGGCGCAATGTCAGGTGCGTCGTTGTAAGTTAAACCAAGTGCAGGAAGCGCAAACGGATATCTAATTCCGTGTGAGTAAAGCATCATGGTTCCATTGAACTTGGCAGGCATTCTAATTTCATACTTAGAGCCGCGGTCATCAGTGCCTGTGCACTTCTGGAAATCAACAAACTTACCATTTACGGTTAAGTAGTCTTTTTCACATGTTGTTGCAGCAGTTGCAGAGCTTGGGATAGCTACTGCAAAGACTGAAACTAGTGCAGCCGTTGTAAGAGCAACAAGGCTCTTTTTAAGGTTTAAGTTTTTCATTAGTTTGTTGGTATCCCGTTCTTTGGAAGTGGCTTACGTGTGTAAGTCGATAGAACTGGTGCAGTAGCAGTGGCTGAGTCTGTTGTGTACAAAGTTACTTTGCCACCAACAGGCTTTAGCTCGCCCTTTGCATTCAGTTGTCCGAACCAGTATCCGTTGTAACCCACACGGCTTGTAGCTGAGTAGTTAAGAGGAGCAAGACCTGCGCTAGCAAATGTTGATCCCTTATCTTCAATAGCTTTCATTAATCCAGCGCGAGTTAAATTCTTGCCAGCTGCGCGCAAAGCTTGAACTGTCAGCATTGCTGAGTTCATTGCTTGCAGTACAACGTTGTCAAAAGTTACACCCTTGTTGTACTTCTCATTTATCTTCATAAATTGAGCAACATACTCATCAGTGGTGTCTTTTGCATCTGGGAAGAAGCTTGCAGCGTAGGCGCCATCAATTGTTGCTGGTTTAACACCAAGTGCTAACAATGTATTGGCATCTCCACCAACTGAACCTGCGATCCAAGTAAATCTTGAGGTTAGAGACAACTTCTCAGCAGCCTTCAAAATTAAAGCTGTTGAATCAGTTGTTCCCATCAATACCATTACTGGCTTTGCAGCAGCAGGAACGGCAGCATTGATCTTGGCAAGTGCGCCTTCAGCAAGAGCTGCAGTTAGTGAGCCTGCTGGGTAAAGAATTGGTGTGTCAGAAAATTTATGCCCTGCTAACGCAAATCCCTTAACGCCATCCTTACCAAACTCATCATCTTGAGCGATCAAGAATGATGGCATTGGCTTAAGTGTTGGTGTGTCAGCAATTAACTTAGCAATAATTTTTGCTTCCATTGCATAGCTTGGAAGAACCAAGAATGTTGTTGGGTATTTAGTTTTATCATCAAAACCGCTAAATCCGGTGTTAACAAATAGATCAGGGACATTGTTCTTAGCTAATTGAGCTGCAACATATGCCTTTGTGTGAGTTGCTGTACCAAGCGCGCCAACGATTGCAAATACCTTGTCAGAAAGAACTAGATTTCTGGTTTGGGTTGCGGCTTGTTGTGGCAAGTACTTGTCATCACGGGAAACCAAAGTAATTTTTCGACCATTTACACCGCCATTAGCGTTGATGTAGTCAAAGTACGCCTTCATGGCGCCAGGCAGTTTTCCGTAGGACAGTGCCACGGTGCCAGTCTTAGGTGATGTGATGCCTAGCTTGATCTCTGTGGCGGTAACGCCAGGATCGGCAGCATTGGCTGGAACTGTGCTTAACAGCATCGCTCCGGCAACAACTACAGTTGAAACGAACGAGATTCGTTTCATACGAGTATTTCTGATCATTTATTTCCTTCCGTATGGTTGTCTTACTTATTACAGGTTAATGCTTCTTCTTATGTAGTAAATGTCCCGGTCCGTTTGGTGTAAATACAACTGCCAAGATCAGCAGTGCACTCACCAAGAAACCAGGCAAGGCTACGGTGAATCCTTCCGAACCTCCTATGCGGGATACTACCGATTCGGCGATTTCGGGTATAGCCACCAAGATCAGTCCCCCTAGCATCACACCTTTTAGGTTATACACGCCAGTAACAACCGCGCCTGTCAGCAGGGAAAATGAGAGGCTAAGCGGAAAAGCACTCGGAGAGACGCCACTTATCAGCATTACCAGCAATCCCCCAGCCAATCCTGCAACACCTGCACTTAGAGAAAATGCCACCACCTTTAATCTGCCGACATTGATTCCAGAAAGAGATGCTGCAACTGGATTATCTCGTAATGCTCTGAAAATGCGGCCATACCTTGAAGCTAAAATATTAGAAATTAGCCAAATCATTAATAGGGCAGCAAGTGCGCAAATCCAGAAAAACCATTTGTACTGTGAAAACTCTTCACCAAATCTTGCAGGTGGTAGACCAATATCAAATGCAACTCCTTGCTCACCACCTAAAATTGCAAATTGATTTGCAATCGTTGGGAGTGAAACTGCTAGAGCTAAAGTTGTTCCAGCAAGGTATGGTCCACTTAATCTTGCAACTCCAAAACCTAATATCAATCCAAAAAGACCTGCGACAAAAGCTGCCACAACTAAAGCAATGGCAGGGGATAATCCAAGATTATTAGTACTTAAAGCAGCAGCGTATGCACCAACTGCCATCAATGCACTATGTCCTAGAGATAACTGTCCTGAATATCCAGTCAATAAAATAATTGAGGCAATAGCAAGTGCGTAGGTTGCAACTAAGGCTCCTTGAGAAAGTGCTAACTCATCAACACGATCACCAATCAGTAAAAGTGCCCAACCAATGGCAATAAAAATTAAGCCTCTTTTTCTAACTGAAGTATTTTTCATCTTAATCTTTTCTCCCCTTGCTTGAAGAGAAAATTCCATTTGGTTTAACCAATAGAACTGTAATCAAAAGAGCAAAAGCGGTTATAAAGACTAGTTTGTAACTTATATAAGAAGTAGCAAAGTTAATTGCAAAACCTAGAATCATGGCACCTGCTACTGCGCCAAATAAACTATCTAGACCACCAATTACTGCTGCAATAAAACCAAATACCAATAAAACATCCATAGCATTTGGATGTAAATAAGAGCCTGGTACATACAACATTCCAGCTAATCCACCAGCAGCACCTGCAATTGCCCAACCAAGGGTGCGAACAGCATCAACTTTAATTCCCGATAATCGCGCAATCTCAGGTGAAAATGCTGAAGCACGAAGTGCTAAACCAATATTAGTTTTTTGGAATAAAAGTGTTAGCAACAACATTGCAATGGTGGCTGCCACCAATACCATCAGATTAAATGGGCTAAAGGCAACCACAGTTCCAAATAAGTTATAGCCATCTGTTGAAACTGGAGCTTCTATTGAAACATAGGTAAAGCCCCAAATAAATCCGATAATAGCTTGAATCAAACCAAGCAATCCTAAGGTTGCAACAACTGGTGCGATCATCACAATTGGACCACTCTTAACCCGCTTGAAGATTGGTCGCATAAAAAATCTATCAATAATTGCGCCAACTAGCGCGCCACTTATTACCGCTGCAATTAATCCAATCCAATAAGAACCACTTCTAACCGTTACCTCATACCCGATAAAGGTTGTTAGAACTGCTTGGCCTGCTTGTGCAAAATTAACAACTCGAGTTGATCTCCATACCAAAACTAATGAGATAGACATCAAGGCATAAATGGCACCTGATGAAAGTGAGGTTAAAACTGCGGTAATAAATTGGTTCATATTAAAATCCCAAATAAGCTGATCGAACGACGGGGTCATTTAACAAATTTGCCGCAGAATCCACCGCAACTACTGAACCTAAATTTAGAACTACACCCTGATCTGCAATCTTTAGCGCACCAACTGCATTTTGCTCAACTAATACAACTGTTAAATCCATTTTTGTAACAAAAGTTTTAATCGTTTGGAAAATCTGCTCAATAATTAATGGCGCAAGCCCTAATGATGGCTCATCTAATAAAAGTAGTTTTGGCCTTGCAATCAATGCTCTGCCAATTGCCAACATCTGGCGCTCACCACCTGAAAGTGAGCCAGAAATCTGGCCAAGCCTTTGGCCAAGTATTGGGGAAATCTCAATTACTTCCTCCGTTGCCTTTGCAACATCCTTTTTATCTTTTCGCCAAAGACCTGAAAGCGCCAAGTTATCTTTAACAGTTAACTCTGAAATTACAGATTTTCCATCTGAAACATGCATGATTCCAGAACGGGCTAAATCCTCAGGTTTTCGGTTTAAGACTGATTCACCATTCCAGGTTGCACTGCCAGAGTTTGGTTCTTTCAAACCTGACAATGTGCGAAGCAAAGTTGTCTTGCCGGCACCATTTGCACCAATGATTGCGGTTAACTTACTTTTTGGAACTATAAATGAGACATTATTTATTGCTCTAATAGCACCGTGGTCAATAGTTAGGTTATCAACAATTAAACTCAATTGTTTACTCCTAAATATGCCGCAACCACAGCCGGATCGCGCCTTACGGTTTCAACCTCACCGGATGAAATTAATTCGCCAAAGTTCAATACATATAAGCGATCACAGACTGACATAACAACATCCATGTGGTGTTCAACTAAAATTACTGAGCATTGAGTTGCAAGATTATGAATAATTGAATTCATCCAGTCAATATCTTGGGCCCCTAGACCTCCAGCTGGCTCATCAAGTAATAATATTTTTGGCTCACTTACTAATGCGCGAGCGATTGCAACACGTTTGGTCACTGGGTAAGGCAAGGTATCGGCTCTGCGATCTGCAATTCCAGATGCATAAACTCTTTCCAAAGCGCTCATTGCCCGATTTCTTAATTTTGCTTCATCTCGGCCATTAATACCAAGTGCTGCTGAAATCAATCCGCTCTTTGAATTCTTGTTATCACCAATCATTACATTTTCTAAAACAGTTAACTCTGGAAATAAACCAACACCTTGTAATGTTCTTGAGATTCCAAGATCCACTAAATCATGAGCTTTAGGCCACTTATGAGATTTTCCATTAATTTCTAATTCACCAGATGCAACTGGTGCTAACCCTGATAGGGCGTTAAATAAAGTTGTCTTACCTGCGCCGTTTGGACCAATTAATCCAACTACCTCATTTTTATGTAAATCTAAATTAACATTTGAAAGAGCTTTTAAACCGCCGAAATTAACCGATAAAGATTTTATCGACAGTAAAGTTTCGTTACTCACGGGAGTAGATTCTAGGCACACGCGGACCTATTCGGGTAACTATCTCGTAATTTATGGTGCCAGAAGCCTTGGCCCATTCATCTACGGTGTATTCACCACCGCTGCCATCACCGAAAACAATCACCTCATCCCCAGTTTTCGCATTTGATGAAGCTCCAAGATCTACAACAAATTGATCCATTGAAACCCGACCAATAATTGGTGCCCGTTTGCCATCGACAAATACACCAGCGCTTTGATTGGTATTTCTTGGAATTCCATCTGCATAACCCATCGCAACAACACCAAGCTTGGTATCACTCTTTGTTGTTGCAGTGCTGCCGTAACCAACCCCAACACCTGATTTAACTGATTTTACTAATTGCAGTTTTGCCTTTAACTTCATTGCAGGAATTAATCCTAAATCCTTTGAACTTCCAAGATTATTAACATCAGGGCTTAATCCATATAAGCCAATTCCCCATCTAATAATATTTTTATGAGCCTGCGAATGCTTTAGTGAAGCAGCAGAGTTAGCAATATGGCAATACTGGAAATTAATACCGCTTTTCTTTAAATCCTCAACTCTTTTTTCAAACTCAACAAGTTGATCTTGATTCATCTTTTCCGCAGGTTCATCAGCTCTAGCAAAGTGAGACCAAACGCCGATCAAGTTTATTCCTTTATCAGCAACTGATTTAGCAAGAAGTGGCAGGACGGTGCTCCACTCATCACCAAACCCACCTCGGTTCATGCCGGTATCTAATTCAATATGCACTCTTGGAGTTTTATTGACAGCCTTTCCGGCTGAAACAATTTCTTGTAATAACTCTGGTGATGAAATTGATAGATCAATATCTAGCTCAATTGCATTTTTAAAATCTTCACCAATTGGAGTCATCCAAGAGATTATTGGTGTGCTAATCCCACTCTTTCGAAGCCGAATGCCTTCTTCTAATAATGCAGTTCCTATCCAATCGGCACCAGCTGCAACCACCTGCTGAGCCACCTCAATTAAGCCATGGCCATAAGCATCTGCCTTAACAACTGCCAAAACCTGCGCTTTGGTTTGGCCCTTAATAAATTTTAAATTTTTTGAGATTGCAGAAAGATTTATTTCAGCACTAGCGCGACTCATAATATGGCAAGCCTACTTTGATTTAGGAAGGCTGGCGATCTGATGTAATGGATCTATCCACGGCAATAATTGCCACAAGTAAGGCGGAGCCAATAAATAGTCCGCCAAGTAGGTCTGAGAACCAGTGAGTATTTCGATATAGAGAAGCAAGGCAAACCCCGATAGTTGTGATTGAAACAAACCAAGTAAGCCGCATGCCTTCAAATGGATATTTATGTGAGTATCTAAAAATCAAATAGGCGATCATTCCCCAAGTTAAAATCGCATTAGCTGCGTGACCACTTGGATAAGAAAGTCCGCTATCTGTAAAAACTAAATCAAAACCTGAGTTTGGCTTGGTTCTACCAAAAAACAACTTAGAGACACCAACAACTAAATTCAAAAGCACCAAGGAAAGTATTGAAAGATTAACTGGTCGCCAGGATTTAAATCTGCGACTAATCAAAATGGCTGTTACTAATAAGAAGAAAGCGGTCACAGCTCTTAGGCCCAAGTCATCCACCAGCATCACTAGGGTTGGAGTTTTTCCAGGAGTCACTAGTAGAAAATCTCGCCCATATATCCATTCATCAAGTCGCCTTAGCCAAGAGTCGGCTAAAACTTGTTGGGTTATGAGTGCATATAATGATAAAAACAATATTGTTAATTTGATTGCAGAGTTCATCTGCTTTTTTCTCTGTGCGGGCATCTTACTTACTCAACAGTTACAGATTTAGCAAGGTTTCTTGGTTGGTCAACATCATTGCCTCGTGCTACTGCCATTTCATATGCAATTACTTGAAGTGGAACAACTGATAAAACTGGTTGCAAAAGTAAATCAACGGTTGGAATTCGAATCAGATGATCTGCGCCCACAAAATCAAATTCGCTAATTGCAATAACAACAGCTCCTCTTGCCTTTACCTCTTGAATATTACTAGCCATTTTTTCGGCAAGCACAGAATCCTGAGTTGGCATAATTGCAACAACTGGTGTTCCATTATCAATTAATGCAATTGGTCCATGTTTTAATTCGCCCCCTGCAAAACCTTCAGCATGCATATAAGCAAGCTCTTTAAGTTTTAACGCCCCCTCGAGTGCTGTTGGATAACCAACGTGGCGTCCTAAGAAGAGGATTGATCCAGCATCTTTAAATTTTCTAGTTAACTCTCTAAGTGGTTCAACAGTTTCAAGCACCTGCTCTACCTTGGCCGGTAGCGCTGTTAGTTGTTCGGTAATTGATTTAACTTCTTTCTTGCTCAAATGTCCTAATTGTTTTCCGATCTCAAGGGCTATTAAATACATCGCAATAAGTTGAGTAGCAAAAGCTTTTGTGGAGGCAACCGCTATTTCAGGGCCTGCGTATGTATATAGAACTGAATCTGATTCTCGGCCAATTGTTGAACCGTTTGTATTGCATACGGAAAATATCGTGGCTCCCTTTGATTTGGCATACCTAAGCGCCATCAAAGTGTCCATGGTTTCACCAGATTGAGAAATTGGAATTACTAGAGTTTTCTTATTCAAACTTGGTTCGCGATATCGATACTCAGAGGCAAGTTCAACATCAACTGGAATTTGACCCCATTTTTCAATTGCATATTTACCAACAAGCCCTGCGTTATATGCAGTACCACAAGCAATAATTACAATTTTCTCAAACTTCTTAAACTTAATTTTTAGATCTAAACCTGCAGATCTACCAATTAATGTGTCAGCAATAGCCTTTGGTTGTTCATAAATCTCTTTCAACATAAAGTGTGGGAAGCCACCTCGTTCAGCAGCAGATGCATCCCAAGAAATTTCATACTGTTTAGATTTAACTATCTGTCCAGAAAGGTCTGTAACCACAACAGAGCCTGGAGTAATCTCAACTACCTCATCTTGTCCTAGCTCTAGCGCAATTTTTGTGTGAGCAATAAATGCTGCAACATCAGAGGCTAAGAAATTCTCACCCTGACCAACACCAACTACCAAAGGAGAGTTTCGTCTTGCGCCCACGATTGTAGATGGAGCATCTGCGTGAATCGCTAACAATGTGAAGGAGCCTTTAATCTGTTTGCAAACAGATCTCATCGCGGCAGCCAGATCTCCATTGTTTTCTTTTCTAGCATCACTTAATAAATGAACAACAGATTCACTATCTGTTTCAGACTTAAATTTATGGCCCCGCTTTTCTAACTCTGCCCTTAACTGAACATAATTTTCAATAATTCCATTATGGATTAACGCCAGCTTTCCTTCATTGTCTAAATGAGGATGCGCATTGGTATCGGTAGGTCCACCATGTGTTGCCCACCTAGTATGGCCAATACCACTAGTTGAGTTTGGGGTTTTATTTAAAGCATCTTCTAAATTTTTTAACTTACCTGCTCGCTTTTCAATAAATAATGGTTTACCAATCTGCGTTGGTAGAGCGATTCCGGCTGAGTCATAGCCACGGTATTCAAGTCTTCGTAGGCCATCAATGACTGGTGAAAGTGCGGAGCTTTTACCGGTGTAGCCGATGATGCCGCACATTAATAAACTCCTTTGACTACTTAAGCTCTAATCTTACTAGTTGGGCTAATGAATCGGCGACTTTATTGGCTAATTGCAAATCATTTGCTTCCACCATAACCCGAACCAAAGATTCAGTTCCTGAGGCACGAAGCAATACTCTGCCAACTCCTGCTAAATCCTTTTCGGCATCAATAACTGCTTGCTTAATTTTGGCTGAGGAGGCAAGTTTTTCTTTTGCAACATCTTTAACATTGATTAAAACCTGAGGATATTTACTCATACTAGATGACAGATCTAAAAGAGATTGCTTTGTCTTTGCCATAACTTGCATGATTTGTAGTGCGGTTAAAAGACCATCACCTGAGTTTGAAAACTGTCGCATAATAATATGCCCAGATTGTTCCCCACCTAATACATAATCCTTTTCTAACATTTTTTCCAACACATAACGATCACCCACCGCTGTTTTTTCAACATTTATTCCAGCAGATTCCATAGATTTAATAAAACCAAGGTTGCTCATAACTGTGCCAACAACGGTATTTTTCTTTAACTTGCCATCATCAAAATATGATCTAGCTAGAATGTTTAAGATGTAATCACCATCTATTACATCACCATTGCTTGCAACCAATAGGCATCGATCGGCATCTCCATCATGGGCTACCCCTAGATCTGCCCCTATTTTCTTAACCTCTGCAATTAGATTTTCTAGATGAGTTGAACCGCAATTTTCATTGATATTCCAACCGGTAGGAGAAGCTGAGATAGCTGTTACCAATGCACCAGCATTTTTATAGGCAAGTGGGGCAACGCTTGATGAAGCACCATTTGCGCAATCAACTACTACCTTTAAACCAGCTAGATCAGTTGAGATCGTGGCGAGTAAGTAATTTACATATCTTGTACTTGCACCCTCATCTGTGAAAATACGACCAACATCTAAGCCAGTTGGCCTGCTCCATGGCTCACCTAATCTGGCCTCAATTTGTGCTTCAAGTGAATCAGCAAGTTTGTCGCCTCCTTTGGCAAAGAACTTAATCCCGTTATCAGGCATTGGATTGTGGGATGCACTAATCATTACGCCCAGATCTGCATTGCTTTCCTTAACTAAATACGCAACCGCAGGAGTTGGTAATACGCCAACCCGATAAACATCAACGCCAGCACTTGTTAAGCCTGAGATGATTGCTGATTCTAAGAAATCACCAGATGCTCTGGAATCTTGGCCAACAATTGCTTTTGGGCGATGGCCAGCAAATAATCCGATTTCACCTAAGACGTGAGCGGCTGCAACTGCTAAATCAACAGCAAGTTCAGCGGTTAAATCAATGTTTGCAACGCCTCGTACACCGTCGGTGCCGAAGAGGGCCATATTAGATTTTAAGCGAGTAAGTAATTAACGCTTGCTGTATTGAGAACGCTTACGAGCCTTTTTCAGACCGTACTTCTTACGTTCAATTACACGTGCATCACGTCTTAAGAAGCCAGCTTTTTTCAAAGTTGGACGATTTGCATCAATATCAATTTCATTAAGTGCACGAGCAACACCTAAACGAAGTGCGCCGGCTTGACCTGAAGTTCCACCACCATTGATCCGAGCGAAAACATCATATGTTCCCTCTGCGCCAACAGTCTTAAATGGTTCTGCAACTGATTGTTGGTGCACCTTGTTTGGAAAATAAACCTCAAGTGGTTTGCCATTAACAACCCAACGACCAGATCCTGGAACTAGGCGAACTCGGGCAACTGCCTCTTTACGTCGACCAACGCCACCACCAGGGGCTGTGATCGCTTTGCGATTTGTTGCAGCAGCTGGAGTGCTAGAGCTGTATGAGGTTGGTAGTGCCTCATCAGTTGAATCTAAATTCTCGTTAGACATTTCTCTCCTATTACTTCTTTGAAATCTGGGAAACTTGGTTGAACTCAAAAACCTTTGGGTTTTGAGCGGCATGTGGATGCTCACTACCTGCATAAACTTTTAACTTAGTTGCAGCTGAGCGACCAACATGGTTCTTAGGCAACATTCCTTTGATTGCTTTTTCAACCGCACGGGTTGGGAATTTTTCAAACATATCTGAGTAAACAGTTGATGTCATACCACCTGGATAACCAGAGTGTTGGTGAGCAAATTTTTGTGTGCTCTTTGAACCAGTTAGTGCAACCTTGTCAGCATTGATAACAATTACAAAGTCACCCATGTCCATGTGAGGAGCAAATGTGGTTTTATGTTTTCCGCGTAGAAGATTTGCCGCGTGAGTTGCAAGACGTCCAAGCACAACATCTTGAGCATCAATGAGATACCAACTACGGGTGATCTCACCAGCTTTAGGTGTAAATGTGCGCACGAGCATCTGCCTTTCTTATCATTTTAGGATTGTCCCTGATGGGTCATTTCCAGAGGCCAAAGATTACCCGCAGGTGTGGGATAAGGTCAAAACCGCATTCCCTTCCCGCTTAGATATCAGCCCTCATCCTCTTGCTCCTGAGGATTTAGATGATTTTCGTTGTACTTGGCCAAATACTGATCTGCTGGTGGAAAATCAACCTTTATCAAACTTAATCCCTGTGGTGGAAATACATAACTATCTGAGATCCGAATTTTTTCAGTCAAAGTTTTTAACATCCACTCTGGCTTAAATCTTCCTTCTCCAACACAAACTGCTGCACCAACCAAATTTCTAACCATGTTATAGCCAAAAGAGTTGGCGGTTATCTGACCAATAACCACATCTTTTTCATCACGATGCCACTCAAACTCCATCAAATTTTTAATGGTGCTTGTGCCCTCCCGATGCTTACAAAATGCAAAAAAATCATGCTCTCCCAATAGTAATTTTGATCCTTCATTCATCAGCTCAACATCAAGTTGGCGAAACCATTTAGCGCTATCAAAGCGATCAAGGGGTGCAATAACCTTTCCGCCATCAATAATTTTGTATTGATAGGTGCGGCTATTTGGACCAAACCTGGCATGAAAATTTAAAGGTGCCCAGACTGCCTCTAGAACTCGAATATCTGATTTTAATAATTGATTTAATCGAAAAGCCAAGTTATCTACCTGCGTATCTTCGGGTAGATCAACATGTAAAACTTGATGTTTTGCGTGAACTCCAGCATCAGTTCGCCCTGCCACAATTGTTGAAACCTCACCTTGAATTATGGTGGTAAGGGCTGCTTCAAACTCTGCCTGAATAGTTCTTAGCCCTGGTTGTTTTGCCCAGCCAGAAAAATTACTTCCGTCGTAGGTTAAATCAACTCTTAAACGAGAAAACCCACTCTTAACTTCAAGAGTGGGTTTAGTCATAATCTTTACTTTAAGTTTGCGTTATTACTCAGCTTTCGCTGCAGCTTTTTTAGCAACTTTTTTAACTGGTGTACCAGCCTCAACCATTTCGATCACTGCCATTGGTGCATTGTCACCTTTGCGTGGACCGATCTTGGTAATACGGGTATATCCACCATCGCGGCTTTCGAATCTCTTTGCAATATCTGTAAATAGTGTGTGCACTATTGATTTGCTAGAAATTCTTGCCATCACACGACGACGAGCAGCAAGGTCACCTTTTTTAGCATGAGTGATTAATCGCTCAGCTAACGGACGAAGACGCTTTGCCTTTGCTTCAGTTGTGGTCAACTTTCCATTTTCAAAAAGTTGCGCAGCGAGTGTGCCCAGCAATAATTTCTCATGTGCTGGACCGCTACCTAAACGTGGGCCTTTACTTGGCTTTGGCATATTCTCTCCTAGACCTCTTCAGCGTCGACAAGTTCATCATCAACGTTACTTCCATAGTTTGCGTGCTTGGTTGGATCAAATCCAGCTGGACTGTCCTTTAATTGCATTCCCATAGATTGTAGTTTCGCCTTAACCTCATCAATTGACTTGGAGCCGAAATTACGGATATCCATAAGATCTGCTTCAGAACGTGAAAGCAACTCACCAACGGTGTGAATACCCTCGCGCTTTAGGCAGTTGTAAGAACGAACAGTTAGATCTAGATCTTCGATTGGTAGCGCCATATCTGCAGCAAGTGCTGCATCTTGAATGGAAGGTCCCATTTCAATTCCTTCGGCGTTAGCATTTAACTCGCGAGCTAAACCAAACAACTCAACCAATGTCTTTCCAGCTGATGCCATAGCATCTGCTGGCTTCATTGATCGCTTTGTCTCAACATCAACAACTAAACGATCAAAGTCGGTGCGTTGTTCAACGCGAGTTGCTTCAACTTTGTAGGTTACGCGCAATACTGGTGAATAAATAGAGTCAACTGGAATACGGCCAATCTCTCCACCTGCTTGCTTGTTTTGAACTGCGGTGATGTATCCACGACCGCGCTCAACCGTTAACTCAATCTCAAACTTTGCCTTTGAGTTTAAGGTGGCGATATGTAGCTCTGGATTGTGTAATTGCACACCTGCTGGAGCTGCGATATCTGCACCAGTAACAATTCCCTCACCATTTTTACGGATGTAAAGAAGTGATGGCTCATCATTATCTGAGGATAAAACTAGGTTTTTGATGTTCAAGACGATCTCAGTTAGATCCTCTTTCACACCTTCAAGAGCTGTGAACTCATGCAATGCATTGTTAACTCTAATTCCAGTAACAGCTGCTCCTGGAATTGAAGATAACAAGGTGCGACGAATTGAATTACCAAGGGTGTAACCGAAACCTGGTTCTAGCGGCTCAATAATGAACCGTGAACGGTACTCGCTTACTACTTCCTCAGTGAGGATGGGGCGTTGTGCAATTAGCACTGTTTTCCTCCGTATGTTCTGGAAGACCCTCTATTTGATCTTCCGGTTGGCTTACGATATTTAGTTTTACTGCGGTAAATCTTTACTGCTTTAAGTTCTTGATTACTTGGAGTAAAGCTCAACGATTAGTTGCTCTTGTACTTGAGTATCAATAATTGGTCGGGTTGGAATTGCGTGAACCAGGATTCGCATCTTTGATCCCACAACCTCCATCCAGGCTGGAACTGCTTTCTCACCAAGTTCAGCGCTTGCCACAATGAATGGTGTGGTGTCCAGCGAAGCTGGTACAACATCAATTACATCCATTGGTGTTACGCGAAATGATGGAATGTTTACGCTCTTACCATTTACTAAGAAGTGACCGTGGCGAACTAATTGACGTGCCATGTCACGGCTCTTTGCAAAGCCAGCGCGGAAAACTACGTTATCTAAACGAGTTTCCAGAAGTACAAGAAGGTTTTCACCAGTCTTACCTTGCAGACGGTTTGCCTCTTCGTAGTAACCACGGAACTGACGTTCTAGAATTCCGTAAATACGTGCACACTTTTGCTTCTCACGCATCTGTAGTAAGTACTCAGAATCCTTTGAGCGAGCGCGACCATGTTGTCCTGGTGGATATGGACGAGACTCAATTGGACACTTTGGTCCATCACACTTAGAGCCCTTAAGGAAGAGCTTTACTTTTTCTCGACGGCATCTTTTGCAATCTGCACCGGTATAGCGAGCCATAGTTTTCTCCCTTTCCTTATACTCGACGTGGTTTACGTGGACGGCAACCGTTATGAGGTGCTGGAGTTACATCTGCGATGGCTCCAACCTCAAGACCTGCTGCTTGTAATGAACGAATTGCAGTTTCCCGGCCTGAACCAGGTCCCTTAACAAATACATCAACCTTCTTTAAACCATGCTCAGCTGCTTTACGAGCTGCAGCCTCTGCCGCCATTTGCGCAGCAAATGGAGTTGATTTACGAGAACCTTTAAATCCAACCTGACCAGATGATGACCAGGCAATTACTGCGCCAGCTGGATCTGTGATTGAAACAATGGTGTTGTTAAATGTGCTCTTGATGTAAGCATGACCGAAGGCAACATTCTTCTTATCCTTCTTACGTGCTTTAATTTTCTTAGGTGCAGCCTTAGCTGCATCCTTAGCTGGTTTAGTCTTTTCGGCGGCCATTACTTGGTCTCCTTCTTCTTACCAGCAATTGCAACACGTGGACCCTTACGAGTACGAGCGTTGGTATGTGTACGTTGTCCGCGGACTGGTAATCCTTTACGGTGACGTGAACCTTGGTAGCTTTGAATTTCAACTTTGCGACGGATGTCGCCAGCGACCTCACGACGAAGATCACCCTCAATTTTGTAATTGGCTTCAATGAACTCACGAAGCTTTGCCAAATCTGGCTCTTGTAAATCTTTAACGCGGATATCTGGTGAGATACCGGTAGCAGCAAGTGTTGCCTGCGCACGGGTAAGTCCCATTCCGAAAATATAGGTAAGTGCAATCTCAACACGCTTTTCGCGGGGAAGATCGACACCAACAAGACGTGCCATATCGCTAACCTGTTTCTTTTATCCGAAAAGTCCTCCGCAATGCCTCCAAATAATTTCTTATCTGGCCTCAGCTTTTCGGACTGAGGGTCTTAATTAAGTTTGACCTTAACTAAGTCGCATCACGCGTTTTTTAAATTAACCCTGACGTTGTTTGTGGCGTAGGTTTTCGCAGATCACCATTACGCGACCATTACGACGAATGACTTTGCACTTGTCGCAAATCTTCTTCACGCTTGGTTTAACCTTCACGATTACCTTTCCAACAACTTAAGATTAAAAAATTATTTATTTGTAACGATAAATAATTCGACCTCTGGTGAGGTCATATGGACTAAGTTCAACAATCACTTTATCCTCCGGCAAAATGCGAATGTAGTTCTGTCGCATCTTTCCGCTGATGTGTGCTAAAACTTTGTGTCCATTTGTTAACTCAACTCGGAACATTGCGTTAGGTAATGCTTCAGCAACAGTGCCTTCGATTTCAATTGCACCGTCTTTCTTGGCCAAGCGATACCTACTTTTCTGTTCTAAATTAGGTTTACCCCTTTCGAGGCAGGAGGGTTAGTTTAGGCGGGGTGGGTAAAAAAGAAAAATCCGCTCAAGATCACCCAAATCCATGCGGGGATTTCGGGTGCAAATCAGATCAAATCTGAGATCTCAACGCCCAATCGAGCCAACTGCTCTTGGCCACCATCTTTTGCCGTTAATACGAAAACTTTGCCATCAGGTGCAATTGTGTAGCTGTGTTCAAAGTGAGCACCCTTTGATGAATCATGTGAGACCACAGTCCAATCATCACTTAAAACTTTAGTGCGTTCATGGCCCCGAGTGATCATTGGTTCAATGGCAAGTGCCATACCTTCAATTAATTCAGGACCATTTCCAGCTGGTCCAAAATTTAAAATATGTGGCTCTTGATGCATTGCACTACCAATGCCATGGCCACCATACTCACGCAAAATTCCATACTTACCTTGGGAGTTTATGTAACTCTCAATTGCAGCTGAGATATCAGTTAACTTTGCACCCTTCTTGCCTGCAGCAATTCCCCGCCACATCGACTCCTGGCAAACATCCATTAACTTTTGATCAGCTGGATCAATCTCTCCTAATCCAAATGAGATTGCAGCATCACCATGCCAGCCTTCAATTATTGCGCCAAAATCAATAGACAAAAGATCTCCGGAAACGAGTTTTCTTTTATTTGGGATGCCGTGAACAACCTCTTCATTTACTGATGCGCAGATCACCGCAGGAAACCCGTGGTAGCCAAGAAAGGATGAGGTTGCCCCATGCTTTACTAAATTTGTTGCTGCAATTTCATCTAAGTCTAAAGTTGTCATGCCAATTTGAGCAGATCTCTTAAGTAGCTCCAAGGTATCGGCCACAACTAAGCCAGCTTTTCGCATGGATTTTAATTGCTCTAAATTCTTTACCTCAATTGCCATTTTACTAACCTAAAATTGAGATAGCTGTTTTGGTAATCTCAGCAACATCACCTAGCGCTGAGATATTTTTTAATAAACCAGCAGATTTATAAAACTCAACAATTGGCGCAGTTTGCTCGGTATAAATCTCAAGCCGGCGAGCGATAACCTCTTCTTTGTCATCTTCTCTTTGGTACAACTGACCCTGACACTTATCACAAACACCATCAACTTTTGGTTTTTCAAAAACCACATGTGATGAAGCACCACAGCCACGACAGGTGCGACGACCAGCTAGGCGTTTAATAATCTCTGCATTATCAATCTTTAATTCCAGTACTGCATCTAGTGGCATCTTCTTTTCTGAAAGGATTGAATCTAAAACCTGAGCTTGATTGGTATTACGTGGAAAGCCATCAAGTAGGAAGCCATTGGCAACATCGGCAATTCCAAGGCGATCTTTAACCATTTCATTGGTAACTGAGTCTGGAACTAACTCGCCCTTGTCCATAAAGCTTTGGGCTTGTTTGCCTAACTCGGTGCCATTTTTTAAATTTGCACGAAAAATATCGCCAGTTGAAATGTGTGGAATTTTGTAATGAGCAGCTAGGTGAACTGCTTGTGTTCCTTTACCAGCACCTGGTGGTCCAACCAGGATTAATCGCATTAGCGCAAGAACCCCTCATAGGAACGTTGTTGTAGTTGAGATTCAATCTGCTTGGCAGTATCTAGACCAACACCAACAACGATCAAAATAGCGGTTCCTCCGAATGGGAAGTTTTGTGAAGCCTGGAAAAGAATTAATGCGATAAATGGGATGATCGCAACAATTGAAAGATATAGCGCACCTGGCGCAGTAATTCTAGATAACACATACTGCAAGTACTCAGAGGTTGGCTTACCAGCTCTAATTCCTGGAATAAAGCCACCATACTTCTTCATATTGTCAGATACTTCATCTGGATTAAATGTGATCGCGACATAGAAGTAGGTAAAGAAGACAATAAGCAGTGCATAAACACCGATGTAAAAGAAGTTGTCTCCGCTTACTAAGTTCTTAGAGATCCATGTTGCCCAAGCAGCTTGGCTGCCGCTGAAGTTAACAATCAGAGATGGAATATAAAGCAAAGAGGATGCGAAAATTACTGGAATAACTCCAGATTGGTTCACCTTAATTGGAATATAGGTGCTGGTTCCGCCGTATTGCTGACGACCAACCTGACGCTTTGCATACTGAACTGGAATTCTTCGTTGCGCCTGCTCCACGAATACAACTGCAGCGACAATTAGAACGCCAACTGCCATGATGAATAGGAATGCAAACCAGCCTTTTTGTAATTTGATTGACCAAAGTTGTCCAGGAAAACTTGCTGCAATTGATGTGAAAATCAAAATAGACATTCCATTTCCAACACCACGGTCAGTGATTAACTCACCTAACCACATAATTACTGAGGTTCCCGCAGTCATAACTGCAATCATGGTGATGATTCGCTGCCATGAGGTGTCAGGAATAATTGGAAGTGAGCAATTTGGGAAGATTCTGCCGGTAATTCTTGCCACTGCAATTAAGCCAGTTGATTGCAAGATCGCCAAACCAATTGTTAGGTAGCGAGTGTATTGAGTTAACTTGGCAGTTCCTGCTTGACCCTCTTTTTTCAAAGTTTCAAAACGAGGAATTACAACCGTTAACAACTGAACAATAATTGAGCTGGTGATGTAAGGCATGATTCCAAGTGCGAACACACTTAATTGAAGTAATGCGCCACCGCTAAATAGGTTGATCAATCCAAATAAGCCACCGGTATTTGCAGTCGCTAAACACTCCTGCACATTCACATATGAAACACCAGGGGTTGGAATTACTGAACCCAATCGGAAAAGCGCCATGATCGAAAGGGTGAAGAAAATCTTCTTACGCAAATCTGGCGTCTTAAACGCCTTACCAAATGCTGATAACAACAAGATCTTCCCCTTTCGTTCTATTCGAAATTCTTAAAGTGTCTTTGCAGATCCGCCAGCAGCTGAAATCTTTGCAGTTGCTGATGTTGAGAATGCATGAGCTACTACAGTAACTTTGACAGAAATATCGCCATTACCAAGTACCTTAACTGGATGACCCTTGCGAGCCGCACCCTTTTTCACTAAATCTTCAACTGTTACATTTCCACCCTTTGGGTAAAGTGAGTTAATAGTTGAGATATTTACAGCCTGGTATTCAACTCTTTCAGGATTCTTAAATCCGCGAAGTTTAGGTAAACGCATTACTAATGGCAGCTGACCGCCCTCAAATCCTGCGCGAACTACGTTACGAGCACGAGTTCCTTTACCGCCACGTCCGGCAGTCTTTCCCTTAGAAGCCTCACCACGACCCTTACGAGTCTTAGCTTTTTTGGCTCCAGGAGCTGGACGTAAATGATGAACCTTTAGCACCATTGTTATTCAACCTCCTCAACTGCAATTAAATGACGCACGGAGTAAACCATGCCACGAATCTCAGGACGATCTTCCTTAACTACTACATCACCAATTCGCTTCAAGCCAAGTGAGCGAAGAGTGTTTCGTTGATCAGGAGGATTTCCAACCTTAGATCTAATTTGAGTAACTTTTAATCTTGGCATTAGGCACCAACCTTTACTTGCTCTGCAATCAAACGAGTAATCGCAGCAGGTGCAACATCCTCGAGTGGGCGACCACGACGAGCTGCAATTGCAGTTGGGTTTTCCAACATCTTAAGCGCAGCAGCTGTTGCGTGCACCATGTTGATTGGATTACCTGAACCTAAAGATTTTGATAATACGTCAGTAATTCCAGCGCACTCAAGTACTGCACGAACTGGACCACCAGCGATTACACCAGTACCAGGAGATGCTGGGCGAAGCAAAATAACTCCGGCAGCTTTCTCACCTTGAACTGGATGAGGAATAGTTCCATTTAGTAATGGCACCTTAAAGAAATTCTTCTTGCCATCTTCAACTGCTTTAGCAATAGCTTGTGGAACCTCTTTGGCTTTTCCATATCCAACGCCAACCATTCCTTTGCCATCGCCAACCACAATTAATGCAGTAAAGGAGAAACGACGTCCACCCTTAACTACCTTGGCAACACGATTAATAAATACCACGCGCTCGGTGTATGGAGATTTTTCCTTTTGGAAATCACCATCACGACGTTCGCGCTTTTCGCGTCCGCCCTTTGGCTTATCCTCACGGGCACCGGTGTTAGTAGCTGATGTACCGGCCATTAGAACTCCAATCCATTTGCACGAGCACTTGTTGCAACAGCTGCAACTCGGCCGTGGAACTTATTACCACCGCGATCAAAGACCACAGTAGAAATTCCTTTTTCTTTCGCACGCTTTGCGATTAACTCGCCAACCTGCTTTGCCTTTGCGGTTTTATCACCAGCAAATGCGCGCAACTCTTTCTCCATTGTGGAGGCAGAAGCTAAAGTCTTTGAAGTTGAATCATCAACTACCTGCACAAATAAATGGCGGGCAGAGCGGGAAACAACTAGGCGTGGACGATCTGCAGTGCCAACTACTCGCTTACGCAGACGGAAGTGACGACGGGCACGGGCCTTTGTTGGTGAACCCTTAACGACCTTATAACCGATAGCCATTATTTCTTACCTGTCTTTCCTTGCTTGCGGCGAATATGAGCGCCTTCCAGATGTAGACCCTTACCTTTGTAAGGATCTGATTTACGAAGTTTTTGAATCTTCGCAGCAGTCTCACCAACTAATTGCTTGTTGATTCCTACTACCGTAATTTCAGTTGGGGAATCAATTTTGAAAGTGATTCCTTCATCGGCAATAAAATTAATTGGATGGCTGTAACCAAGTGCAAACTCAAGATCTTTACCTTTTGCTGCAACTTTGTAACCAACACCAACGATATTAATCTTCTTGGTATATCCCTTTGTCACACCCTCGATCATGTTTGAGATCATGGTGCG
>KB900574.1 GCA_000378905.1 actinobacterium SCGC AAA028-A23
TCCTACAAGACAGCCGTGATCAATTAGCTGCGGGTTGGAATCAAATCTAAGAATTTTTGTATCTCATTAATACCAAGTTTATTACTTAAGATCAGTGGAATTGCCGGAATTACTAGGCCCGCTGCAAATTGCTCCCAGCCACCTTCGATTAATGCTTCTTGCAATTCGCTTCTAAACTCAGAGATTAATTCTTTATGCTCACTATCGCTATCTTTAATTACTGATGGCGCTAGCGAATAATCGGTAATCATTTGGCTCTCTAAATTTATCAATGCGGTTGGGTTACCATTTTCGGCATGTAGAACTAAATAAGGAGTTAAAACTGGCTCAAGCATTTTTCCAACTATTGCGCTCATATCTTCAAAATCAACATCGCCATCTTGAAAATCAATTATTGCAACTATTGCTGGTACATATAGATCTCGGAATGTGTGCCATTGTGAAACGATCTTTGGATCGATACCAGTTTTGGCACTAGCGATAACCACCACTACATCTGCAGTAATCAGTAGTGGGTCATCAATATTGGCCGCAGTAAGTCCAAGGGCTTGGCAAATACCCTCATTCTCAGGAGATATTCCCAGTAGATACCGTGCGTTAATTAGGTCGGCCATGATCGGTAAGCCTACGATGGGAATTATGTTACAGCGTTCATTACGTGATCCTGTCGCGAAGATTATTTCGCCGATCGTAAAAATATTGATCAAATCAAGGGTAAGCGCCAATTTAATCTCAACAATTGGTGGTCTAGGAAGTGTAATTAGCGCACTCTACTTTTTTCCTAGAGGAGAGTTTTTTGCCGGTGTTATCTGGGTAACCATATTTGTATTATTTGATTTATTTGATGGCGCAGTTGCAAGAGCTTCCAGCAAGGGGGTAAGTAAATGGGGCGCTGTCTTAGATTCAACTTTAGACCGATTAAGTGATGCAGCAATCTTTATCGGTGGACTTCTTTATTTCATCAAATCAGATGATCCATTGGTGCCTTTATTTCTAATAACCGCTGTCGCTTCATTTATGGTTTCATATATAAAGGCTCGAGC
>KB900575.1 GCA_000378905.1 actinobacterium SCGC AAA028-A23
AGTTAATTGGAATTGAATCTGAGAATACTGGCAAGCCAATTGCAGTAACTAGGGCTGAAGAGATTGGTCCCATGTTGGATCAAATTAGATTTTTTGCAGGAGCTGCTAGAAATTTAGAGGGAAAATCTGCAGCAGAGTATTTCAAAGGCCACACCTCATTTATTCGCCGAGAACCAATTGGTGTTTGCGCGCAGGTAACACCTTGGAATTATCCGATGATGATGGCGGTATGGAAGTGGGCACCAGCAATTGCAGCTGGAAACACTGTGGTGTTAAAGCCAAGTGATACAACTCCAGTTTCAACTCTTTGGATGGCTGAGTTAATGCAAGAGTTTTTACCAGAGGGTGTAATAAATGTTGTGATCGGTGATCGCGATACAGGGCGTGCATTAGTTGAACATGATATTCCGCAGATGGTTTCAATAACCGGTTCTGTGCGTGCAGGTATGGAGGTGGCATCTAGTGCTGCTAAGGATCTCAAGAAATTACACCTTGAATTAGGTGGAAAAGCTCCAGTTGTAATTTTTGATGATGCTAATTTAGAGGCTGCTTGTGAATGGATTGCCGTTGCTGGTTACTTCAACGCCGGACAAGATTGCACTGCTGCAACAAGAGTTTTAGTCGAAGCAAGTGCCTATGATGATGTTGTTGCACTCCTTTCTGAGCAGGCAAAAAATGTCATTAAAGTTGGAATGCCTCATGAAGATGTGTTGGTAGGTCCAGTTAATAACGCTAACCAATTGGCCAGAGTTCAGGGCTTTTTAGATCGCGTGCCCGCCCATGCCAGAGTTACAGCTGGTGGATCCGCAATAAAGGGTCCAGGATATTTTTGGAATCCAACTGTGGTGGCAGATCTAAAGCAGGATGATGAAATGATTCAAAATGAAATCTTTGCGCCAGTAATTACTGTTCAAAAGTTAACCCCAATAAAAACAGTGATACCAAAATAGATGGA
>KB900576.1 GCA_000378905.1 actinobacterium SCGC AAA028-A23
CAAAAATTCCAGAAGGTATTGATACCTACTTAGTTGAGTGGCGCCGTCACTCATTGGAATCAGCTGAGCGAGAGATTGCTTGGTTGGAAAAAATGATACAAACCGAAAGGAAGAGCTCGTGAGCGTAGAAAATAAAGGTGAAATCCGAGTAGCAATAGTTGGAGTCGGAAATTGCGCCAACTCATTGATTCAAGGAATTACCTATTACAAGGATGCTACTAACGAAACCGAGATTCCTGGTTTGATGCACCCAGTCCTTGGTGGGTACCACATTAAAAATATTAATTTTGTTTTGGCTTTAGATGTTGATGCTAAAAAGGTCGGTTTAGATCTTGCAGATGCAATCTGGGCAAGTGAGAACAACACCATTAAATTCTCAACAGTTGCAAAAACTGGCGTAACAGTAAAGCGCGGAACCACATTAGATGGTTTGGGCCGCTACTACAAAGAGACGATCAAGGAATCTGATGCTGCACCAGTTGATGTGGTGGCAGAGTTAAAATCTAATAAGGTTGATGTAGTTATCTGCTACCTACCAGTTGGCTCTGAAGAGGCTGCAAAGTTTTATGCCCAGTGCGCAATTGATGCCGGATGTGCATTTGTTAATGCTCTGCCAGTCTTTATTGCCTCTGATCCAGTATGGGCAGATAAATTCACTAAGGCAGGACTGCCAATTGTTGGTGACGATATTAAGTCACAGGTTGGTGCCACAATCACCCACCGAATCATGGCAAAACTATTCCAAGATCGTGGTGTTCACCTAGATCGCACCTACCAATTAAATGTTGGTGGAAATATGGATTTCAAGAACATGTTAGAGCGTGATCGTCTTGAGTCAAAGAAGATCTCAAAGACCCAATCTGTAACCTCACAATTAGATTATGACTTGGGGGCTAAGAATGTTCACATCGGACCATCTGATTACATTCCATGGCTTGATGAT
>KB900577.1 GCA_000378905.1 actinobacterium SCGC AAA028-A23
TTTCTGCCTTTCTGGGGGAAAGGTTGGAGTGTTGGTGATTCATGGATTTACCGGCTCAACTGTGAGTATTACTCCCTGGGCAAAGTATTTAAATCAACAAGGATTCACTGTTAGCGCACCACTTCTGCCAGGTCATGGCACATCTTGGCAGGAGATGAATAAAACAACTTGGCAGGATTGGTATGCCGAGGTTGAAAGATCTTATCTTGAGTTAAAGCAAAAATGTGATCGAGTATTTATTGCCGGATTTTCTATGGGAGCAAGCCTTGCACTTAGGTTATGTCAGATATATGGAAATGAAATTGAAGGCTTAATTGTTTTAAACCCATCTATTCATGATCGTAGATGGTTTATGAAAGTAATTCCAATACTTAAGTACTTAATCCCATCGGTGGCAAAGGGTGCAACTGATATTGCAGCGCCAAATCCACCCATCCACTCCTATGATCGCACCCCACTTAAAGCACTTGATTCTCTTCGAAAACTTTGGGCAAATGTTGAGCGAGATCTTTATTTAATCGATCTACCAATCATGGTCGCCTACTCAACAAATGACCATGCAGTTGATCCTGAAAACTCAATGACGGTAATTGATAATGTCTTTTCAGTTGATATCCGCGAGGTGGTATTTGAGCACTCATTCCATAATGTTCCACTTGATTTTGATGCTGAGCAATTAAACATTGAAAGTAAAATCTTTATTGAGGATGTTTTAAGTGGAGCAGTAAAACGAGGTTCAGATTTTAATGAGAGTGATTTAGTAAATGCTGAGTTTGAATCAATAGTTTCTGGTCTATCCCTTGACCAATCATCACCTAATACCTATCTAGATGAGTTGGATGGAATTGAGCAAGCAGAGGGCTTTACTCCCCCAAATCCTGGCAGAATAAATCTAGATCAAACACAAAGGGCTGCAACAGCAGG
>KB900578.1 GCA_000378905.1 actinobacterium SCGC AAA028-A23
ACAAGTCACTCCAAACTGGATTGCCATCTCTGCCTAAATTGTCATAGATAGTTAACTCAGTTCCGCCCACTTCAACACTTGACTCATCAGCGGTCTCTCCTGCTTTTAATCCAATCAATTCACATTTATAAGGCTCAGATTTCAACTCAGCCAATGCATCTTTCTCAGTTGTTACTCGTCTGCGAAATCTTTGGCCAGCTTTAACAATCTTGCGCATTGCACTTTCAAGTTTTTCTAAATCACTTGGAGTAAATGGATCTTTTGGATCAAAATCGTAATAAAACCCATCTCGGATAGGAGGTCCAATTCCTAATTTCGTTTCAGTGAAAACTTCTTGAACCGCCTGGGCCAATACGTGGGCAGTTGAATGGCGTAAAACATTTAAACCATCGGGAGTTGAAATAGCAACTGATTCAACTACATCGCCATCTGAGAGTTCACTCCATAGATCTTTCAATTCACCATTTATCTTACAAACCACAATTTCAGCATTATCTTGAAATATATGGGTTGGGCGCTGGTCGGCGGCAACTTGCTGCACCTGACCATCAACTGTGATCTTGATTTGCGCTGACATGCCGCTAGGTTAGCAAAGTAGGTGGTTAGAAGGTGTAATTAACGAGTGTATTCGTACCAAATAACCAATCCAACAAGGCTTAAGAAAATTAATGCGGCCATAATCATCAATCGGTGCTTCTTTTTTATCTTTGCTGCATTTGCTGCCCGATTAGCCACACCCCGAGCAGATGTCAAAACTCTTGCTGCCCATGCAAACTCTGAGGCCAAAATACCTAGCCCAGTAAAAATGATTAACCATCCAGGCCCTGGCGCTACTAATGCAACCACGCCAATTAATGTAACCAATCCACCCACAAAACCTACGAGGACTCGTTTGATTA
>KB900579.1 GCA_000378905.1 actinobacterium SCGC AAA028-A23
TTCAAGTCCGGAAGCTTTAGTGAAGGTGACGGGGGATGAGGTCGTTATTCATCCGATTGCCGGAACTAGGCCTAGAGGCAAAGATGATAAACAAGATTTGAGTATTGAAAAAGAATTGCTGATTGATCCTAAAGAACGAGCAGAGCATTTGATGTTGGTTGATCTTGGGCGAAATGACTTGGGCCGAGTGTGCAGTCCAGGATCAGTTGAAGTAACTCAATTTATGCAAATTGAAAAATACTCCCATGTAATGCACATTGTTTCTACTGTTGTGGGTAAGTTGTTAAAACATATATCGCCAATTGATGCATTATTTGCAGTATTCCCTGCAGGTACGTTATCTGGAGCACCAAAACCAAGAGCAATGCAAATTATTGAAGAGCATGAACCTACGCAAAGAGGAATTTATGGCGGCACCATTGGTTATCTTGATTTCACTGGCAATATAGATACATGTATAGCAATTAGAACTGCGGTAATTAAAGATAACACCGCTTATGTTCAAGCAGGGGCTGGAATTGTTGCGGACTCAGATCCTGCCTCCGAAAATCAAGAGTGCATTAATAAAGCAGCAGCAGTATTAGGTGCAATCGCAACTGCCAACTCAATGGTGGTTTCAAAGTGAGGGGATCAATACTTGGCAGTCTGCTTGTGGTCGGATTAGCGACTTACTTAATTATTCGGTTAAGCCGGAAAGAATCCTTAAAGCGGTATGAAAGAAAACCAAAAAATAATTGGAATGCATTATCTGAAGGGGTGGATCCGACAGATGAGTGAGTCAAATGTATTGACCTCGATTGTTGAGGGCGTATTAGAGGATTTAGAAAAACGTCGTATTCCAATTTCTAAATTAAATGAACAATTAAAAAGTGCAC
>KB900580.1 GCA_000378905.1 actinobacterium SCGC AAA028-A23
TAAATCAACTTGGCTTTACCGATGAACAATTAATGATCTTTTTGCTTCAAACACCGAGTTTGTTAAAAACTTTAAATCTCAAGAGCTAACCGGACATGCCAAAAAAGGTTTAGCAATTGTTACCTGTATGGATTCAAGAATAGATCCCTTAAAAATAGTTGGCATGAGTGCAGGAGATGCCAAGATTTTAAGAAATGCTGGAGCTAGAGTTACCGAGGATGTACTTAGAACTTTAATTCTTGCCACCACCCTGCTTGGTGTAAATCGAGTTTTAGTCATGCCACACACCGATTGCAAAATGGCCTCTGGTACTGAGGAGCAAATTCATGCTGCAATCTTTGAAAAGAGTGCAATAGATACCCGAAGCATTGAGATCAGAACAGTTAGCGATCAAATCGCAGCCCTTAAATCTGATTTAGTTAGAATTGAAAAATTCCCACTACTGCCAAAAGATATTGCAGTAGTTGGTGCTGTTTATAATGTTAAGACAGGTGAGTTAAAAAAGATTTAATTATCTTTAACAAACTTCTCACTTGGCGCAAAATTGGTGGCCATATCAGTAAATCTTGCTAAGTGAAGTTGAGCTGAAACTGTGATAGTTCTAGTTGGACCATTTCTATGCTTTGCCACAATTAAATCAGCCTCACCTGATCTATTTTGTGAATCATATAAATCCTCGCGGTGAAGCAAGATAACCACATCTGCATCCTGCTCAATCGAACCAGATTCACGAAGATCTGAAAGCATTGGCTTCTTATCTGAACGCTGCTCTGGAGATCGGTTTAACTGAGAGATTGCAACTACTGGCACATTTAACTCTTTTGCCAGCAACTTTAATTG
>KB900581.1 GCA_000378905.1 actinobacterium SCGC AAA028-A23
GCGCCACAGAGATAGCAGAAAAATTAGGTGTGCCCGAAAGAGCAGTCGCTTCAGTAATTATCTCGGGTAGAACGCGCTTAATTGGCTTGATTTCTAAAGGGTAAAACCTGGATTTCCCACTCGTGGCTATATAGGGGATAATTAAGCCTCTAGTAAGGCTATGCATGACTTTGGCAGGGGAGAGTTAAATGGCAGCGATGAAACCAAGAACTGGTGACGGTCCTATGGAGGTCACTAAAGAGGCTCGCTCTATGGTTATGCGAATCCCACTTGAAGGCGGCGGTCGATTGGTCGTTGAATTAAATGTTGAAGAAGCAACAAATCTAGGAAATGTTTTACAAGCAGCTGTTGCGCTAGTAAAAAAGTAAACGACAAATCTCGGCTAAATCAAGTTTATGAGTCATAAACTCCTAGATCTATATCCAAAAATCTTAAGTCAAAGTGAAAAGAATTTAGATTTATCAAGGTTTACTGCGCTCGCACTTCCAGTAATTCCTGGCGATAAAGTTGAGTTGGTTAAGAGTAGGTTTCTTAAAGAGATCACAGAATTTACTAAACTTAATTTAAACATTGAGCTAGCAAATTGGCCAGATTTTACTGCCAAGCCTGGTGAAATAATTGAGGTCCCTATCTCTGCAGGATCGTTAACTCGTATTTACCTTGTTGGAGTTGGTGATGAAGGATTTGATGATTTACGCAAGGCATCAAGTGCGTTAGGCCGAAAATTTAAATCAACAAATAGTAAAGTTCTAGTGAATTTAACAAGTAAAAAAGAGTTAATCACCTCATCGGCTGTCTCGCTAATACTTTCAAAT
>KB900582.1 GCA_000378905.1 actinobacterium SCGC AAA028-A23
CCTGCCCGGGGTTAACGAGCAAATTTTGGTAGTCAAGATTGATGACACAAGAGCAGCTCACCCTCAGATCGGCTTGGAGTATGCAGATGTTGTATATGTAGAACAAGTTGAAGGCGGTCTTACTCGATTAGCTGCTGTTTACTCTTCGCAATTGCCTCCGCTGATTGGACCGGTGAGGTCTGCTCGAATTTCTGATATTGAGTTATTGGCTCAATACGGGCGAGTTGGATTTGCATACAGCGGTGCGCAGAAGAAGATGCGACCAGTGATTGCAGCTGCAAATTTGGAAAATCTATCCGCGGAACGAAACCCGCCATCAATTTATGGAAAAGATCCAGAACGCCCTGGTCCTGTAAATATGGTTCTTAAACCAGACCTGCTTCTTGAACGAGCAAATGCCAATCCTAAAATAAATATTGAAAAAGCCACTTCATATTTGTTTGATTTTGGTGATGCTCCAGAAAATGGAGTTCTTACTTCAACTGCCAAGGCTAAATGGCCCTCCGCTAAGTATGAATTGCGTTGGAGTGATATCGACAAAAAATGGTTGATATATTTTGATGATCAACCTAACTTAGCTGCAAGTGGTGAGCATTTGTTTGCAGATACTGCGATTATTCAAGAAGTTTCAATTACCCCTTCAATTTACGGAGATAAATTTGGAGAGATAACTCCTTTCAGTAAAACAACAGGAACAGGTAAAGCTGTGATGTTGCGAGACGGGTTTAGCTATAATT
>KB900583.1 GCA_000378905.1 actinobacterium SCGC AAA028-A23
AAAAATCAAACTTATCTGCAGTGTGATTGAAATCAGCCACATCACTTGCTAACGCAACTGAATAATCATCTACTAATGGCATTTGCCAAACCCTATCGCCTACTCTATTTCCAGCCTCAGCTAACTTCTTTGCCACAGTGGTATTTCTTGTATACATCGCAGCATGTTGGCGGCCAAGGCCAAGAGTTGCCGCCCCAGTTAAGGTTGCTAGATCAATTAAATAATCTGGATCCAACTCAGAATCAGCGTAAGCAAGTCCATCAGCTAATACCAACCTACCTTCGGCATCAGTGTTTATAACTTCAACAGTTGTTCCGCCAAAGTGTTTTATAACATCTGATGGCCTTTGAGATGTGCCTGACAGAGCATTTTCAGCTGCCATTAAAAGAGTTGTAACTCGTACCTTTGGTTTAGTTTTTGCCAATGCAACTGTTGCACACAAAACTGCAGCGGCCCCTGCCATGTCACTCTTCATTCCGATCATCGACTCATAGGGACGCTTTAGTGAAACCCCACCGGTATCAAATGTGATGCCTTTACCAATTAATACCACATGTGGCCAATTGCTTGAACCTTTTGGGGCATAACTAACTTGAATCAATCTAGGTCCAGGAGTTGGCGATGAGTTTCCAACAGCAAGTAAGCCACCGAAATCTTTGATTGCCCTTCCTGATTTAACACTTATTGATAGATCTGAATTCTTTGCATTAGAAACCATTGATGCGGCTT